>PLMS01000097.1 GCA_003142575.1 Ignavibacteriota bacterium
TGGTACAAGCAGAATTAGAGAACAAAATTGTGACTGCTGAATCCGGAGGAGGCATGATAAAGGTCACGGCAAATGGTAAACAGCACATTGTAAAAATTGAAATCGAGAAAGAAGTTATCAATCCGGATGAAAAAGAGATGCTGGAAGACTTAGTGCTCGCAGCAGTGAATCAAGCGTTGGAACGTTCGACTGCAATGGCAGCGGAGGAAATGCAGAAAGTGACAGGCGGGATGATGCCGAACATTCCCGGTATGAAACTCCCCGGTTTATAATTCTCACGAGAGATTTTTTATGTTTTACACTGCCGAATCAGTTGAACAACTCGCAGAACAATTTGCTCAGCTTCCGGGAATCGGAAGGAAGACAGCGCATCGTCTTGCGCTGTATGTATTAAAAATGTCGCGCGATGAAGTCGTTACGCTGGCAAAAGCTTTGGTGAATGTCAAAGACAAGGTGCGGTACTNNGTACTGCTCCGTATGTTCAAATATCACAGAATCCGATCCGTGCGCAATCTGCTCTAGTACGAAACGTGAGCGCTCATTCATTTGCGTTGTGGAAGAACCACACGACGTGATTGCCATCGAAAGGACACACGAATTCAAAGGTCTGTATCACGTACTGGGCGGTGCACTTTCACCGCTCGATGGTATTGGTCCGGATGATCTGAAGATCAAAGAATTGCTCCAGCGTCTTTCGAACGCAACCATCGAGGAAGTTATCCTTGCGCTGAATCCCAACGTGGAGGGTGAAGCAACCACGTTGTATCTTTCCCGTTTGTTGAAACCGTTGGGTATGAAGATTACCCGCATAGCGCGGGGTTTACCCGTAGGTTCTGATCTCGAATTTGCAGACGAAGCAACACTCTCCAGAGCGTTAGAAGGTCGTATTGCAGTGTAAAGGATTTCTGATGCCGCGAAAAATAATCGAGGTGATTGGCATTATCCTATGTTTGGGTGTGATTTCTTGCAATTTATTTAAAACGAGAACACCTGATGAACCATCTCAGCAGAGTTCAAACTATACTCCACCCACAGAACCGTCGCTGGTGTTTCAGAACATGGTGAACGCATTCCACGATATGAACACTGTGAATTATTTGCGCTCCTTTGCAGATACCGTGAGCAGTGATTTTGTGTTTGCGTTTGAGCCGACACCACAAGCACGATTGCGTTATTCCAGTAGTTTTATTGAGTGGACGAAATTATCTGAACAACAGTATTTTACAGCCCTCCTCTCCAAGTTACAGACTGGGGCGTCTCCAACTTTAGAGTTCTTGACATTGACGCCACAAGGTACTACATCTGACTCGATCCAATATGAAGCAACATATCGTCTCACAGTACCTCTTACACAATCGAATATTCCGACGCAAATACAAGGGAGTGCCCAGTTTTTCTTGGTGTCGGATCGTTCACGAAATTGGGTTATACGCCGCTGGGATGATTTTGCACAAAATCAGAACGACTTTACGTGGAGCGATTTGAAGGGATCGTTCGCGCAGTAGGGCTGGGAATTGATAATGAGGTATTAGATATTGATTGGTAGGTTTATGCTCATTGCCGTTGCTGATAACTGACAACTGATAATCGAAAACTGGCGGCTGATCGCCGGTAGTTTTATGAAATATATCATCATATTCATACCGTTTTGTTTTGCACTTGTTTCCTGCAATCCGTTTGCACCGGGATTGGATGATTCTCTTGGAAAAACCTCATCGGGCCAGAGCGACCAAAAGACTCTGGAAGGCGTGTTTCAGAATTTCCAATATGCCTATAACATTACTCGTGATACGTCAGACTATGGAAGGCTCTTCGACGGAAACTTTATATTTCTTTATCCTGACTATGATCGCGGTGGTGCTGAAATTTCATGGGGAAGAGATGAGGAAATGCGGACTGCATATGGGCTTTTCCATAGTGTTCAGGGATTAAATCTTGTATGGAATAATATTATCGATTCATCGTCTATAGATTTTTACACTACAGAAGCTTCCATAAGCCGGGGATTTAATCTTACGGTGACATTTGATGCGACCGATATTATTGGTGTTGATGGATATGCAAGTCTTGAATTGATGCGTCAGGGAGCGCAATACCCCTGGACGATTGTCCGATGGCATGATGATTCAAACCACTAAAATGAAAAGATAAACTATGATTGCTTATCAAGGTGAACCGGGGTCATTCAGCGAACAGGCGGCGAGGAAATTCTTTGGCGCACATTCTGCATTGAAACCATTGCCAACTTTCTCTGAGGTCTTTGCTGATACTGAACGACATACTGCAGGTCGTTGTATCGTCCCGATTGAAAACTCGCTTTTCGGAAGTATCCATCAGGTATATGATCTTCTCCTGAAGCACAAGCTCTTTATCATCGGTGAAGTGAAACTCCGCATAGAACTGCATTTGATGGCACTCCCGGAAACCAAACAGAGCAATATCCGCACGATCTATTCTCAGTTGCAGGCGATTGGTCAGTGCGAAAATTTCCTCGACAAACTGAAGAATGTGAAGGTAGAAGCTGTCCATGATACCGCAGCGGCAGCGCGGTTTATCCGTGAACGCCGTCAACATGACGCCGCCGCTCTTGCGAGCGAACAAGCCGCTCGGGCACACGCACTGCACATACTGAAGCGGAATGTAGAAAGTGATCATCGTAATTTCACACGCTTCATAGCGCTCTCTCGCAAACCGGTTCAGCCGCACGGCACGCTCAAGACATCACTCGTCTTTGCTGCGAAGAATATTCCCGGTTCGCTCTTTAAAGCGTTGGCTGTATTTGCTCTTCGCGACATCAATTTACTGAAGGTCGAATCGCGTCCGCTCATCGGAAAGCCGTGGGAATATCTTTTCTACCTTGATGTTGAAGGAACGCCGAACAGCGATCCGCTTCGGCAGGCATTGAATCACTTGAAAGAAATGTGCACATTAGTGCGAGTGCTGGGTAGTTATCGCCCATTCGAAAGTGATCGCGGTTCACATCGGAGTAAATGAGAGAGCCATGCAACTTCGATATGTGTTAAAAGAAGGATTCTCAGGATTCAAACGCGCGAAGTTGTCGATGTTCGCTGCAGTCTTCACCATCTGCGTATCGTTATTGCTGCTGAGTTTTTTTGCGATTCTCTTTCTCAATGCAAATAGTGTGGTAAACTCACTCCGAGAGAAAGTAGAGATGGAAGCCTTCCTGAACGATCAACTCTCTAATGATCAAATCACCGAAGTGAAGGGATTGGTGGAGATGCTGGATGGTGTACGCGAAGTGCACTATGTTTCAAAAGAAGAAGCGGCGAAAATCTTTCAGCAGGAATTCGGCGAAGACATATTTAAGATCTTGAACTTCAATCCGCTGCCGGCATCGCTTAAAATATTCCTGAAAGAAGGTTACAAAACCGCCAAACATGCCGAGAGTATCGTTTATCAAGTAAAATCTCTCAAAGGTGTGGATGACGTTATCTACCGTAAGCAGTTATTGGAAATGCTGGACGAGCGCGCCAAGTTGTTTCTCTGGATTACGTTTGGTATAGGCATCTTTATCACCCTTTCCTCCGTTATTCTTGTAGCGAACACTATCCGTCTTGCCATTTATGCTAAGCGTAAAATTATACAGACAATGAAGCTTATCGGCGCCACGCGCGGTTTCATTCGACTACCGTTTTTGCTGGAAGGATTTCTTCAAGGTCTGCTTGGCGGATTGATTGCAGCAGGCATCGTATTTGTGCTGTTCAACTATCTGGAGCAGTGGCTTACTGTCTCTCTTTCGCAATTTGTCTATGTTCAACCGTATTACTATAGCATCATCGTTGGGGTTGGTTGTGTACTTGGGTTGTTCGGAAGCATGATTTCTGTCCGCCGTTTCATTAGTGAGGGAGTGAGCAGTTAAAAGTTATGTGGAACAAGCACTCCGATATCTCAAAGTAATGCTTCCGGTGCACCTTCATCGACTCATGGAGCCAAGCGAATTCGTTTGCAGGTGTTTTTACCGTAGAGAGTCGAGCCTTTATTGTTTTTGTTTGACGACTTCTCTATGCTCTTAAAGGACAGCGTCTTCTCTTAGGGGTTCTCAATTATCAAAAAAGTAAAACGAATAAATGCTCCACAATCTCATGTGATGAAAAAAAGTGTTATATGGACACCGACCATTTTCTGGCTTTTATTCCTTTCCTTTCATGCTCTCATTATATTTACCAGTTCGTCTCACTCGTCTGTATACAATATTCTTACCCGCACTTGGGGGATGAATAATATCTCTTACTATTCTCTTCCATGGATTCTCTTATTTTATGCAATAGGTATTGCACTTTGTATTCCGGTTTTGAACGAACGACTCAATGAGATTATTGATCTCGTAATGGGTTCAAAACTGTTTCAGGGGATCGGCTCAAGGAAATATCTCAAAAGCTTCGTGTTCCTTTTAATAGGAATTTTCTCAATCGGAATATTCCGACTCTTTCAAATTAAGTACAATTTCCTTGGGGATATGGATATTCGCGTTCAACAAACAATCAAACAAGAGTTTGTGGATACGGAGGCTTTGACGATGTTTGTGATGTACCAAATCTATAGACTGTTGAACTCATGGGGTGGATTGACGGGAATACAAACTTTTCAATGGGTGAGTTGTTTTGCAGGTGGAATGTTTATCGTCCTTTCACTCTTTCTTACTGATCAACTTATTAAAGGAAAAACTCAAAAAGCGCTGTTCTTTTTGTTTTTTATTTGTTTCGGTACGATACAAATGTTTTTTGGATACGTTGAGGTGTACTGTCTCCCTGCATTAAGTGTATTAGTGTACCTCTATACAGGAGTTTTGTATATCAAGGATAGAGTTGGGAGTGCAGTGCCGATGATAGCATTGCTCATCGCAATCGGATTACATTTGCTATCGTTAGCGTTCATACCTTCGATGGTTGTATTACTCCTCTATCGGAAATATGAAAAGTGGATTGTGAAGAGCAAGATTACCATCGTTCATTTCATAGGTCTTGTTGTTGTGGTAATTCCAATTTTATATATCATCGCCCCTACGATTGGAATGAATTATTTATTAGTGCCGTTTACCAAGGCTTCAAATGGCCAGCAACTAATGACATTGTTTTCGACTGAGCATTTATGGGAATTCTTTAACAGTCAAATGCTTGCAGGCGGGATGGGATTTATTCTATTTCTCATCGTTCTCATTGTCTCTATCAAAAAGAAAATGCGATATGACATCACGATGTGGTTTTTCGCTACTGGTGGACTTGGGATGTTATTTCTTGCTTTCATAACCAATGCGGTTCGGGGAAGCGGAGATTGGGATATCTTAGCTTTTCCATCTCTCGTTTACAATGTTTTTGGAATCTATATTGTTCTCACAAAGCCGTGGCCAAAGCCGGAAGCGCAGCGATTCCGCTATATCGTTCCAATTTTTCTTGCCTTTAATGGAATGAATACTGCAGCTTGGATAGGTATCAATGCCAGTGACAAATCAATAACAAAAATCGAACATATGATCATTGGAGATCCGGGAAATTACTATCGACAGAAATTCCCAAACGAGTTAAGCCTAGCATTCGATTACAATGGCAATGGATTAGAAGAAAAGGCTATGGAGTTTTTTAAGAAAGCATATGATCTTCACCGGGATAATTACGTCACTCACTTTAATTATGCCGGCAAACTATTAGAACGGAATGAACCTGAAAATGGCATCAAGATTTTGGAAAATATTATAAGAATATACCCGCAGCATCCAAGTGCCTACAAGACCCTGATGACTTTCTATGCAAACAAAAATGATGCCTCGAATCTTTATCCTATTACGAGTATGGCTTTCGATGCATACTTGAAAGATCCAAATATATTTAAGTCAAATTTTGGGAATGATAAATTGAAAGAATATTTCATATTCCTTCGTGGTGTTGAAAAAAAACAAGGGAATGAACAACGAGTAAAACTCATCGATCAAGTCCTTTCACAATTATAGTGCTATGAAAATGATTTTTTCATTGTGAACAAATTTTTAACTCTTATTGAGGCATCCTCATTGCTTTTTCCGAAAATCTTCCATACACTCTCACAGTGAAAAATTAGTGTATCATGGTGGTGTAATTAAACACTCTTCGAAGAACACTGTTGTTAAACCACACATAAAAAATTTCTATGAACAACATCTTTGCTTTTTATTACTCGTCTATCGGCAAGAAAGTCTTGATGAGCCTCACCGGTTTGTTCCTGATTATCTTTCTGACGGAACACCTTGTCGGGAATCTTTTACTTTTCGCGAATGATCAAGGAAAAATGTATGAGGCATACGGAGATTTTCTCGTTTCTAATCCGGTCATTCGCTTTATCGAAATATTCCTTTTTCTTGGAGTTCTCGGACATGCGATTCTTGGTGTCATACTCTGGTTCAAAAATCGGATGACGCGCCCGGTGAAATATAAATCTTTTAGATTGAAGGATAATGCAACGCTGGCTTCGCGCACGACTATCATAACGGGTAGTGTGATCGGCATATTTCTTTACATTCATCTGAAAACATTCTTTATCCCTTCACGCTTTTCTGCTGAAAAAGTTTCAACATACGAACTCGTTGTAAAGGCATTTTCCAATCCGTGGTATGATGCATTCTATCTTGTTGCGCTTTTCTTACTTGGATATCATTTGCGGCATGGATTTCAATCGGCATTCCAGACACTCGGACTACGAAATAAAACGTATACTTCATTTCTTGATCTTTTAGCATGTATCGTTTGGTGTCTGATTCCGCTTGGTTTTGCCGCCATTCCGATTTATTTTTTTTTCTTCCACCAAGCTGCATCTACCGTGATTATGGGGGTTCATTGACTATGACACTCGACTCCAAAATTCCCGATGGGCCCATCGAAAAAAAATGGTCGAATCATCGATTCAATATGAAATTAGTTAATCCATCCAATCGGCGAAAGTATTCTATTATAGTAGTCGGAACCGGTTTGGCTGGGGCTTCTGCGGCGGCTTCGTTGGCAGAGCTTGGTTATAATGTGATTTCATTATGCTACCATGAATCACCGCGGCGTGCGCACAGTATTGCAGCCCAAGGCGGTATCAATGCACCGAAAAATTATGCAAACGACGGCGATAGCATCTATCGTCTGTTTTACGATACGTTGAAAGGCGGCGATTACCGAGCACGGGAAGCGAATGTATACCGACTCGCTGAAGTGAGCGGAAGCATCATCGATCAATGCGTTGCACAAGGTGTGCCGTTTGCACGTGACTATGCCGGGTATCTCGACATGCGTTCTTTCGGCGGTGCTCAAGTATCGCGGACATTTTATTCGCGCGGACAAACAGGTCAGCAACTGTTGCTTGGTGCATATTCTGCTTTAAGTCGTCAGATTGGTGCGGGTACCGTAAAATTTTTCGATCGGCGGGAGATGATGGAATTGGTTGTTGTTGATGGAATGGCACGCGGTATCATCTGTCGAAATTTGAGAACCGGGGTAATCGAGTCGTATGTCGCGGATGCAGTCGTACTCGCGACCGGTGGATATGCCAACACGTTCTATCTTTCCACAATGGCGAAGGCGAGCAATGCGACAGCCATCTGGCGTGCATATAAAAAAGGTGCGTTGTTTGCGAATCCATGTTTCACGCAAATTCATCCCACATGTATTCCGGTGAGCGGCGATTATCAATCTAAGTTGACCCTTATGAGCGAAAGCCTGCGAAACGATGGGCGCATCTGGGTGCCGAAGAAATCAGGCGACTCACGCGCACCATCGCAGATTCCGGAAAATGAACGCGATTATTATCTCGAACGTCTCTATCCTTCATTTGGCAATTTAGTGCCGCGCGATGTTGCTTCTCGCCGGGCGAAAGAAATCTGCGACAAAGGTCTTGGTATCGGGAAGACAAAGATGGCAGTGTACCTCGATTTTGCAGATGCGATCAAAAGGAATGGGAAACATTGGATTGAAGAGAAGTACGGCAACCTCTTTGATATGTATCATGAAATCACTGCCGAAGATCCATATGCAGATCCTATGCGCATCTATCCCGCCGTCCATTATATGATGGGCGGATTGTGGGTCGATTACAATTTGATGAGCACGATTCCCGGTTTGTTTGTTATCGGTGAAGCAAACTTCTCCGATCACGGCGCAAATCGCCTCGGCGCCAGTGCTCTGATGCAAGGATTGGCGGACGGGTACTTCATTCTGCCTTACACTATGAGTGATTATCTTGCGAAGACAAAATTTTCGTCTCTTGCGATCAATCATTCGGAGTTCGAGAAGGCGAATAAGAGCGTTGCTGAGCGAGTGGAAAAACTTCTCGCCATCAATGGTAAACAACCTGTCAATGAAATCCACAAGAAGCTTGGCAAAGTCATGTGGGATTTTGTCGGGATGGGGCGGAATGAGAAAGGATTGAAGAAAGCATTGAAGTTGATCCCGGAAATTCGGGAAGAATTCTGGAATGATGCAAAAGTTGTTGGTGATTCCGATAATATCAGCATCGAGTTAGAAAAAGCCGGACGCATCGCTGATTTTCTGGAGTTGGCGGAACTATTAGCATTCGATGCATTGCACCGGAAAGAATCATGCGGAGGGCATTTCCGAGAAGAGTGTCAAACACCGGAAGGTGAAGCACTTCGGAATGACAAAAAATTTGCATACGCAGCGGCGTGGGAATTTACAGGCGACGGCAAGAAACCGAAGTTGAACAAAGAGCCGCTTACGTTTGAGTATGTGAAGCCCTCGGAACGCAGCTATAAATGAGGAATGATGAGCATGAACTTTACATTGAAAATTTGGCGTCAAAAGAATCAGAATGATACGGGAAAATTCGAAACGTACGAGGTAAGGAGTATTTCACCGGATGCATCGTTCCTGGAAATGTTGGATGTGCTGAATAACCAATTAGTGATGGAAGATCGAGAACCGGTTGCATTCGATCATGATTGCCGAGAGGGCATTTGCGGGAGCTGCGGGATGATGATCAACGGACGCGCGCACGGTAAAGGGCGCAAGCAGGCAACCTGTGACGTGCGGATGCGAAGCTTCACCGATGGGCAAACAATCACTGTCGAACCATGGCGCGCAAATCCATTTCCGGTTATTAAAGACCTTATTGTGGATAGAACAGCGTTCGACAGAATTATGCAAGCAGGAGGATTTATTTCTGTGCGAACCGGAGGTGTGCCGGACGCGAATTCCACTCCTGTGCGTAAGGAGAACGCTGAAGAAGCAATGGATGCAGCAGCATGCATCGGATGCGGAGCGTGCGTGGCTGCATGTCCGAATTCCTCTGCCATGTTGTTTGTTGCGGCTAAAGTATCGCAATTTGCATTGCTGCCTCAGGGTCAGCCGGAGCGCAAGGAGCGAGTCCAGAAAATGGTTGCTCAAATGGACAAAGAGGGATTTGGGAATTGCTCCAACAACTATGCGTGTGAAGCCGAATGTCCAAAAGGAATTTCTGTGACACACATTGCGCGACTCAACAGGGAATTTCTCTTAGCGAAACTGACGTAACAGGGTAATCTAAAAACTCTTCAATCAAGGATTGTAGAGTCTCGCTCGCAGCGGGACGAAATCCCGTATTTTTTTGTCCGTTTCGATATTCATATCGAAACGCGATCTCGACGAAGTCGGACAAGGAGCCGCTGGTCAGGGCGCAAACGAAATAAATAGATTATAGTATCAGTTCCCAATAGCCAACATCGACCCATTCGCCTAATTTATAACCCACTTCTCTAAAATGAGCGATTTTTTCAAATCCATATTTTTCACACAGTGCTATACTTGCCTGATTGGGCAATGCAACTCCATATATTACGCCATGAATTGATTTATCCTTCAATGCTTTCAACGCTGGCAATAACTCCCCAATCAATAATGTACCTATTCCTTTACCGACATAATCGGAATCGATGTAAATAGCAATTTCGACTGAATGGCGATACGCTGCTCTTTCTTTCCATTTACTCGCATAGGCATAGCCAACAGCTCTTCCATTTTCTTCGTAGACCAGCCATGGAAAATTCTGTGCGATATTTTTAATACGGGACACCATTTCATCTGCTTGTAACGGTGTCTCCTCAAAAGTAATTCTTGTTTCTACAATATATTTATTATAGATACGACACAAAGCATCAGCATCGGAATCTTTCACTTGTCTTATCATAATTTTCTCAATAACTCATTATACATTAGTTTGCGCCCTGACATGCGAAACGTGTTACCTCTTTTATAGTCCATTCTGATAACTTTCCTGTTTGTAATGCACCTAAGCTCGACATGAATTTACATGGTTTTCATTTGTATTGCACGTCGATCAATTACATTCTCATGCCTCCGGCTGTGAAGCATTCTTCTGGACAAGCCGAGCTTGAGCGGCGGATGAAGCAGCGCATCCTCAATTATGAGTCACTCGCACCTCTTCTAATTCCATCATCGTTCGCCATACGGCAACCCACTTATCAGAAATGCATTGAAACACCCAAAGGTCTCGTCCTTTTGATCGTTCCTGATATTGAGTTCGTTCATACAACATCTCGAATTGAAAAGTTGCAACAGCACAATTTCCAACAACATTAATTTGTTCGTTGCTCTCTTTGTACTCGAGAACTTTAGCGTTTGTACAGAATTCAACAAAACTAGCAAGAAGTGCGTCGCGTCCTCCTACTTCACCTGAGAATCCAGGGTATTTCATGACAATATCAGGATGCAAGTACTGCGACATCCCAAGAGGAGTATTGCTGCGCCATGCTTGGTTTATTGCAGACAGAACTTTATGTACTTGGAGTTTAGTATCTTTCATATCACTTGTCATTGATATGAATATCCTTTCGCGTGCCCTCACAGGCGGAGCATGTTTTTTCTTTTATAGTTCATTCTTTTCACCTATGCTCGCCATATAAAATGTACGAGCACTCATTCCGTCGCTTTTTATTATATCCCGATGTTGTTTAACGGGGCTTGAGCGTCTGGTCAAGCGGCGGCTACTTGATGTGGAAGTATTCTTTGCACTTCTCTTCCAGATTAGTGTCAGTCAAAACATATTTGAGCAGCAGCGGTTCTTGAATGCCATCGGTGAGAATCGTACCAAATTCGATGGAATCTCGATTGACAATGAATACTTTCACTGTAGCATATTGAACTTTGATTTGTCGGGCGGAGACGTATTCGCACGTAATACCTTCGGCTCTTACAAACGTCGCAATTTTGTCACTATAATTTGCAAAATCATTAAGTGTCTCTGATTCGTCGGAGCTCAATGCATCAACTTCGGCCAGCGAGGGCCCAAAGATAAACACACCCTTGCCGGAAATAACCCGCGTCGTCTGATGTTGCAATGAGACGCTGGGGAGCAACAGAATCAAGAGACTGAAACAAATAGTCAATGGCTTTATCATAAATGGTCATCCACCTAACGGACGGCGGCTAAGCTGTTATTTTCTACTTATCTGAAAACTTGCCGGTGTATATTCCATGAGTTCAATGTCATTACCCTCTGGGTCTTTTATCCATGCTTGTTTGGAATGATCCATTCCGACAGTAATCGCCGAAACAAGTATTCCTTTTCTGACGAGCATTTCGCGATAGGTCTCTAACCCGTTCACTTCAAAACAGAGATGGCGATAGTTACTTCCGTGTTGTAATTCTGTAACCTCTCCGCCCCACTGACGGACGGCACCTGCTTGATCAAAGATCTCGATAAATGTCCTTCTGCCGCATGCAAGATACCAACCAAAAGGGACACCTTTATCGTTATCCAGTGTGAATTGTATCTTCAGGCCTAACGCATCCGTATAGAATTTTAGCATTTCTTCGTGTCTGTCGGTGAATAAATTGAGGTGAGCAAGTTGTGTAATCATGGAGAACTCCGCTGTTTCATGTAACAATTTAAGTATAATAATCTTGAAAAATGTCTGCGTCCCGACTTTGTCGGGATTGTTGCATTCTTCTGGACAAGCCGAGCTTGCCTGCCCCGCTGTTTCGCGTTGTGTGCGTCCCGATGTTTTATATCGGGATGGCGGGGAGCGCATGGTTAGTGCGTACCTCCGAATGGATGATCTTGTGAACAACTTGTATCTCGCATTCACGTTGCAGCTATTTTTCTCTGGTCAATTTCACTTTCATCAAATTGTATTCGATCGTTTTTTGAATAAACCTTATGATCCGCTTTTGTTCAATATTTTGGGTTGTGAGTTCCATATTATCCTGCAACAACGGCACGTCAAAAGATCCATTTGTCACAGTGGCATTACTTCCTACTACGGGGATATCATTTCTAATGAGAGTAGCTGCGCCGCTGAACGTTCCTGTTGCTTTTTGAGCGCTCAATGCAGTGAAAGTCAATGTCCCTGAATGCATGAGATACATGCCGGCAGTCTGAGAACTTAGATCTTCACCCAAAAAGAATTCGACAAGTGCTGTGTCAACTCCATTTGGACCTGCGGACGAAGCAATGGACAAAACTCCTTGAGAAAGATTTGATTTTATAAAAACAATTTCTACTAAATCGAAAATATTTTGACTGTGTTTCTTATAACCGACAATTATCCCAAAATTGGTCCCAGGTGACGATATGTAAATTAATCCACCAGCGCCTTCGCTATTGGAAGGTAGCGCGGCAATGTTATCCAAATTATCCGGTAAAATTCCATCCGCAGAAAACCCTCCAACACTGGAAGTGAATGATATTTTTCCTGGTGTTGTTAATACCGGCCTGGGAATGACTGTTATTGATATTGTGACCTTATTGGGTGGATTTGCATTGTCCCTGACGACAAGAATTGTTGATCCAGGTGCAACTNNCGGAATTTGCGGGTTGATCTATTGCGTAAGGATACATACCTCCTTGAAGCGAGACATATTGTGAACTCTGAACTTGAACTGTGACATTTGATGGGGATGCGGCGATTGTTGCGACGGTAACCGAAATTTGTATTTCAGCCGTTTGTGCGCTGTCTTGGACAACAATGATCGCAGTCCCAATTGCCTTGCCTAAAAGACTTAGTGTTCCTCCATACGGATAANNTGAATCTATCGATGGAAGCATTGACGACAGATGAATCAGAAACAGATTTGATAAAACACGGTCCCTGCCCGCCGGAAATTGTAATATATTTTTGCCAAAAAACTGCGACTGTGACAGGATTTTCCGAAGCGGTCAGTTGTGGTTTTCCATTCTCGACAGGATTGCTTTTTTCACACGAAAATGAAAAAATAACCAAAATTACAATTACGAGCCTAAGAAACAATAGCGAGAATTTAGTATTCACAAAACCTCCGATGAGTGTCTCAGTCAACGAATATTGGTTGTGCCGCCTCACAGGCGGAGCATGTTTTT
>PLMS01000104.1 GCA_003142575.1 Ignavibacteriota bacterium
GGTAGCCGAGTTGAAGCGCTTCGCCATAGCTGCGTTTTGCAGCTGTTGCAACACGAAGGTTGCCCTGTGTAGCAAGGCGCATACCGACAAAACCGACGAGGAAGCTAAAAATGGAACCGACAAGGAACGCGCCTGAACGTCCCCAACGGAATGCATCGATCGTTCCCGTGTACGTGAAATAAAGGAACAATGTAATAATAATGATCAATGGACCGATCTTTTTAAACTGTGCTTTGAGGTAGGCGTTTGAGCCTTCACGGACAGCGGCAGCAATTTCCTGCATTTTCTTTGTGCCTTGGTCGGCTTTACGCACTTGCTTTGCAAGCAAGAGAGCATAGAGCAAACCGGCAATGGCGATGCCGAGCACTGTAAGAAGTCCATAGATTTCAATGGGCTTGAAGTTGCTATCACTGCTGAAAAGAGCGAATGGGTGAAATGATTCTTGAGCAACCGTTGGTTCGGTGCTTTGAGTGTGGCCGGTGTATGGTATGAAGACATACGCGGCGACGAAGAAGATCATCATCGCAATGAGATAATTGCGGCGTGTCGTCTTCGAGGAATTGACGAATAGATTGCGTAAGGTGTTCATTGTACATCCTATAAAGTGAATAAAATGGTTATCAATAGAGCTGTTGTGTTAAACGGATAATAGTAAAACCTCCGCTTATGCTCAAACTTTACTAAAATGCACGAAAATTCCGTAAAAATCAACGGTTATTTTCTAAATAATATTTTTCAAAACAATGAGTATAAAATCGATAAGAAGTAGAATTGAAGATCAGAGGAGTCCGTGTTTGATGAAGAACTTTACGTTTTGCCGAACGCGCTGTAATGGCAAAGAGTGTGATTGCTGCGACCAAAGGCTCAGCACGCTCCGCAGGCCGCCGGTAATGAATTGACGAAAGAGTTTAATGTCGACATCCGGGTTGAATATTTTCTTCTGAACTCCCTCGCGAATAATTTCTTCTGCGAGATCAAGAAAATCATTGTAATGCTTTGCGACGTTGCCGCGCCTGTTTTTAATAAGATGCTGCTGCTCGTTGACAAACACAGATGCGAGGGAGGGATTTGTAATAAAATTGTCAAAGAATTGATCTATCACTAAATCGAGCTTCGTGGATGGATCGATGTCGGTCTGTTTGACAATATTCCGAAGATTGTCTGTGAGTCCTATCCACAGCCGATCAAAGATTGTAAGCAAAATAGTTTCTTTATTCTTAAAGTACAGGTAGACGCTGCCTGTTGCTATTCCTGCTTGCTCAGCAATAGAAGATATTTTCGCCCTGTGATATCCGCGCTGAGCGAAGATTTTTACTGCTGCCTCGAGAATCGCTTTCTCTTTGTTGCCTTCACGTTTTCTCATTGAACCATTTTCTTTAATGAATCATTATTCAATAATACGAATCAAATAGTAAAATGTCAAGTCTTGAATGGTTCATTAACCATTTTTCATGTTTCGTCCGTGGTCAAGCTCTCTCTTGTATCTCTAGCACTTGGCAGGACGAGCATTCTCGGGGAATTTCTGACCATATTTATATATACTATAGATAAGATTTAAATTAATATGGTACATCATAATAGTTGAATAAGAAAAGAGGATAAAGAATGTCTATTGAGAAGTCACGCGATATTCTAAAAAGCGAACATGAACAATGGATTGAAGGCATGTACAAGAAGTCAATCGAAAAATCTCCAGAACGAGAAAAAGAATTTACCACCGTCTCATTTTCTCCGATCAAATCGTTGTACACGCCTCTGGATGTAACAGACGAAGATTATGGAAAGCACCTTGGTTTTCCGGGACAGTATCCATTCACGCGGGGTATCCAACCGACAATGTACCGCGGTCGTTTCTGGACGATGCGGCAATATGCAGGATTCGGAACTGCGAAAGAATCGAATGAACGGTACCGCTATTTGCTCGAACAAGGACAGACCGGTTTATCTGTTGCGTTTGATCTGCCAACCCAGATTGGCTACGACAGTGATGATCAGCTTGCAAATGGTGAGGTTGGTAAAGTTGGTGTGGCAATCGATACGCTGGCAGATATGGAAATTCTATTTGATCGGATTCCGTTGGATAAAGTTTCTACGTCTATGACCATAAACTCACCGGCAGTTGTATTACTTGCGATGTATATTGCAGTTGCAGAGAAACAAGGTGTCGGAAAAGATGCAATCAACGGTACGGTACAAAATGATATTCTCAAGGAATACATAGCGCGTGGTACGTATATCTTTCCACCGAAACCCTCCATGCGATTGATTACCAATATTTTTCAATACTGCAAGAGCGAAGTACCAAGATGGAATACGATTTCAATTTCCGGATATCATATCCGGGAAGCCGGTTCGACGGCAGCGCAGGAAGTTGGATTCACTCTGGCTGATGGCATCGCGTATGTGCAGGCGGCAATCGATGCCGGCCTTGATGTGGATGATTTTGCCGGCCAGCTTTCTTTCTTTTTCAATGCGCACAATGATTTGTTTGAAGAGGTTGCGAAGTTTCGTGCTGCTCGCCGTCTCTGGGCGAAGATTATGAAGGAGCGGTTTGGCGCAAAGAAGACAAAATCGATGATGATGCGTTTTCACACACAAACAGCAGGTTCTACTCTCACAGCCCAACAAGTCGATAACAATATTGTGCGCGTAACCATTCAAACATTAGCGGCGGTGCTTGGCGGTACTCAAAGTTTACACACTAATTCACGTGACGAGGCGCTTGCGCTTCCAACGGAGAACTCTGTTCGCATCGCCCTCCGTACTCAACAAATTGTTGCTCATGAAAGTGGAATTACCGATACAGTGGATCCGCTTGCTGGTTCCTATTATGTGGAAGCAATGACCGATCATATCGAAGCTGAGGCGATGGAATATATCCGAAAGATCGATGCGGTCGGTGGAATGATCCCAGCCATCGAAGCCGGATATCCCCAGAGTGAAATTCAAAAGGCATCCTATCGATCAACAAAAATGATAGAAGAGGGAAATCGTATCATCGTCGGTGTGAACAAATACCGTATGGAAGAGAAGGAGTTGGAAGGATTATTGAAAATTGATCGTTCAGTACAAGGCGCACAAATACAATTTCTTCGTACAATACGTACCGAACGAAATCAGACTGAGGTACATACCAGATTGGCAGAGCTAAAAAAAGCGGCAGAGGGAACGGACAACGTGATGCCTTTCGTATTGCATGCAGTACGAGCGTACGCAAGTGTTGGAGAAATTTGCAACACCCTTCGTTCTGTCTTTGGAGAATACCGGGAGTATACTACTATTTGAAAAAAGGTTGAGTACAAGCTCATAGTCTTTTAAATACTCACTCATTATTCCATAGAACAACAGATAAGAGAACTTTCTCCATGATCATTTCGAACATTGAACATATTGGTATAGCTGTTAAGAACTTAAAAGAAGCCATAAAGATGTACGAAGATCTTTTTGGTTTACCCTGCTATAACATTGAGGAAATTTCCGACCAAAAGATTCGAACAGCGTTTTTCCGAATCGGTCAAACAAAAATTGAACTATTGGAATCGACCGATCCAGAAGGCCCAATTGGAAAATTCATTGAAAAAAAGGGAGAAGGAGTGCATCATATTGCATTTGCAGTGGAGAATCTTGCAGATACTCTCAGGGAAGTTGAGGCAAAGGGTTTCCAACTCATCGATAAACATCCGCGCCCAGGAGCAGAGGGGTTGAATATTGTATTTCTTCATCCAAAATCCACCGGTGGTGTGCTACTAGAGTTGTGTGAAGACCGTTTAATAAAAAAATGATTGGAATCTGCTTTCTTTAGTTGACTTTTTTTAAAAAAAAATGTACTCTACTATCAGAATGAATAACGAGCTGCAATATTGTAATCAACAACAGGCTTGGTGGTGGCGATGGATGAAGTCCGCGCTTCCGCTGAGGTAGCTCATTTACACTGATTACCCAAACAAAGGTGGAAACGCGGACTGGAGCGTTCCTGCCTTTTTTCGTTTCATGCCGAATCGGATAATCGTGGAAACCTCCGTTCACAAGTGTGATTCACCAAAATACTATTAACAAATACCATACGGAGGTCATTATGCCGCGTAAATTCATGCTCGAAGAGCAGGAAATNNCCGCTGGATCCGCCGCTTCATCCCGGAACCAAGCAGCCGATCGGTCCGCAGGATTTAGCACCCCTCTTCCCGATGGAATTGATTAAACAGGAAGTGAGTGCCGAGCGCTTCATTGAAATTCCGGATGCAGTTCGAAATGCATACGCAACTTTTCGGCCGACTCCGCTTATCCGAGCTCTTGATCTCGAACGAGCACTTGGAACACCCGCGCAGATCTATTATAAATATGAAGGTGTGAGCCCTGCTGGGAGTCATAAGCTCAATACAGCACTCGCGCAGGCGTACTACAATAAACAGGCGGGCATCAAACGCATTGCTACGGAAACTGGGGCAGGACAATGGGGAAGTGCATTGTCGCTGGCCGGTAAGATGTTTGGTTTACAGTGTAAAGTGTATATGGTGAGGGTAAGCTACGAGCAGAAGCCGTATCGCCGCTCGATGATTCACACGTGGGGTGCTGAGGTGGTTGCAAGTCCGAGTAATGATACAAAAGCGGGACGGGATGCTCTGGCAAAGAATCCACACTCAAGCGGAAGTCTTGGTCTCGCTATTAGCGAAGCGGTGGAAGATGCAGCCGGACGTGAAGATACTAATTACTCACTCGGCAGCGTATTAAACCATGTGCTGTTGCATCAGACAATCATCGGATTGGAAGCGAAGAAGCAAATGGAGAAAGCAGGCGTATACCCGGACATCGTTATCGGATGCGTCGGCGGCGGATCGAACTTTGGCGGTATTGCACTTCCGTTTATCAAGGATAAGATCGAAGGAAAGAAACTTCGTGCAATTGCGGTTGAGCCGACGACATGTCCATCGTTGACAAAGGGTGAATACAAATATGACTTTGGCGATGTTGCAGGTATGACTCCGCTCCTAAAGATGTACACGCTTGGTAATGATTTTATGCCTCCCTCTATTCATGCTGGAGGATTACGCTACCACGGCATGTCGCCCATCATCAGCAAATTGTATCATGATAAGTTGATTGAAGCTCAAGCGTATCGTCAAACAGAAGTGTTTGAAGCTGGAGTACTGTTTGCTCAAACGGAAGGAATTATTCCGGCGCCAGAATCATCCCATGCCATCAAGTCTGCTATTGAAGAAGCGAAGAAGGCAAAGATCGAAGGAACAAAGAAGATTATTCTTTTCAACTTAAGCGGTCATGGTCATTTTGATATGAGTGCCTACGACGCATACTTTGCCGGAAAACTTGGTAACGATAACGGGAAGTAATATTGAGAACTCCTTGCGAAGGTTGCCGGCGATAATGCCGAGAAAACCTTCGCAAGGTTCTGATACGAGCTAACCGATAGTATATTCATCGCGATTTAAAGAATCCTTTCCCACATTTCTTTTCGAACTCATCAACCCAAGATACTACCGATTATTTCGTCTTATAGCATCCAGAGGCAAGGGGGGACTATGTCCGGCTGTTGTTCTCCTGGTGAATGAAGGTATAACAAGCTTGAAGGATAGATGGTAGTGGTGTATTTTGAAATTGGAGAAAAGATCTGAAATATCAGAAATATATCTAAGGTTGGGGAGCGGGTACGACAGGGAGTGTCGTGGACGAAGGATAAGATATATTGTTCAGAACGATCCTGTATCTTTTCCTTGCATACTCTATAATGTGATTAAAACTAATTTCACTGCTATTTATATCGGCAGGTGTCAATGGGTTTTCTTTATTTGTATCGTATCGAGCTTGTTGAGACAATTGATACAAATCAAGATAATGCTCACAAAATGCTTGATCGTATAAATTTCCAATAAACATAGGTAATATTCTATTTCTTTCCTTATGATCTTTAAAATGCCTTGGAATTGGAAGTGTCCCATAAATCGCCTCAACTATATGAAGACAAATATAGAACCTTATAACAACTATCCATTCAATGTATTGAGCGCGGAAATAAGTATCGCAGGCTTTTAAAAATTCTGCATTGCGGTCGGCTTGATCGACATGTGCGTCAAAGCCAGCCATTAACGAGTGACTTGTTGAAGTTGTTTGTATGACTCTGGCAGATTAATAGTACCCTTTTTAACTATTCTATAATCAATAGAATGTTGGTTAAAAAGTGGAACGTTCATTATACTTGAAAGAATCGGATAAAACTTTCTTCTATTCTCAAAAGACCATTGCTCAGGTTTTAAAAATATCCAAAGACATATTTCTGTTCCTTGATTTGTATATGTTACTCCATCAATTAAACTATCAAGCTTGAAATGAGAAATTCCACTTACTAATATTGCGAGAAACAATTGCATAAATGTATTACTTGATCTTTCAAGTTTTTTATATTCATTCTGAAATGGATTCTCTAAGAATTTTTTCAATGACTGAACCATCTCATCATCAATTCCCCAACTATGCAATTCTTTTGACCGGCTAAAATCAGCTATAAGTTTTTCAAGTATTTCATTTATTTGTATTGGTTGAAATTCTTGAAAAGTAGGAGCAATTGAATTTGGTTGAGAAGTATTCATTGTTTTTTATTAATTAGACGACAATAACGAAGGAAATGTTACATGATAATTTGATATATGTAGTATGCCCCATCACCTACAAATATAAACTTAATTAATCTATATACAATAGGACAAAGTATTAAAAAACATTATTTTTAAGCCGCTTTTTTGTTTGTTTTTGCAATACCTAAGAATACTCCCCCCCATGTCCAAATATGGTTTGCGACATTAGCTTACATAGCTGGTGTAATTCTAAGCGTTTGATGAATTCACATAAAGTTATAGTGGAAGAAGTGTAAGGCAATAGGCGCTTTGTGATTATCAAGTTTCTTGCAGAATGCGTTCGTTAATCTTGTAAGCCGTCGCATGTTAATTTTTCATAGAGTTATTACAATATGCATGCATAAGTTGATCGTTCCCAATTCTTCCCTTCCCGCCGTCACTCTTTCTTTTTCTATGGTCAACCGTTATTGCTTGTGAGGGAATATAACCCTTACAATAGGAGCATTTTTGCTCTTTGGGCAATGCAAGACGTATATAGGCTTGAGACTTTTTGTGTTCTGTAAAATCTGGGTTATCAGAATCATCATTAGCTTGAGCAAATTTCGGTATATTTCTATAAACAGGATTCTTTCTGATTTCTCTTAAAATTTTTCTACCCGTAAACCCTTTCTCAATTAGGTCAATTACAGATAAAAAAAAATCTTTTATTTGAATATACCCGTTCGCTGTCGAACGAGCCTTTCTTCCAAACCATTGAATTAATTCATCCTGTCGAATTAAAAATGATTCAAATTCATGTCTTACATTTATGAATTTTTTTAGATTTTTATTCTTCTCTAAATCAATGATTAAAGCAACTATTGCATGAAAACTGCCGGGCTTATATCTTCCATTTAACGAATAAAAATAAACAGCAGGATGAAGTCCGAGAGAACCTCTTTTGTTGCTATTTAACAAAAGTGCTATTTTGTTACATCTTCTCAAGTACTTTATTGTTTGATCTCCATTGGTGTCGTCCAAGAGTTCCTGTTTAACATCGTCATTGTTTTTATTCTTTTTAGCTCTTTTTCCAATTTCAATACCATTAACTATATTGACAAATTTTACTATAAGTTGTAATGTATCATCTGTATAAATTTTCCCCGCTGTTGGCAAATTTAATGTTTTAACCGGAGGTCTAAGCATTGGAGTAAACAGAGTCTTATAGGCATTCTTAGCCAAAGCTATTATTTCTTCTCTTTTTGTCTTAGGAAATTCCCTCCAATATTGATGTCCGCTACCATTGTTTATTATCGCTCTTGCGGCTAATGCGTTTGCTTTTTTTCGAGAACCAATAAGTTCAAGCTCGGTATCGCTTAGTTTAACCGAAAGTTGATTTATTTTTAAGAAGGCATCTTCAGCTTTTTTTGCATCACTATTGTTCAACCATTGTACTGATATTCCTTTGAATGCTAATGCCATAGCCTGCTTGACAACCATTGGATTTGAGGATTCTTGAGTTCTTAGAAAATCTTCATATTCTTTGAATTCACCAACTCTTCCTTTTATAAGTGTTCTTGTTTTATCTGCAAATCTTATTTGGGGGGCTTCGATTCCATCACTAAATGCCCTTGAAATAAAACCGTCTCCATAGTCATCGTTGACCCATGCCGCAATTGCGCTTAATCTGTGTGAACCATCTATTACAAACGTATAATTTCCCTGAGATCTCCAAAGAATTATCGAGGGGATCAAATCTTCATTTATCATTCCCTCTATCAATCCACAAACTTTTTCTGGGCTCCATTCCCATGTCGTTCGTTGAAAATCTGGTTTTCTAATTGAAGAAAAGAAAAATGAGTCACTTTTAAGCTCTATTGCTTTAATTAAATTAGTATCCGTGCTAATTCCTTGTTGAATTTTGGTATCGGTTTTTAAATCTTCTCTTGGTATTAAAGCATCAAGATTAACTTTTGGCATTCTTTACCCCCATATTGTTGATGTTGGATTGAAGTGTATGATCTAATATCGTATTTATGATTATTAACTGCAAGATTCTTTCTCATTGTTGTCTCCATTGAGGAAAATAGGTGTAAGGATGGCGATTAGGGAGTTTCAAAGTGCACCACTACCGGATAGATAGCCCTCTTCCGAAAGACGTTATTTCTCTTTATCTTATCTCATATAATTTTAATACTTTTATGAGAGGTGCGATATGATTCAGACAGCCCGAATCCCTGTGAGATTTCTTATGATGGTCCTCTGGGGCATTCTTGCATCCATCATGCTACCAGCTCAGCCTAGAACCATCACCATCCTCCACACCAACGATATACATGCCAGCTTTCTTCCGCATGAAGCATTTTGGGTGAAACAAAACCCGAAACCGCTTGTTGGCGGTTTCAACGAACTCTCTTTCGTCGTCGATAGCATCCGTCACGTGAAAACTGCAACGCTCCTGCTCGACGCTGGCGATGTCATGACCGGAAATCCGATTACCGAATATACCTATAGCGGCGCTGAAGGTGGTGCGCTCTTTGAAATGATGAACCGCATCGGGTATGAGGCATGGACACCGGGAAATCATGACTTTGACATCTCATCGGCAAATCTTTACAAACTGACCAACATTGCAAAATTTCCAACGGTTTCTGCCAATGTTGTCGACACAACGAACCGGTTCCCGGTGAATAATAAGGAATATGTCATTATCCAGAAGAACGGATTGAAAATAGGCATCATAGGATTGATGTCGAGCGACTTCTATAATCTTGTGAACCAAAAGAGCAGTATCGGTATTAAAATTCTACCGCCGATTGAAACAATGCAACGACTCGCTGAATTACTTGATCCCCAAACAGATTTATTGATAGCCCTCACCCATGAAGGCGTGGATGAAGACTCTGTCTTGGCAATGAATGTGCATGGCCTCGATATAATCGTCGGAGGACATTCGCACACACGACTCAAACAACCGAAAAAGATTAACAATGTGCTCATTGTACAGACAGGATCGAATTGCGAAAACCTTGGTGTCCTCGAGGTAACAGTTGAGAGACACCACATTACCGCATGCAATGGTAAATTACTTCAATTGTGGTATGATTCCGAGCGACCGACGACGGAGCTTTCCATCTTCATCGATTCCATCAAGGCCAATATCGACCAGGAGTACTCAACGATCATCGGCACGTTGAAGACGGATTGGATACGGGGCAATGATGGTGAGAGCGGTATCGGGAATTTTATTGCTGATGCGCAACGCGAAGCGGCGGGTGCAGATGTGGGATTCATGAATTCTTCTGGCATCAGAAAAGACATGGTGGCGGGGCCGATCACCAGGAAAGATATTTTCGAGATTCTTCCTTTCCGTAATTTGCTTACAACATTTCGAGTGACCGGAAGTCAGCTTCGCTCTATGATTGAGACAATTATCAAAGACCATGGAAATGTACAAACATCAGGGATTCGCTGTGAGTGGCAGAAAAAAGAAAACGGTGGGATTGAATTTCTGAAAATTCTTGTGAATGGTCAACCATTGGAAGATTCGAAAACCTACACCGGTGTTGCCAGTGATTATATGATGGGTGAGGCAGAAAAATACTTCGGTATTAAATTCGGTAAGATGACGGTATTGGACCAAACAGTATTTTCTGCCATTGAGAACAAGGTGCGGGCGATGAAAGAAATATCGTCAGAAATTGAAGATAGAATTCACGAAGTGAAATAACGATTGTGAAAGGGACTATCATGGTCAACCATTTTCCAATCCTCATTATCACCGGACGACCGGCTGCCGGTAAATCTGAAGTTATAGACTTCTTGAAAAAATGCGACCCGACTATTCGTCTTGAAAAGTACCATATTGCCAACTTTGAGGAACTCGACGATTTTGTGTACGTATGGGAGACATTTGAGTTGGATGATCTCATGACGCGATTCGGCAAACCGCGTATCTGGAGCGACGAAAAGTACTGGTTTAAGGACCAGTATATCTGGGATTTGTATATGGACCGTATGGCACTGGACTATAAAAAGAAAGTGCTGAAAGATCCGGCATATCACGATAAGATGACGACGCTTGTTGAATTTGCGCGAGGCGGCGAGAATGCTATTCATCATGCGTTGACATTTCTTTCGGATGAGATGCTCAACAAAGCTTCGTTGGTGTATATCAAAGTACCGTATGAAGAATCTGTCCGCAAGAATCGCAGACGTGCGCGGCCGGGACAGGAAGACTCCATTCTCTATCATTCGCTGCCGGATGAAAAGATGGAGTATTATTACAAGACGAATGATTGGGAGAAGCTGGAAGCCAAAGACCCGAACTTTATCGAAGTGAAGGGACACAAAATTCCGTACGCGGTTTTTGAGAACATGCCGGAGAAGACAATGGATCCAGCGCTCATCGCTCCCGAGCTTGAGCGTATAACGAAGAAGTTGTGGAGTTTGCAGAAGTAGCATCCGATCATTAGATCGGATAAACTTGCGAGAATAAATCCGGTCGGTGACCGGATTCTACCAGTTAATGTCCGCTTCTTCCTTTTGGCATTACATTCCACAGACGCGACATCACATAAGCACCGATAAGTGCAAATGGAATTGGCGCCCAATGCCACGCTTCCCAGCCCCAGTTTGTAGTGATGTACCCGACACCCATTCCTACAAATGCACCGGCAAGATATTGCATCCCGTCGAATAATCCTGCGGCTGTCGCTACAGCTTTTTTTCCACCGAAGTCCATCGATGCTGCACCGCCGATCATTCCATGCGCCCCGTTCACGCAGAAAGAAAGAAGTACAAGGCAGCACGCGGCCATCACAGGACCGAAGTTGAGAAGATCTGATATGCCGAAGAGAGCGAGAACTATTGCCATCCCGATGAATCCGAATGTGATCACTGGTGCGCGCCGTCC
>PLMS01000083.1 GCA_003142575.1 Ignavibacteriota bacterium
TTTTTTGGATCGTCCTCAGGGCACTTACCAAATAATAAAAGGAACATGCGCGATCGCGAAAATAGAAAACTTCAATGCAGTCTCTTTTCTTGTTGTGGGAGAAAGGCTTCCGAAATATATTGCTTTTGCAATCGTGTTGCTCATCAGTGCAAGAATAATTGCTGAGGTAATAACATGCATCGTTCCATCTGATCCTTGGACGACAGAAAGGATAAAAGGAGTAATATCTGAGAGACCGATAACCGCAGATAAACCCAGCAAACCATAGTCCCCTACTGTTGTTTTTACAAATCCCGTCACAACAGAGAGGATAATAAACAATAGCGCAAAACCAATAGCTGGCCGTACTTCAAATGGATTTTGCAATTCGGGCATTTCTGATTCCGATGTATGCAATTCCTTCCGAAACATCCAGAGTGAGAGAATGACACCAATTGCGGCAAGTATGACAAAACGATACCATAAATTCGGGAGAAATGATCCATTAATAAACCAGATAAGTACCAACATGCGCAGATACGTCACACTGCTTGCGAGCAACGCTGCTTGCAACGCACTGCTGCCTCGCGCAGGATTGTTCCGCGCCATCCTACCAACAGAAAGTGTTACTGCAGTACTCGAGACAATACCGCCAAAAATTCCGGACAACCACAATCCGACTTTTGCACCAAATTTTTTCTCTAAGAAATATCCAACAAATCCGAGAGTGGATACAATGATAACAATCTGCCAAACTTTTGTAGGATTGATGTGAAAAGGTGTAAACTCTTGATTTGGTAGAACCGGCAAAATAATAAGCGTTACCAAGAGGAATTTGACAATCGCCAGAAATTCCACTTTGCTCAACCGTTCCACGTACGATTCGAGTATCGCTTTTTCTGAAAGCAGCATGGTATTGACAATGCCCATCGCCATAGCAATCCAAACATCCACCAGCATTGCCAATGCACCTATGATAAACGTCAGTAAAGCAGAGACTTCACTTGTTGATCCGAAACGATCAGATCGAATCTTGGCGACATAAGCAATGCCTGTGAGTGTGGCGATTGCCAACAATCCTGCCGGCAGCATGAATGCCACACCAACGTGATACAACCATGCGCACCCAAATCCGAACATACTGATAATAGGGTGTGTGCGGACACCGCCGAATATTAGTTTCCGATCAACCTTGATACTTTCACGTTCAAGGCCGACAAGGAAACCAAGCGCAAGAGCGACAATAAATCGCAGTTGAATAGTCCATTCGATCGTACCTAATGCCATAGGTTCACCTGCTCATGATTGAGAAAGGATAGCTGCTTCGACTTCCATGATTTGAAACGCCATGCGAAGATCTCGCGGATTGATTTCGATGATGAAGCCGCGCTTTCCTCCATTAATATAGATTTTTTGCAAATCCAATATAGTCTTTTCCACATATACAGGCAATGGATACCGTGTACCGAATGGACTCGTACCGCCAAATTGATAGCCGGTATAGCGTTGCGCCGTGCTGACATCGCATGGTGTCACCTGCTTCACTCCTATAATTCGCGCCATCTGCTTTGTTGAAACCTCACGGTCTCCATGCATCAAAATGATCAACGGTTTTTTCTGATCGGTTTCCATCACTACAGTCTTAACAACAAGATTCTCTGGTACACCTATCATCTCCGCTGTAAGTCTTGTACCTCCGTGTTCTTCATATTTATAAATATGCGGAATGAAAGATATTTTCTTTTCACGCAAAATACGGATAGCCGGAGTAACGGGATAATCGTCTTTTGGCATTAGTTCTTTTGTTTTTATTATTGTAACAACGCTGTCGGTTCTGCAAACTTCGCCAGTTCCACTGCCGAGTCTTTCTCCACGTCTGCATGGAGACTGTTTCCATTCGAATCCATTGTGACAATCACAGGAAAGTTGTTCACACGTATGTGCCACATCGCTTCCGGAACTCCAAACTCTAGAAAATCCACTCCTTCCACTTCTTCGATGCATTTTGCATAATATTGTGCCGCACCGCCAATGGCACTTAAGTAAACAGCGCCGATATCTTTCAACGCTGCGAGCGTTTTTGTTCCCATTCCACCTTTGCCGATCACTGCTCGCACATTGAACTTACGAATGATTTCTCCTTGATACGGTTCCTCGCGTATACTCGTCGTTGGGCCTGCAGCATTCATAAACCACTTGGTTCCCTTTTTCAATGCAACCGGACCGCAATGATAGATCACGCCGCCTTCAAGACTCACCGGTGAGTCATGCGTCATCAAATGATGATGCAACACGTCTCGTCCCATATGCATAACACCATTGAGCAACAAAACATCGCCAACCTTCAGCGCGCGCACATGTTCTTCCGAGAGCGGTAATGTCAAAGAAATCTCTCTCCCCGTTAAGGGCAAATTCTCCTCTTTCGCCATGCGCATCACCGGAGTATCTTCCTTGTAGAGCCAGCGTTTGATCGCTCCAGTCTTTGCATCAAGGATAACACCAAGCCGCCTATAAGCCCAGCAGTTATAAGCCACCGATACAAAAAAACACGCAGGTAAACGATGATATGATGCAATCTTGCAACCGATAAGCGTTGCCAGTCCGCCAAAGCCCATTGTGCCAATGTTCAGCTTGTTAGCATTCTGCAAAACGTAGTTTTCCAGTTTCGCAAGTTCCGGATTTGGATTAATATCATCCAGAGTACGGAAGAGTTGCTGTTTCGCGTAATGGTACCCGGAGGCACGGTCACCGCCGATCGCGACACCGAGAACACCGACACTGCACCCCTGTCCCTGAGCTTGCCAGACAGCATGAAGCAAACATTTGCGAATTCCATCTAATGTGCGGTCGGCTCTGCCAAGATTCTGCAATTCGCAAGGCAGCGAATACTGAATGTTTTTATTTTCACAACCGCCGCCTTTGAGGATAAGTCTTATTTCGATTTCTTTTTCGTCCCATTGATCAAAATGCATCACTGGACAACCTTCTCCAAGATTGTTACCGCTGTTCTTTCCTGTAAGAGAATCGACTGCATTCGGACGCAGCTTGCCAAGCTTTGTTGCTTCAACAATTGCTTCTTTTATTTCTTTCTGCATGAAGATCTGGTTTGTGCCAGCCGGCGTCTTGATTTCGAATGTTAACATACCGGTATCCTGACAGATCGGCGCTTCATTATCGCATGCCATATCAGTATTGACTGCCATCATCTGCAATGCGAGTGCTGCTTGACTTCCCGGAGTCTCACGTTCAATCGCCCATGTAAGTGCACGTCGCACATCCGGCGGAAGATTTGTTGAAGTCTCACTTATGAGTGACAGCATGCTTGCTTTGAATTGCGACATTCTAGGAGAAGATTGGACTTTGACGACACGTTTCAGTTTAGAAGCCGGTTTACGTTTTGGAACAGTTTTCTTACCGATTTTCTTGAAAGACTTTTTTGTTTTTGCCATGGCTCTTCTCCTTCGTACGTCCAGAACGTTATCAAAGTGTCTTACGTCTTCATTTCTCATTTATCCAAATCAACATTGATGATTGGTACATCCCAGTGACCGAGTAATATTTCAAATCTCCGTTGTTCTTCTTTCTTAAATGTTTCTTGATCGGAAAAAAGTTGGCGACTAATGCTTTCTTCGCTAAAACCATCATCAGTCACTTGGATATTTTTCCAAACAATTGTTGCCCTCCAGTCCCACCGTCCTTCTTCGGTTGCATGAAACCGTGGTTTCACCAAGGTGATCTTCAGGATTCGTCCCATTTCAATTTGCTTTTTCAAGACAGGATAATGGTTCTTCTTGTACAACCGAATGAACTCATCTGCATGTCCCCATGCAGTTTTATAATAATATTCAACCGCGTATGGTTTGTCCGGAAGAGAGGTTTGAGAAGTTGTAGACATGCGTCGCTCCAATGTTGTTCGCTGATAACTTATGTTGATAAAAGGTAGTAGAATTCAGAGAAAGTAACAATAAACAACGAGCATTTTCTGCCCGCGGCGGCAGCCCGTCAGATCTCATCAAGGTGAGCAAATAGGGTTATACGATTTTCATGTGACGAAGAACCAATGAATAATTGCCAAATTGAAGCATCAACAACGATTGTTTACACCAACCGCACAGCATTACATACTTCCGCAACACGTACTACACTAACGACCATTGCTACCAGCCCAACACGTACATTATACATCAAAGCATATCAGTTTTTTTTGGTTTGTACTCCGGATATAATCGAGTTAAGCACTCAGGACAAAGTCCATGAGAAAATTCTACGTCGGCGTGTTTCTTGATATAGGTTTCCACACCTTCCCAGTACCCTTTATCATCGCGAATTTTTTTACAGCCCGCACAGATAGGAAGCAGTCCTTTCAATGCTTTGACATTATCGAGAGCCAATTGCAATTCAATATTTAACCGCCGTAATTCCATGAGATCGGCAAACCGTGCGACTGCAATAATAATAGCCCGTTCTATTTCCGGAGCACTGGGCGGTTTCATAAGATAAGCGCCAACACCTGCCTCACTTGCTTTGCGTACCATTTCCGGATCGTCATGTCCGGTAAGGAGCACAACAGGTCGAGGACATTGTTCATGAATCAATCGAGATGCTTCCAGACCGTCCATTTCCGGCATCTCAATATCCATCAGCACAATGTCGGGTTGCAGCAATTGTGTCATTTCAACTGCTTGCCGTCCATTTGTTGCTTTTCCTATCACCACATGTCCGATCTTCACTAACTGGCGCCGGATGATAGCACTCATCGACTCCTGATCGTCTGCAATCACAACTCGCAATGGTTTTGAGGCAACCATATTCACTCTCGATTATTTATATATGATAGAGATAAAAGAATTTCTCTTTAATTTCTGCTTTTTTTCTTTCACTTCCTACTTACTATGAATCGAAGATGGACGTTGTCACCACCGTACCTTCAGTTAAAGGGACTATTACTTGCCGCCCACAGTCATCTCAGCTACTTTGATGGTCGGCCCTGTGATAGAGTCTTTGAATTGTAAATCATTACCGACCATTTGAATCCCTTGCAGCAGCTGCGCAAGATTTCCGGAAATAGTAATTTCTGCGACCGGGTAAGTCAGTTCACCCTTCTCAATCCAGATCCCGAAGGCTCCGCGAGAAATATCTCCTGTCGTCGGGACTTGACCAAAACCAATCGTACCTGTCAAAAACAACCCCTTATCGACAGACTTGATGATTTGTTCTGGTGTGGATGAACCTGCTGAGAGATAGAGATTGTTTGGACCGCCGCTGTTCCCGGTAGATTTCATACTGAGTTTCCGAGCAGCATAGGTATCCAACAAATAGTTCCTCAATATCCCATTCTCCATTACAACTGTCCTGCGTAACGGAACACCTTCACCGTCGAATGGTTCTGTGCCCGGTGCTCCCGCTTTTAAACCGTCGTCGATAATTGTGACGAGTTCGTTTCCAATCTTCTCTCCGATTTTTCCTGCAAGGAATGATTGCTTTAGGTACACATTATTTCCCCCGACGCACGTCGAAAAAAAACCGAGAATTTCTGCAGTCATTGGCGGCTCAAAAACAACGGGAACATTTTGCGATTCCACTTTCTTGCCACCAATTAATCTTGTGACTCGGTGAATGGCTTTTTTCGCAATCGTTTCTGCAGATTCCAGACCTTCAAGATTCACAGAAGAATCGTACCAGCCCTCATCAAATAGGTTGGATTCTTCACCAGCCTGGAGACTAACTCCACAGGAACAACTTGTCCGTTTGAAAGAACCGCTAAAACCATTAGAGTTTGATAGGTATCTTTCGCCAATGTACGTGCTGAAGGTAGATCCGAAGGTTTTCTTAACACGATGATCAGCTAGACAAATTGCTTCTGTTTTTTTTGCCGCTCTAATTTTCTTTTCTGGAGCCATTTCTAAAATTGCCGGATCGTAGATTTTCAATGCAGTGACATCAACGGTAAGAGGTTCCTTCTCTGGCAGGCCTGCAAGCGGGTCGGCACTCGAAAGTTTCGCCCGAAGGATTGCATTTGTTACCAATTTTTGCAATGTGTCCTTCGAAAAATCTGATGAACTTGCCCTTGCCACTTTGCCTTCAACAAAAATGCGGAGCCCTAAGCCTTTGGAAACCGCTTCTGTTAATTTCTCAATTTCACCCTGAAGAATATCCACACTGAAATTGGTTCCTTGGTTTATAGATACTTCCACTTGACTCGCACCGTTTTTCTTGCCAAATCCAACAAGTTCTTCTGCCAACTGTAAGAGATTTTGGTCTTTCATTTTCGACCTCCTACCGTCATCTGACGAAGTTTCAGTGTTGGTGTTCCAGCAGTCACTGCTGCTGATTGTCCATCCTTACCGCAGGTACCGAGGAAAAATGCTGTATCGTGAGCGATCAATTCAATCTCGTTCAGAATTTGCACATTCGTACCTATGAGCGTCGCATTCTTCACAGGCCGAGTAATCTTACCGTCTTCAATCAGATATCCCATATTAACCGAGAAAGTAAATTTACCGGAATCACTGACTTGTCCTCCTTGATATGTCTCTGCATAGAATCCTTTCTTAACCGATCGAATGATCTCTTCTACCGATGCATTGCCTGGCGCAAGAACAGTGTTCGCCATGCGAGGAATTGGATTGTTTTTGTATGTTTGGCGCCGACCATGTCCATCCGGTTCCATATTCATCAGTTTCGCTGAAAGCCGATCCTGCAAATATCCGACAAGCTTGCCATTTTCAATCAACATCTTTTTCTGGGGAATCGTCCCTTCATCATCAACATTGTAACTCCCGCGATAAAAAGGAATCGTTGGGTCATCGTAAATTGTTACAATCGGATTGGCAACCTGTGTCCCAAATTTATCCCACATAATAGATGTTTTTTTTCGATTGCCATCGGCTTCTAACGAATGCCCGACTGCTTCATGAATCATCACACCTGACTGCCGACTTCCCAGCACGACCGGCTGTTCTCCTGCCACAGGATTAACGGCAGCAAGTAATGTGATGGCTTCTTCCGATGCTTTCTTTCCTATGGATTGCGGTGTCTCTGTTGTGATAAAAAAATTGAGACCGACACGTCCACCCGCCGACTTGAATCCGGTATTTCGAATATTATTTTCTTCGGCTGTGGAAGAAACGAACATTCGCATTTGTGGACGGGCGTCAGCAATGAACAATCCTTCACTATTCACAATAGTGACGTATTGAAGTTCATCGACAAGCGAGGCTTGAACCTTTGTTATCCGCTTATCGTACGCTTGGGCCGCCATATATGCTTGTTTAACAAGATCAACCTTAGAATCGAGTTTCACTTCGTTCATCGGCAAGTTGAGATCATACACTTTCAATCCAGAAGTTTTCTGCGTCAGGTCAGCGATAGATACTTTAGAATTCCCTGCTGCAATAGCAGCCGCCGTCAACGCAGTTTGCTTCATCTTTTCAAAAGAGAGATCATCAGTATACCCGTACCCGGTCTGTGCACCTTTCAACACACGAATCCCAACACCGAGTGTAATATTTTCGGAAGAATCTTTGATGAGGTCTTCTTCCATTTGAACGGAATTATTGATTCTGTATTCAAAGAAGAGTTCCGAAAATTCGCCGCCTTTCGAGAGAGCGGTTTCAAGTATCTTCTTCATGTCTTCCCGCGAAACGCCAAAGCGTTCTTCGAAGAACGTAGTTGAGTGGGGTGGGACAATTCCTTTGGCAAGCATATCAAACCAGAGTCCAGAAGTTAAGGTTGCTACAAGACCGACACTGCTTTTCCGAAGGAAGTCTCTACGCCTATTGTCAACCATGTAAACACCTCCTGATTGATAAATGGAACATATCGAATATGAATCTGTGATCTCTTTCGATGCATCATTGCCTGCACGTCATAATTGTTTTAACAATACCGATATATCTTTAGACAAACAATATCTCATCGCCAAAGGGATGTAAGAAGTGCTCAGTGGTTTAAGAGAAGGAAATATGAAAATAGCATCAATTTTCTCAATATTGAAAGCCTATTTTCCCGGTTTCATAATCACGCCTTTATTCTTCCGTCCATTAATCTTGGCACTGAACGGTTTATCAAACCTCAAGTGGCGAACGTGATTAAATTCCTGAAACGCCGGCTGCACTTTCAGCCAATCCCAATCGATGAACCCAAGATTGTGCGAGGTGTTGACAGTAAAGTAACCCACACGAAATGATGTAATGTTTTGAAAAAAATGCGACCCTTGTGACGGTGTTACATCGATGTCTTTAAAACCAGACTCAACGATCACCGACGCGCCTGAGATTTGGTCCCATGTGACAGGAATACCAAGCCACGGATCCATGCTTCCCCATCGACCCATTCCAATCAACACATATGGCCGATGTTCTGAAAGCAATCGGGCATTGATTTCACTGACTTCACGTGCCGTTTCTTTACTCTTTGATCTGTCAAACTTATCCGAATCCACCACAACTATATCATAAATATCCTGGACAGCACCATTGCCGAGCACCTGCTCGCTCTGACAAACAAGGTTTTCACGAACGAAATGATCAACATCAAGCTCTTCAAATTCAAGATTCATGACTAAGGGACGAATCTGCAGCATTGCGAACTCTTTCGGTTCGCCCGGTGGTGTATTCATATTGACTGCAAATTCGATTTCGACATGTGTGCCCATACCCCATGTTCCCATCTCCAAAAGTAAATCAAGAATTTCCGGTAATGGGAATATCCGATGCTTCAAAACCGGAGCAAATGTAACAACACGTTTCCCATTGCGTGACACTCCATCATATACAGAATCGTCTTCCGGAGAATAGGTGGATCCGACATAAAAGAGCGTATTATCTTCCTCTGCCGTGGTCAGATCATAATGTTTGATCATCACATCCGGTGTCTCATGATTTTCATGGCTGAACGTTGACGTGAGATCGAGTGCAAGGTACTCTTGCTGGGCATTGCGAATCGTGTCCTTTGTTGTAAAGAATTGCATGAGATGACGCGGATACTTGGGACAAAAACGAACTGAGTTAAGTCCTTCTACCACAGTGTAACCTAATCCGAGTGCAACCTGAGCGATGCCGTCTTCTGATTTCTGCGGTGGTACAGGATAGAAATTATATGATTTTGCAACTCCGGCAAATTCCGGATAAAATCGATTATGATGTGATGTGCCAACCATTCGCTGGATGATAACCGCCATCTTCTCTTCTTCGAGCCGGTAGGGTGTCGCTTTCATGTAGTCTTTAGCATTTTTACTGTATGTAGAGGCATACACGAGCTTTATGCTTTCCAACAATTCATGTAAACGGACAGTTGGATCGGGATTCTTGTTCGGCAGCATATAGGTTTGATACACACCAGCAAACGGCTGATATTGTGAATCTTCCAACAAACTGGATGAGCGCACGGCCAACGGCTCGTGCATGATTTCAAGAAAATCGATCAATCGAAAGACCACATCGGGCGGAAAGTACGGCGCATCGGTGAAACGCTGAAGAACTTCTTCGTCGCTCTTTGATTCCAAAATAAAATTTTCAAGTTTATTTTCCAATATGAACCTGTCGAAAACATCCGTCGCAATAACTATCGCCGACGGAACAGATATTTCCACTCCTTCAAATCTATTACGAATGTTGTAGGTGTTGATCAGCGTATTGATAAAACCTAAACCGCGCGCCTTGCCCCCTACCGAACCTGTACCAATTCGCGCAAAGCTGTTTTGAGGATCAAATGATTCTTTGGAAAATTCAGTAATGATACCTAACTGACGTGTTTCTAAATATAATCGCAATGCACCGATTAAATCATTCCGTAATTCAGTGGTGCTCGGGAAGTCTTCAACCTTTTGAGGACGGAGCTTATGAGCAAGCCAGAATTCCGTTCTTGCCTTCAACCAATTAGAGAAGTGATTACGCTTGGCATGAAATTGGATGCATTCATCCGGGACAGTTTGAAGTTGCTCCTCAAACTGTTTTAAGTTCGTCGCTCTACCAACTTCCTTTCCGTCCGGTGTACGAAAAATGAAGTCGCCGAACCCGAAATGCGTCATAACAAAGTTGGTCAGGTCATGCAAGAGTGTTGGTGAACCCTTTTGCAGGAACGCAGCTCCGATTTCAAATGCTTTCCCAGCTGCCTTCGCATCACCTGATTGAAGAAGGATAGGAATGTCTTCCTTTTTTTTTCGCACCGCTTCCGCAAACTTGAAACCTGCTTCAGAGTCTTTTACTCCTTCACGAAGGAAATCAATATCCGAAATAACGCCAAGCACAAAGTCTTCGTATTTCTCAAAACACGACCATGCTTCTTCATATGTTGTACAAAGTAAAATCTTCGGCCGCGCCCGCATTCTGAGAAATTTATGAGTAAGATTGACACCTTCTGAAATAAGCCGCTGGGACTGGTTAAAAATCTGTGTATAGAGCAGCGGCAAATATGAGGAGTAAAAACTGATATCATCTTCTACTAAAATAATAACTTGCACACCAACTGTCGCAGTATCACTTTGAACATTGAGCTTGTCTTCAACATACTTAATCATCGCAACCAGAAGACGGTAATCGCCGGTCCAGATGAATATACGATCGAACACCGATGTATCGTAATTCATGATGATTTCTTTTTTTTCTCTATTGTCGTACGCCAACAGGATCATAGGAATGTCGATACCGGTCTGCCGTATTTTTTGCGCAAATCGGATAACATGCATATCTTCAAGATGCAGTGTGGTGATGACAAGATCGAATTTTTCTCCGGAAGTAAGAAGCTCAATTGCCTCTTCACCGCTGGTCACATGTACAATCTCTGGCGGGTGACTCAGATTGAGGACTTGAAATTCCTGTCGAATCAGTTCATATAATCTGCCATCTTCTTCAAACAGGTACTGATCATACAGGCTGGCGACAAGCAGGATGTCGCGCACCTTTATGCGCATCAATTTCTGGAACGACTTGATGCGGCTTCCATATATATCTTCTGTCGAAAACTGATCAAATCGATTCATATAAGCATAACATAAATTTTTCAGACACTATCAACTATCCTATGAAAACTCTATGACACAAGCGGTGCGAAATATACCTTAAACAAATAAACTTCAGATATGAATCTGCTATACTAATCCCTGTTCGAGCATGGCATTCGCAACTTTCAGAAATCCAGCGATATTTGCACCCATGACGTAATTGCCCGGATCACCAAATCGTTCTGCGGTCTGCATGCATGTATCATGAATACTTTTCATAATCTGATGCAATCGTGTGTCAACTTCTTCTTTCGGCCATGGTAAACGCATACTGTTTTGGCTCATTTCCAACCCTGATGTAGCAACGCCACCAGCATTCGACGCTTTGCCAGGGGAATAAAGTATGCCCGCTGAATGAAAAACTTTGAGACCCGAAATTGTCGTTGGCATGTTCGCTCCTTCACACACGCAAACGCATCCGTTTTTCACAAGCTCTTTCGCGTCATTTTCGTCAAGCTCGTTTTGCGTAGCACACGGTAAGGCAACATCTACCTTTACACTCCACGGTCGCTTACCAGGAAAGAATTGCGCCTTAAATTTATCGGCATAAGATTTTACTTCATCTTTCGCACTTGCACGCATCTCAAGCATATATTGAATCTTCTCACCTTTGATTCCATCCGGATCATACACGAAACCATCAGGACCGGAAAGTGTTACAACTTTCCCTCCCAATTGGTTTACTTTTGTGGCNNTTTGTGACCGCGCCCCAAGCGACATTGCCAAAACCGGAAACTGCAACTGTTTTTCCTTCAATACTTAAACCTTTCGTCTTTAACATCTCTTCAGTAAAATAAACGACACCAAATCCTGTTGCTTCTGGGCGGATAAGGGAGCCGCCCCAATTCAATCCTTTTCCAGTCAGCACACCTGTGAATTCTGTCGTAAGTCGTTTGTATTGACCGAAGAGGAAACCGATCTCACGTGTTCCTACACCAATATCTCCAGCCGGTATATCTGTATCTGCACCGATATGACGAAATAATTCTGTCATGAAACTTTGACAAAACCGCATCACTTCGTTATCACTCTTCCCTTTAGGATCAAAATCTGCACCGCCTTTGCCGCCGCCCATCGGCAGCGTTGTAAGACTATTCTTGAACACTTGTTCGAATGCAAGAAATTTAAGAATGCTCAGTGTAACGGATGGATGGAAGCGCAATCCGCCTTTGTAAGGACCAATAGCACTGTTCATCTGAATCCGGAATCCACGGTTAATATGAATTTCACCCTGATCATCCATCCATGGAACACGAAAGATGACAATCCGTTCTGGTTCGACCATACGCTCAAGAATTTTTGCAGCACGGTATTCTGGGTGACGCGCAAATACCGGCTCCAAAGACTCGCATACTTCTTCTACCGCTTGATGAAACTCCGGTTCGTTGGAATTCTTCGCTTTCACATGAATCATTATTTTGTCGATGTAATCAGACACAGCAACCTCATTTCTTCAACTTTTGAAGAATACCTGCACAAGTGATTATACTATAGAGAGTTAAACTGGTACAACAGAAATAACGCGGGGAGATATGGATGGAACATCGCAACGCAAACTCTATTTTATTGGACATATGATTGCGTTTTAGTTTAATGGGATTCAATATAGAGCTTTTTCTACAAAATGCTATGAGAAGAAAAGAACCAACAAGAGCATTCTTGATATATGTCACTCGATAAGGTACTAATCAAATGAGTAAGAAAGTCCAATGGAATCAAGATTTTCATACATGGTTGAAAATCCTCTATCAGAATTTCATTCGTTTCTTAAAAATAAAAACGTCAGATGAGCTTCTTCCGAGCCAATCTGACGTCAACAAATCACAACGAAAGAATAATTATGAATTTTCTTGAATTGCTTTCTTTTCTGAAGCTCGGATAGAACGCAAAGATAATTCAAACAAACCAAACAATACTCCAGTAAATACTAAATCTCCTGCCAGCGTATTTCGGAAGAATGGAATAGCCATGACATAGCATTCAACAAGACCTTGCCACGTCCTCGGGTAGAACCATCCACCACCTGTGAGCCACACACCGAAATTAGTAATGATAAAAAAGAGAATTGAGCTGAGAAGTGCAGTCCCCAAGACAGGTAAGAATTTCTTATGTGATTTCAGCCATAGTCCCATAAACCCGATGAGCATAAAGCTGCCATAGACAAAGAGAATGGTGTTGTGAAAACCAATAAAGCAATCACTGATCACAAGCGCAGCAAGTGGGACGATGAGTGCGAATCGTTTTTCAAGGTACACACCACCTGCGAGTGCCATCGCGGCTATCGGAGTGAAATTATCAGGATGCGGAAGAAGCCGGGATAATGCCGCAGCCAGAATTAAAGTTGAACCAATAAGAACATTACGCATAAATCCTCCAAATAAAATGAACTGGTTAATGATACATCATTTTCCTTTTCAAACCAAATCAATAGTCTGCACTTATACTTACTCGAAACGATCGTCCAGGCATTGGATACCCTTCAAAGCTCTGATAATCAATATCAAACACATTATTGACAGAACAATGGAATGTTAATTGAACGTTGGTCATCTCAAACTTCTTAATAAAACTCACATCGGTCAGTGTATATGCAGGCAACGATTTACTTTCATCTGCAGTAATATAGCGGAGGCCAGCCATTGATTGATTAATAGATATCTTTCCGACTTCCGTATCGAATGAAATTCCGAGCACTCCTAAGGACTTCGGAACATACGGTAACTGTTTATTATAGGATGAATCGATTGGCACTGATTTATTCTTCTTTATTGCGTTCGTAAATGAAAAGCCGAAAAACGCATTAAGTTTATTATCAGATGAATGATAATCATATCGTACTTCAAGTCCCAAATTCTGAGCTTCTCCAATGTTATATGGTAAATAGCCATTAAATGCGATTTTTTTATCTGACTCAATATCAAAATATGTGATTTGTACAGACTGTTTTCCAGACCGATCTAACACTCCAATAACTCCAATATCGAAGGCTGTAGAACGTTCAGGGTTCAGGTTGGAATTGCCAAACAATGGATAGTACTTATCATTAAATGTAGGAACGCGAAAATTCTTTCCCCAGCTGCTCCGTATATGAATATCGTATGGCTGATAGATACGGATATTCACTCCAAGTTTTGGTGAGACCGCATCTTCAATAACATCGGAGTAATAGTCATAACGAATTGATTCGTAGAACGACATTCGATCAAGCCATTTTGCCTCTGTCTGGTACATATTTTCGTTTGAAAGATAAAGTGACTTTTGAACGCGAACAGGGTGCATTATTAATGGCGATCCCCACGAAAGACCGCTTGCATCGAGGTATCCCTCTCCATACTCACAGCCCGCAAGAAGATGATCCCATGCTGTTGGAGACCAATCAATTTGGCCATTGAAGGAATAATATTTACTCTCATATAATGCATCCGACAGCTCTAATGAATCGCGATAAATTTCAGAGTTATGATTGAAAGCTCCATTAACTGAAATTGATAGGCTATCCTGCAATCGGATATGAGACCCAAACATCGCTCGAAACGTTTCGTCATTCTGACGGGCAACGCTTATCGTAGATGCCGAATAAACTGGACCCGGCACACCTCGTTCGAACTTTATATATTGGACTGCTGCATTGACGTCAATAATATCTGAGGCTTGATAATCACCATTCCAATACAATTGTGTGCGCTGATAATCTGCGTCCTTCCGATTCAATGTGGTATCATTCATTGTTTGGCGTTGAAAAATAAAGCTGTAATCATCATTTCCATATTCTCTGGAAACACCGGCGAGCATACCAATACCGGCAATACGTCCCTGGACATCTGCAAGTGCACGCACTGCACCGAAAGAGCCTATATCTCCTTGAACGCGTGCATGCAAATCTTCAGAGGCATGGCGAGTAATAATATTAACTACTCCGCCCAAAGCATCGCTGCCATACAACGCTGATCCACCGCCATTTATAACTTCCATCCGATCAATAGCGTTCACCGACAATAAGCTTAGATCTACAGAACCATTTTGCGGGTCGTTGATCGGGTTACCATTAATCAAGATGAGAGAATTCTCTGTCGATAGTCCTCGAAATGTCAGATTCTTTACACCCCCAACCGCTCCATAATAATTTACATACACTCCATTTGTCAGCTGCAAAAGATCTGCCACTGTTGTTGGATTCATTTGTTGAATGAATGACGATGAAATAATCTGGACTGGTGAAGGTGCGTCAGACGGAGAAATTGCGCTTCGTGTTGCCGTGACAACAACATCTTCTGTATGATAAATTTTCGTCGTATCGTTATCGGCTGCAATAGCCGACGCGAAAAGGACGAGGGTTGAACAAATAACAGCATTCCATGTGTGTTGCATAGTACATCTCTCCTTTGAATGATGGTGAATGAAAAAGCCCCAACCTTCAACAAAGATTGGGGCTTCACACTCATCAAAGAAGACGTGCGTGAACCACCTTCCCTCGAAGGTTCATGAGGCACATAGCTCTGGCAGGTCTCCTGGCTCTTCCGATCTTCAATTCGTCTTCCCATGGCACCTTGGGCGCCACAGTGACTTTCACCATTGAAGATACAATTCTGCGTCATGCAGAATCGGAATTACAGTTGCGGGGCAGCTTTCGCATTATACCGCCAACGGCGGGGTTTACGAAATTCCCTTTTCATCCTGATACACAATGTGCATCTGGACACCAGAACTGGAATTAAAAAGAACATTAACAATGATACCAACTTAATAAACAAGAAATGAAAAAGCAACGATTACAACAACTAGAAAACTTAAAACGGCAGATCATCGACTTTATCCGCTCCTGGTTCTTCAACCGGTTGTTGCAACGATGGCGCGGCTGAGCCAGCTGAGGATGCGTTTGCATGGCTGGCACCTTTGGAATCCAACATCAGCAATTGATCGACAACGATTTCTGTAATATCCCTCTTAACACCGTTTTTATCGTCATAACTGCGATATTGAATGCGCCCTTCAACATACACCTTGCTGCCTTTCTTCAAATATTCACCTACAATTTCAGCAAGTTTTCTCCATGCAACGAGCTTATGCCATTGAGTTTTTTCTTGAACATTTCCATCCTGATCTTTCCAAGACTCACTGGTCGCCATCGAAAATGATGCAACTGCGACGCCACTACTCGTGTACCGCAGCTCAGGATCCTGTCCAAGGTTTCCTATGAGAATAATTTTGTTGATGCTTCTTGATGCCATGTGAATTCCCTCCTTAAAGTGAACGGCAATACTTCAATGAATACCGAATAAAATTAGGATAATTCGGAACGAATGTCAAGAAATGAATCCGGTGAATTAATCGCCTATCTTAAAAATATGAAGTCTCTGCGGCGAGAGAATAAACAATCGCCGTCCGGAGCATGCAACATCTTGAATTCGTTCAATGTGTTCTCCGGTTACCAAATGACTGCGCGGAATCAATTTTTGAAAAACACCTTCCTGAGAAAACTGCCACAATGTATCAGGTGATGCCAAGAGAAGAACATTGTCTGACATTGCGAAACCGGTAAGCCCTGACACAATACCGTCTCCAATACTGCTGAGATAATTTCCGAAATAATCAAAAACAACGATCCGTGTCTGTTCGCCTACAAAAATTCGCGATGTAGTAACAACCAGTTTGATCGGATTCTGAAGCTTCCCTTTTCCGGCGTTGATATCGCCAAAAGAACGCTCAAAGAAATTTTGCGGATTGAACTTAAGAACGCGTAAATTTTCTCCGTCGAGGATAAATAAATCTCCCAGTTCAGACAGGGCAACATCAAGAGGATAACCGAACCGCGAGACAGCATCGGAAGTATCCCGCGTTGAGAACGAAGATAGATAATTGAGATTCCGGTCGAATCGCTGGATGCGGTGATTGCCATAATCAGACACGTATATATTGATGCCGTCTGTTGCTATGCCTGTCGGCTTATCGAATGACCCTGCCGACCATCCGAATCCTCCAATGCTCTTCGGTGGTTGTGTGATATCCGCAAAGACAAATATTTTATTCTGATCGGCATCAAGAACATAGATCGCCCCCTGCGTCCCCGCGAATAGACGTGTTGCCCGTTCGAATGAACCGACAGAATATTCTTCAACCGGTAGAGAGTCTACCGGCTGAGCACACACCGATACAGTCCAGGCACACAGAGAGAGTATTATCGCAAATATTGCTGCCATGAGTCATCTTGAATTTCACCACGCTTTGTCGAATGGACAAGCGAATAATTTCCAAAGCCAGTTTGATCTATAAATACAAATATAACTCCGCTTTCAATTTGATTGTAATGCCATATTTCGTACGGCTTACTATCACTTTCATTGGGAAATCGTTCTATTTCATCTGGTTCCGCGTACAATATATATATCCGACCGCGATCGGTTTTCCATCCCTCTTTGCCCATCGCTCGATAATGCTCATTTGCCAAAATAACGCGTTGGAGATACATCGCCCGTGTTAAGTCGCTTCTATTTCTGTTGCCACTTTCAACATCTGTCCAGAATTTTGATAGGAAATCTCGTCGTGCCTCTACCCCCGTCAGTTTAGCACACATCTTGATGTCTTCATTCGTTGCGATGTATTGAATCTTCTTCATTTCATCAGTTAATTCATCATCTGTCATTCCGGCAAATTCAGCAATTTTTGTAGAAGTTGCTGCAACAGATATTTGTTTCACTTGAGGGTTATAGATATATATCACTTTTTCACTTTGAGCGATCCCATGGCCTAGCGTATCAGAAATACTATACTGGTATTTATATTTTCCAGAACTTAGAGAAGTGATATTGAGTGTTGTGATATCGACTGCATCGGTTACTGAAAATTGACGTGTTCGAGTTCGATGTTTTAGGATTCTATCCTTTGAATCGACTACTTGTACTTTTATCAAATAGACCAACCCTTTTTGTAGATTATACAGTTCAGCATAAGAGAATATTGTAGGTGATTCAATCGAACCAAAAACAAGACTTGGATTGGGAATGACACGGTAAGAATTTTTATAAAAAGGATCTTTTCGATCTGAAGATTCGGAAATATTTGTGGATAATTCAATGTCACTCAGAGCGATTGTACTCGGCCTTTTTTCAATATTCACAATAAAGAGGGAACTATCACAACGCGACCTATTTGAACTATTAGACCCATGCACAGCAATCGAATATGAACCAAGTTCTAATTGGTAGATAATCTTACTTACAATTGATTTAGTCATAGGTACAGAAGCTGTATCGAGGATACGAACTGGGACAATATACCGATCAACATGAATAAGTGTTCCACTTGATTTCTTTTGGATCGTAATACGCAGCTCAACATTCCCATGATAGCCAATGGAATCTTTTGTCAGCATCACTTGATTTGGATAAAAAGCAGTTGCAATTTCTAAAAACGAAGTTGAATCACTTTGCCAAAACCGATTACATGCAACATTTATTGTAAACCGGTCGTTCACTCGAACGTTTTGAGAATAGGCCTCGGAATACAGAATGAGAAGTTGAATAACACAGAAAGTAATAACTATACGATTCTTCATTTGTTCATTCGATTTTTGTAGGGTATGGAAGATTCAATTATCAATCATCTCAACAACTCTGAACTCTTTCTAAGGTAATATTATTTCTATTGTTAAACGACAATAAAAAACCGCCGCAAAAATCCATGTGGCGGTTCGTTTTTCTAAAACGTTGTTTACAAATTATCAGAAATTCATCCGGATATCAATCAAATGATTACCGGAGAAATACTGAACGGGGATATATGCATAATCAAAGCTGATTCCGAGTCCTACAATATTTTGAAGATTCAATCCAGCGCCGAGTGAATAGTTCTGGAAAATTGAAACAGTCCCGCCTTGTTCGGTGCTGTAAAGATAACCAAGACGCAGGGAGATTGCGTTCATAAATGTTAATTGACCGCCGATACGATAACTGTCAATACCATAATTATCATTTTCATAGGCCGCGCTGAGTGTGAAACTGTTGTCTGCACCTATCGATCCCGTATATCCGAGACCGATATCAATGACGGAAGGCATTTGAAAGCTCGCTGCTTCAACCTTGTAATATGTCAGACCACGAATGGAGTTTGCATCTGTCGCTTGACGCCAGAGACTTGAGCCGCCATATTGCATAGTTGTACCGACATTTCTGACAACAACTCCCAGACTTAAGCCCTTCAGTGATGCCGGATTTTGATATTGCACACCCACATCAAACGCAAGACCAGTTGCTGAGACGCCGCCAAAACCTTCATTCACCAAATTGGTTGTTACGCCAACACTGACGCGATCAGAGAGTTGTTTGGAGTAGGTCAATCCGAGAGTGAAAAACGTTGGATTGATTACCTGTCCATTGCCATCTGGTGCATCTTCAGTGGTAACAGGTATCGCACCGATATTGAATGACCGAAGTGAGAATCCCAGAGATCCAAAGCCCTCAAATTTGGTACCAATTGCAAGGTAACTGATTCCGATATCTGCTATATATGCACGGTAAGAAAACAGTGCACTGGTTAGAGATTCACCTTCATCCAATCCAGCGGGATTCCAGGAGATCGCATCAGTTCCACTCACTGATGAGATACCAGCACCGGACATCGCGACATTTTTTGCGCCTATAGGTATCAGCAACTCCGGTGCCGCCGCTGTCCCTGCTTTGCTTTGCGCCATTAGCGATACAGCGCTAAGCAAAACAATGTTTATTACTATTAACGCTATTAATACAATCTTCTTCATAACTCGCTCCTTATTTAATAGTTGGAGGCATTCAATGACATCGCAATCCTCACCATCAATACGTAGGTAATATTTGAACTTCCTGGACAAGTGCAAGTTTCAATATCTTTGATTTGCCGATTTCCGGCATATTGATATGAATAATATAGATGCCGCTTGCAACGGGAAGACTCTTTTCGTTTCTAAGATCCCACTTCGTAAATTGTGTGGTTGCATCGGACTTAGTAAGGGTCCTGACAAGAACGCCAGCTAAATTAAAGATGCGAATCGTAGCATTTGTGGGCAGATGATTAAACTCGACATATTTATTTAGTCTGCTCGTTTCGTATGTGTTCATACCGTAATACGGATTCGGGAAGACATTGATTTTGTCGACGTCCACAGCTGCGTTTGCGACACTATATGTCGGAGCCGGAGCAACGAATGAAAAGACGTCATTCGAACCATTGACAGAAGCCGCCACGATTTCGAATTCATCGCCAGCAACCCAATCCGCATCAGCACGCCGATTGCATGTCATGACCCACATAAGAGGCGTCGTTGCATTATTAGAGAGATTTACCTGAAGCGCTGGATCCGGTGTTGTTGAATATGGAGCACTAAAGATGAAACAAAACTCTCGGTTTACTGTGTTGTCACCTGTTGTCAGTGGCGGCCAGTAGCGTCCGTCAAGAGATGCACCAGCAACATTGTTTTCAAACATACCNNGTGGGGTTGTGGACTCATCCCAAGCTGAGAACGGCACGCCATAATTGAAGTCTTGGTATGGATAACCAGAACCTTTATTAATGATCCATGGAGCAAACGATGGATCTGCGGGAGTACTTGTGGTACCAACCGCACGTAAAAAACGGTAAGCAAGAGAAAAATTCGCATCTGCCGGGGCAACCAACGGATTCCAAAGAGTTGTGTAATCCACAGCTGCGAGTTTTAGACGCACCGAATGATATTTCGTTGCATCTGAAAGAGTTGTTCCAATTCCACCAAAAAGAAGGTGGCCTGCCATACCGATGGTGCCGGCAGATTGATCATAAGCCAGTGGATCCGCAGCAGTACTGAATCCTTCGAGTCCTATGCCAATAAATCCTCCTACAGGTGAGAATCGACGAGTACCGGTGATTAACCATTCCTTCATACCTGGCTGTGGTCCTTGGACTATAGCCTGCACACCAGCAAAGGTCGGGTAATTTGCATCGCCTGATTGATTAGTTCCACTCCCTACTGTATCTTGGGCATTGACATCAACAACAGACCATGTCGTCCCTGCGCTATTAAAGACAACGTTGTATGTATGTCCAGTCAGTTTATCCGGCTGTATTACTTGAGCACTGACCCTTCCATCACTTAAAGGTTTCGTTGTATCAACCCTACTATGCTGAACAGGAAGTGCATCTCCAGACACCGCGCTAAAACGAGTACCAGGATTCGTTATATGCGGAGTTAGTGCCAGAATAGTTGGTGAATTTTCCAGGCATGGAGTCGACGGCGCATAATCGGGATTGTTATTTGCAGTATCGTTATATATTGGATTGAAAGAATATGCAGTCACTCCAAAGAAGTATGTTTGTCCATTAATAAGCGGACGATTCCGGATATAATCTTTCGTAATATCTTGAACCCGCTTTATTCCGGAATTCGTACCGGTCTGAACAACTACCGTTATAGTTGCTCCGCTAACAGGATCAATCGCTGGAGCAAGAATAGCTTTAAGTGTATCGAGATTACCAGCAGCATCTAAAGCAAGATCGTACGTAGCAATTTTTATTGCATCCTTGAGGGTGGAACTTGCAGAAGGGAATTGATACACATTATACCCTTGAAACGCATAGTGCTTGTTCACCGTTGTTTCTGTGGCATTACTCGAAGCACTTCCGCCCCAATTTAAAATAATTTCCTTGTCAAGCTCAGATGCGCTCACCTGCGGCGGTGGTGGCGGTGCCGGCAGCTTGAACAGGTTCGTAAATGCGCGAGCTGCGAATGTTGTCGTAAACTTGAGAGCTGTGATACTTGAAAGATTGTCTGTTCCCATTCCATCCACAAGGGCAATGACAGATTCAGCCGTATCATTAAGGTTCATCTGGAACGAACCATGTACGGTCACGAGCCTACGGTCACCGGCTGTAAGATCACTTCCATCTATCCAGCCCGTTCCCTTCACTGGGTCGCCGCTGAGAACAAATGGCGTGACGATATTGTGAGCGGACGCATAGACCGAAGACGCATAAAAAGGAGTGCCATTCGGATAAGCCGGGATAGGCAAATCGCCTCGCATCAAGTTGTACCACTCTTTTGTTCCCTCATACGATGCGTTAATAGGATCATTAATAGTTGTTCCTGATGCAAAATATTCTGCAGCAGTTAAAGGTGTCGGAATTGTTTGTCCCGGATGAGCGGGATCCGGTCGTGTATGCCAGTAACCGTATCCATGTCTCCACTGAAAATCTATTACTGCAGAATCGGCCATAT
>PLMS01000021.1 GCA_003142575.1 Ignavibacteriota bacterium
CGAATGTATTCCTCACTTCGCTGAAACCAAGAGGTGCGCTGACGCCGATTAATCTCGAAGAAGAAGGAATAGAAAAATTCGGTGCAGCAGATGTCGACTACCTTACGTGGAAGCAATTACTCGATGGATTCACGTGTACGGAATGTGGACGCTGTACGGCATCTTGTCCGGCGAATATTACAGGCAAGCTCCTCTCACCAAAAAAGATTATGACCGATATTCGGCGCCGTACGGTAGAAAAAGGAAAGCTGTTGTTGAATGGTGATAGAGCAGCAACACTCAAAGAAGGCGAAAAAAATCAATTAGAAAACACACTCCTTCATAATTATATCACTCAGGAAGAACTTTTTGCTTGCACGACGTGTATGTCGTGCATACAGGAATGTCCGGTGAACAATGAGCATATTCCCGCAATAGTGGACTTGCGCCGCAGCCTGGTATTGATGGAATCTAGTTTTCCACCGGAAGTACAAGTTGTATTTAAGAACCTCGAGACAAATTTTAGTCCGTGGGCATTCCCGGCATCGAGTCGTGCGGATTGGGCGGAAGGTATGAACATTCCACAAATGTCGCAATCACAGGATGCAGAGATTCTCTTTTGGGTGGGTTGTGCCGGTGCATTCGATGCGCGTTACACTAAGGTGACGCAAGCCTTCGCAAAGTTGATGCAGAAAGCGGGAATTAAATTTGCTATCCTTGGAACCGAAGAAAAATGTACCGGTGATTCTGCGCGTCGAATTGGAAATGAGTATCTTGCTCAAATGCTGATGAAAGACAATATCGCGACATTGAATAACTACAACGTAAAAAAGATCGTGGCAACATGTCCGCATTGCTTCAATATGTTGAAGAACGAGTACCCGCAATTGGGCGGTAATTATGAAGTAGTTCATCACACTGACTTTCTGGTAAAGCTTATCAATGAAGGTAAGTTGAAGGTAACAAAGGAAGAAGGTGCAACAGTAACATTCCATGACTCATGTTATCTCGGACGCTACAATGATATCTATGATCAACCTCGGGAAATTCTTGATGCTATTCCCGGCGTGAATACCGTAGAAATGAAACGAACGAAGTCGAGAGGATTGTGCTGTGGTGCCGGCGGCGGCAGAATGTGGATGGAAGAGCATGAAGGGAAACGAATCAACGTTGAGCGAATAGAAGAAGCGCTCACGCTGAAACCGAATGTAATCGGTACGGCTTGTCCGTTTTGCATGACAATGCTGGAGGACGGGGTCAAAGACAAAGAAGCAACCGAGACAGTAAAGGTGAAAGATGTTGCGGAGATGCTGTTAGCAGCAGTAGAATAAAACAGAGAGAATGCCGACAACAAAAATCATACAGCTATCCACAGAACATCCAGATGCTGACAAGATTCAATATGCAGTGGAAGTGCTTCATGCAGGAGGGTTGGTAGCTTTTCCAACAGAGACGGTGTATGGGCTCGGTGCCGATGCCTTGAATGCCGGAGCTGTACAAAAAGTCTTTGAAGCCAAGGGGAGGCCGTCGGATAATCCGCTCATCGTGCATATTGCATCATTGGAAAATGTTCAGCAATTTACAGCATCGGTTTCCGAGAAAGGATTGCAGCTTGCTCGGCGATTTTGGCCCGGTCCGTTGACATTAGTGTTTCAGAGGAAAATAAATGTTCCTGATGGTGTAACAGCAGGATTAGAGACTGTAGCACTGCGAGTGCCTGATCATCCGGTGACATTGGAATTACTTCGGCAGTTCAACGGTGGTATCGTTGGACCAAGTGCAAATGTTTCGGGAAAACCGAGTCCGACTTCAGCAGAACATGTGTACAACGACTTGAATGGAAAGATCGATCTTATCATCGACGCTGGATCAACAACGATAGGAGTTGAATCGACTGTGCTGGATGTAACCGTTGATCCTCCGGTTATTCTGCGGATCGGTGGACTAAGCCGGGAAGATATAGAGAAGGAAATAGGAGAGGTGCGTGTGACCAATGCAGAAGAATTGCTCCGACGCTCTCCGGGTACGAGGCATCGTCATTATGCTCCCAATGCGAGTGTGATTCTGTTTCCGCCGGCAGATGAAGAAAAGTTTAGACAGTTTATCCAGCAAAATAAAGCGCAGCAGAAGAAGGTCGGATCGATTACCTATTCAAAGGTATTAGCGGGCATTGAGCAGTCTTCATTCCATGTGATTCTAGAATCTTCGATTGAACATGTTGCTAGGAATCTGTTCAGAGCATTGCGTGAATTAGATCGGCAGGAGGTAGATGTCATTCTGGTAGAGAGTGTAGAAGAAAAGGGACTTGGTGCGGCAGTGATGGATCGATTACGCAAAGCCGCACTTCATAACGGTTAAGGAAAGCACTTCTCCCCATGTTCGCTCCTTTATGAGGAGAAGATAACGGGACAGTGTAGAATGCTAACATAGCAGGAGATAAAAATTATGATTCTTTTAGGTACAGACAAATCGACAAATCCACTTGTTGCCATTCTTATGGGAAGTACATCGGATGCCGATACCATGGAGCCGGCAAGACAGATTCTGAAAGAGTTTGATGTCTCTTGTGAAGTAAAAGTACTTTCAGCGCATCGCACACCTGAACAGACGATCGAATATGCGAAAGCGGCCAAGGGGAGAGGAATAAAAGTGATCATTGCAGGCGCAGGCGGTGCAGCACATTTAGCGGGTATTGTCGCTGCTGTCACGACGCTTCCGGTGATTGGTGTCCCGATGAAGTCTAAGACACTGAACGGTTTTGATTCATTGCTTTCGATGGTTCAGATGCCTGCAGGAATTCCCGTTGCTACGGTTGCTATAGATGGTGCATCAAACGCCGGTTTACTCGCACTCGAAATACTTGCACTCAGCAATTCAGAACTCAGTGCAAAACTTGATGCCTATCGTACAAAAATGCAGGAGAAAGTACTGAAGTCTTCTGCATGATGACGCCCGGAGAATTAAAATTTATTCTCACCAGTTGTTTTTTATCGATATAAAAAGCAATTGGTTTTGAAACAACATTCTGCTACCTTACAGTGGCAGGCAGGAAGGAGATTGCTCCCTGCCTGGACCTGCCAAACAAACGACATTCTTTTTCTTCATTACATACTACAGACCCATGAAACTAGATCAATTCATAAAAAAACTTCTTCCTCATGATGACCATTTCTTTGTTTTATTGGAAGAATCTGCACAAAACCTGGTGAAAGCTGGAGTAGAACTAAAAAAACTACCCTTCTGTAAAAAGCAGTCTCAGAGAGAAGAAACCGCGAAGAGAATCAAAGACATAGAACATGACGGCGATTCGATCACGCATAATATTTTTTCTGAACTCAACTCCACGTTTGTTACTCCTTTAGATCGAGAAGACATCCATGAACTTACATCTGCCTTGGACGATGTTCTTGATCATATGGATGGATGCGCACATCGGTTTGTCATGTACAAAATAACACGTGTGCCGAAAGCTATTCCCCAACTCATCGACGTTTTAATTCTCTCCATCAACGAACTAAAAAACGGCGTTCATCTCTTACGCAACTTAAATAAGATTGACCTTCTTGAAGATACATTCAAAAAGGTCAATGAATATGAAAATCAAGCCGATGAAATTTTTGACCAAGCTGTCGCGGATTTGTTCGCTAAAGAGAAAAACGCCATCCAGATCATCAAATTGAAAGAAATTTTGGTCGGATTAGAGACAGCAACCGATAAATGTGAGGATGCGGCGAATGTTCTTGAAGGTATCCTGATCAAGCATAACTGACGGGATATTCGCATACATGATACCTCTCATTCTCTTCATTGTTTTCATTGCATTGATCTTTGACTTCCTCAACGGATTTCACGATGCAGCAAATTCTATCGCTACCATCGTTTCAACGCGGGTTCTTACTCCACGTAAAGCGGTACTCTGGGCTGCGTTCTTCAATTTCGCAGCAGCATTTCTTTTCACTGGACATAATGTTGCCAAGACCATCGGCAAAGGTCTTGTGACAGCAAACCTCGTCACAGAATATGTTATTCTTGCAGCATTGCTTGGCGCTATAGTCTGGAATCTCATTACGTGGTACTTCGGCATTCCATCAAGCTCTTCCCATGCATTGATGGGCGGATTAGGCGGAGCAGCAATTGCTCGAGCCGGTTTCGGTTCCATCCTCTGGAGCGGTTGGACGAAAACGGTTATCTTCATCGTCGTCGCACCGATGCTTGGTATGGTGATGGGATTTGGTATGATGTCGGTACTGATGTGGCTGTTTCATAAACGCCCATCATCTAAAATCAACGGGATTTTCAGGAAACTTCAGCTCGTTTCTGCTGCATTCTATAGTCTTGGTCATGGAGCAAATGATGCACAGAAAACGATGGGAATTATCACGATCCTTCTCATCAATTCAAAAATAATTTACACGAGCAGTCCGGATGACTTTCCTATTGAGTGGTGGGTTATTGTTCCTTGTTACACGGCAATCGCTCTCGGTACAATGTTCGGTGGTTGGCGCATTGTGAGAACGATGGGGCAAAAAGTGACAAAGTTGAAACCTGCAGGTGGTTTCTGTGCTGAGACAGCCGGTGCGTTTACACTGCTCATTACGGCATTTAGCGGTATTGCCGTAAGTACAACACATACGATCACAGGTGCGATTATGGGTGTTGGTGCAACCAAACGTCTATCGGCGGTGAAGTGGGGACTTGCAGGAAGAATTGTTATTGCTTGGATTATCACGATTCCTACATCGGCGCTTGTCTCTGCTGCATGCTATTGGTGCATTGCAAAGTTTCTGTAATTCTTGATATCAAGAATATCGTTTTTTGAATAAGAAGTTTTATACATTACTCTTTCCTGCCGAGTAACGAATCACATTTACTTTTTCAAGTGTCACCATTGCGCCGCCGGCAGATTCAAGCAGCTTATCGACAACAAATAAAAATTCCTTGATCTTTTCTTCTGTGTCAACAATTTCCACTACGATAGGCAAATCTTCCGAAAGTCTCAGGATCTTTGCAGAGTGGATAGTGCGGCTCTTTGCGCCGAATCCTTCAACGCCGCGCAAGACTGTCGAACCGGCAAGACCATGCTCACGTGCGGCAAGAACAATTGCTTCAAAGAGTGATTGGTGATGCGCTTTATCCGATTCACCGATGAAAATTCTTAATAACGTACCTTCGCCTGTGAGTTTCATTTTCCTGCCTCCTTAAACGAGTCGGCCAACAAACATTCCGAAAATTGTCGCAGTTAAGCATCCAAAAACAGAAGCGAGAATGTTGATAGAAGCATGCAAGACTTCGGCATCGCGAAGAAGAGCGATTGTTTCATAGCTAAAGGAAGAAAAGGTAGTGAATCCGCCAAGGATTCCGATTGTCAGAAAAATCCGCAGCGCAGGTTCTGAAAGAAAGCGTTCTTCCATCAATGTCATCAATAAGCCGATGGCAAAACACCCGGTGATATTGACAACGAGATTACCGTATGGAAAATCAGTCGAAAGAAAACGATACACAGCTCCAGACAACCAGTATCGGGCAGAGGCTCCGATACCGCCGCCGGTAAAGACTAATAAATAGTTCCTCAACATTCTTCATCTCCTCAATCCATTTTCTAGAACTGGCTGTTGTCAACTCACAATCGAATGTCCGATACTGGTAACTCGTTGTTGCTCCTGTATCCTCATCACAACCACCCAATTTCTTTATACCATTGAAATGTCTTATTCAGGCCATCATAAATGGATGTTGAAGTCTGAAATCCAATGTGCTCCCAGATTTTCCGTGAATCACAAACCCAATGTTTTTGCAAAAGATCTCGCGCCTTTTCAACGTTGAGAACTGCCGGGTTTTTTCCAATAGTCGAAAAAAACTGTGCAATCCCTGCTATCGAATAGAAAAGTCCTTTGGGGAGATGTACGTGAATCGTTCGCTTATGGACCAATGTTGCAAGATAATCGATGAGAGAAGAAAATGTAAAGATGGTCGGATTGGAAATATTATATGTTTGTCCCATCGTCCTTTCATCTATGGTTGCCTGAATGATTCCCTTTGCCAAATCTGGTGCATACACAAGACTCAATGTCTTCTCAGACGAGCCGATGATCGGCTTAAAACCGTAACTAACCCATTTAAACATTTCTAAAATGTCCTTATCGCGAGGTCCGAACACAGCCGGAGGCCGTATGATAACGATCGGCATTCGATCCGCAAAGTGTCTGCAATGATGTTCTGCCTCAAGCTTCGATTGACCATAGGTAGTGATGGGGCGGCAGGGGGCTGTTTCCGTGAGAGGAATACCTGTAGTGCTCGGTCCTACGGCAGTTAAACTGCTGAGGTAACAAAATTTCTTCAGATGCTTCATTTTGCTTGCTGCGGACAGGAGATGTTCTGTCGCTTTTACGTTGCCGGTAAAGAATTCGCTCTTCCGTTTGGCTTTGGTCACCCCTGCAATGTGGATGATGTAGTCTGCACCTTCCAGACATTTCGAAAGTGATACAGAATCTAATAAGTCGCCCTTCACAATATCGACAGGCAGACCTTGAAGCCACCTCAGATTTATCTGATGCGGGCGAACAAGGCATCGCACACGATAGCCTTCTTCTAATAAACGCTCAACGGTGTGGCTGCCAATAAAACCGGTACCTCCCGTAACAAAAACCGTCTGGATTGAAACCTCCTCATTCTTGTGTTTATTGACTTTCTTTTCTTATTCAACTATATTAAAAAAAAGCACGAGAAGCAAAAGCCGCTTCATGTCGTGATTATTCTTGCACATGTCCTGAGGAGAATTCATTGGATCTTTTTGAAAAGTGTTGGAATTTCACGCGTGCAGATGAAGTGAAAGCATCCGGTTGTTATCCATATTTTCACGCTATCGAAGAGAGTGAAGGTCCGGTTGTGAGGATTGGCGGCCGCAAAGTTATTATGGCAGGTTCCAATAACTATCTTGGATTAACAGCGCATCCCAAAGTAAAAGAAGCCGCAATCGCAGCGATAAAAAAATATGGCACAGGCTGTTCAGGTTCGAGATATCTCACAGGCACGCTTGATCTGCATATCGAATTGGAACGTCGCCTTGCAAAATTTATGGGGAAAGAAGCTTGTTTACTCTACAGCACAGGATATCAAACGGGACAGGGAATTGTTCCCGTGCTCGTTCAGCGCGGTGACTATGTTGTTTCTGATAAGGACAATCACGCAAGTATTGTTGCAGGGACTCTTGTTGCCGCCGGTATGGCGTCCTATACAAAGGAGAGTGAGAACCCTGTGGTAAGGTACAAGCACAACGATATGGCGCATTTAGAACACGTCATTTCGCAGCTTCCCGCGGATGCAGCCAAATTCATCGTGAGCGATGGCGTGTTTAGCACATCAGGCGAGATTGTTAACCTGCCGGACATGGTGAAAGTTGCACGAAAGCACAACGCACGCATTATGGTCGATGATGCGCACGCAATCGGTGTGATCGGAAAAGGCGGCCGGGGAACAGCAAGCCATTTCGGCCTTGAAAAAGAAACCGATCTCACAATGGGAACATTCAGCAAAACCTTTGCTTCGTTAGGTGGATTTGTCGTAGGTGAAGCGAAAGTCATTGATTATCTCAAACACAGTGCACCAGCTCTTATCTTTAGTGCAAGTCCGACGCCTGCATCCGTTGCGTCGGCATTGGCAGCGCTTGATATTCTCGAGAGTGAGCCGGAGCGTGTTACGAAGTTGATGGGTAATGCTCGGAAAATGCGTTCGGGATTGCAGGCGATGGGCTTTCGAGTGAGCGAACACGATTCGGCAGTCGTTTCTATTGTCATTGGAGATACAGAAAAGGTACTGATGATGTGGAGAGCGATTTTCGATGAAGGTGTATTTGTGAATGCATTCATCCGACCGGGTGTACCACCTGGTATGGAAATGCTTCGCACGAGTTATATGGCAACGCATGAAGAACATCATCTGAATAAAATTCTCGAAGTATTCAGCAAGGTAGGTAAGAAATTTGGTGTCATCAACTAAGCTCGCACAATTAAGATTCTCGATCGTTGAATTGTAAGCCGTAGTTGTAAACACGCTGCGGCTTTTTTATATCATAATAATATATTTTTGGAGTGATGATGGATGGATTAATTGTTAGGCCGATTTCCTCGAAGCAAGATACAATTGCGTTTATCCGGTTTCTCTGGAAGATCTATCGAAACTATCCGGCATGGGTCCCGCCATTAATGATGGATCGTAAAAAGTTAATGGATCGGGCAAAAAATCCCTTTTATAAACATGCGGATGCGGAATTCTTTCTTGCCGAACACGAAGGAGAAGTTGTTGGCAGAATAGCTGCAATTATTAATCACAACCACAACAAAGAACATAGCGAAAACATCGGATTTTTTGGGTTCTTCGAATGTATCAACGATCAAACGGTTGCGAATGCATTATTCGATTCAGTAAAAAAATATTTGCAAGAGCATGGTGTAAAAGCAATGCGCGGTCCTGTGAATCCATCGGTCAATGATGAAATTGGTTTGCTCATAGAAGGATTTGATCTGAGTCCGACTGTGATGATGACATATAATCCGTCATATTATATTGACTTGATTGAGAAATACGGATTTAAGAAGGCGAAAGACCTTTACTCATACTTCCTCGATCAAAAAAAGGTATATACCGAACGGTTTAATCGAGCGCATGAACTTGTCAAGCAGCGTCAGAAGCTCACGTTCCGAACGTTCGATATGAAGCATTTTCATGATGAAGTTGATAAAGTGAAGGACGTTTATAATAAAGCTTGGGCAAAAAATTGGGGCGCAGTTCAAATGACAGACGAAGAGTTTGATGCATTGGCTGCGGATCTCAAACCCGTCATTGTTCCGGAGCTTGTTATCTTTGCAGAAAAAGAAGGAAAGACCATTGGGTTTGCACTTGCGCTTCCTGATATCAATGTTCCGCTGAAGTACAACAAAAATGGTTATCTCTTAACGGGATTGTATCATCTTTTTACAAAAAAGAAGAAAATTGATTTGGTACGTGTCATTGTCTTAGGAGTTATTCCGGAGTACTTGAATACCGGTGCAGGTGCAGCGCTTTTTTATGAGACCGCTGTGAATGCAAGAAAATTGGGATACAAATACGGAGAAGCGAGCTGGATTCTGGAAGATAACGAGCGGATGGTAAAATCTGCAGAAGCAATGTTGGGGAAAATTACTAAGCGATTCAGAATTTATGAAATGAGTATATAGATAATACAATAGAACAGTTTCACTATCACGTATGAAAGAGCAAGGTCAAGTATGCCGGTGAAGAAAGTTGAAAAAATTTGGATGAATGGAGCGCTCGTCAATTGGGATGATGCGAAGATTCATGTTCTCTCTCATGTGGTGCATTACGGTTCAAGCTGGTTTGAAGGAATCCGCTGCTACGATACCAAGAAAGGGTCGGCAGTTTTCCGGCTTCAAGAACATGTTCGTCGTCTCTTTGATTCAGCAAAAATTTATAGAACACAAGTTCCTTATACGGAATCACAAATTTCCGAAGCGATCAAACAAACAATTATAGCGAACAATTTGAAGGCTTGTTATATTCGGCCTATTGTCTATCGAGGGTATGGCGATGTGGGCGTGAATCCTACCGGTTGTCCTGTGGATGTGTCGATCGCTGTGTGGGAATGGGGTGCATATCTTGGCGCAAGCGCGTTGGAGCAGGGAATAGATGTCTGCGTTTCGTCGTGGCGTCGTGCTGCTCCGGATACATTTCCCACGTTAGCGAAGGCCGGCGGAAATTATCTGAATTCGCAATTGATTAAATTAGATGCAGTTGCCAACGGATATGTTGAAGGCATTGCATTGGGAGTTGATGGAACAGTGAGTGAAGGAAGCGGAGAAAATATCTTTGTCGTCAGAGAGAATGTTATGTACACGACTCCTTTAAGTTCGGCCATATTATCAGGTGTGACACGTTCGTCTGTGGTAACACTGGCAAAAGAACTAGGGTATTCGATTGTTGAAATGGCAATTCCGCGAGAGATGTTGTACATTGCAGATGAAGTATTCTTTACAGGAACAGCGGCAGAAATAACTCCGATACGATCAATCGACAAAATCGTTATTGGCGGTGGGAAAGCCGGACCCGTGACAAAGAAACTTCAAACGGCGTTTTTTGAAATCATCCAAAGCGGGCAAGATAAGCACAACTGGTTGACGTTTGTACGCTAAACCATATGGGAGTAAAAGACCATGGCAACTTCACAATCTTCAACGGATAATGCACTTTGGCGGAATTTATTCTCCCAACGCGTCATCCGCGAAGGTACGATAGAAGAAGTGTTGAGCAAGGTTCCGGCATTTGCCAACCTTGCACCGAGGGAATTGAAAGAAGTTGCCGTCATTGTCCATAAACGCGAGTACCGCAGCGGTGAACCCGTGTTCTATCAAGGAGATCCAGGATTAGGAATGTATATTGTCAAAGACGGAGAAGTTTCCATCCTCATCCAGGGAAAAGATGGAAATGAGCGTGAGCTTGCAGTGTTCGGTGACGGTGATTTTTTTGGTGAACTTGCACTTTTAGATGAATCGCCGCGTTCTGCCAATGCTGTCTGCAAAACAGAATGTACGCTCATTGGTTTCTTTCGTCCGGACCTTTTTGAATTAATAGAAAAGAATACAACCTTAGGCATTAAAATAGTACTCAAGCTGGCAGAAATAGTTGCACAGCGGTTACGGCATACGGACAAAGAACTTTCCAAGGTGAAGAGTCAACTCGAGCGACTTCAAGCACAAGAAGAAAGGGATTCCCATGGCGGCGAAAAAGGCCCAATCAAGGAAGAAGGTGCCGGCAAAAAAGAATAAACCGGCAAAACGTACACCCATCAAGCTTCAACGCATTCTGGTACCCATCGATTTCTCCGATCATTCCAAGAACGCACTCAAATATGCAATATCCTTCGCACAGCAATTCAAAGCTTCCATCGATCTCATTTACGTTGTCGAACCGACCGTCTATCCGGCGGATTTTAGTTTCGGTCAAATCGGGTTCCCCAATGTGGAGGAGGAACTGAAGGTGCATGGCAATGAAGAATTGGAAAATCTCATCAAGAAGGAAATCGACGGCAAAGTAGTATCGCGCAAGATTGTCCGTACAGGAAAACCTTTCTACGAGATTAACCAATACGCCCAAGAAAGAGACATCGATCTCATAATCATAGCTACCCATGGACACTCAGGAATGGAGCATATTCTCTTTGGCAGTACAGCGGAAAAGGTTGTCCGGAAAGCCCCTTGTCCTGTCCTGGTTGTGCGAAGCGGAGAGCATGAGTTTGTGAAGGAATAGGGTCGGCTTAAGACCGAAAGACAGACAAAGAAATACTAGAAGCCATCTCAAAAATACGTTGCCACTCCCGCTTGCCCGTTTTTTAAAGCGGGAATGTTTTAACCGGTCTGCCCACTGTTCAGGCGGGGGATCCAGAATTTTATTCGCTGCTTTCTTTTGCATAATTGTCAACGTAGGGACGTTCCCCGCCACAAAGAAGGCGGGCAAGAATTGAATGTCCCTACAAACTTCGCGGACTGAGGAAAAAAATTAAAAAAGGAAATGTTATTGCGAGGAAAGAATCACGCGAAGCGTGATGAATGACGAAGCAATCTGCAACGAGAGGATTACCAAAGAAAAGCCTGCGTTTGCAGAACAAAGGCATAAACGAAGAATATGTCATTCCCGCGAAAGACTGCCCGACAGCAGGTGGAAATCCAGATCAAAGTCATCTCAATGCAAAATATGAGCATAAGAACACTTGAGATATTGCTTTTAATCAGAGGATGATAGATATTTGTGCTGTAAGACATTTCCAGCAGGTGGAGACTAACATGGATTATTCTATGATGAAATACAGATTGCAATCAATAATATTTCTCATAATCTTTTTGGGATTTAGTTTCTCAATCTCATTATATGGGAAAACAAAGAATTCATATTATCCGGATGACGCATGGAAGATTTCGACACCGGAAGAACAAGGAATAGATTCAAAAATAATCTTAGAAATGCTCCGAAACATTCAGTCTTCAACATTAGATTTTCACAGCATTCTCATTATCAGAAATGGTACCATAGTTACCGAAGTTTATTGGGCTCCTTATAATAAAAACATAATCCACAATGTAAAATCAGCCTCGAAGAGTATCATATCAGCATTGGTGGGAATTGCACTAGAAAAAAAATATCTGAATAATTTGCATCAGAAAGTTTCAGAATTCTTTCCTGAATATGTTCATGATCAATCAAAACAAGATATTTCTTTGTACGATCTATTAACAATGACGGCAGGCTTCAATTGGATGGAAGATTCCGGACCATCTCCTTATGATCTGGAAAACTGGATTAAAATTCCTATGAGGGACAAACCGGGGGAAAAATTTGAGTATAACACAATGCTGCCACATATGATGTCTGCCATACTAACAAAAGTAAGCGGGGAAAGCACAAAGAATTTTGCTGATACATATCTCTTTAACCCTTTAGGTATTAAATCTTATCGGTGGACGAAAAGTTCTGATGGATATTATCATGGTGGATCTGATATTTTTTTAACCCCGCGAGATATGGCGAAATTCGGATATTTATTTTTGAATAAAGGTAAATGGAACCAACAGCAAATTGTATCCGAGGAATGGGTAAAAGAATCTACTTCCCTGAAAGTGAAAATACCTGACAATGTTAGCTATGCGATGGATTTGGACTATGGTTATTGGTGGTGGATACAGGATAAAGGTTATATGGCCTGGGGTGCAGGTGGGCAGTACATCATTGTTAGGCCCGACTTAGATTTGGTGGTTGTAATCACTGCTAATGGATTTGAGAATATCAATCGTTACGGGGAGTTTATGAAGTCGTTTTTGGCGAAAAATATCTATTCAGCTATAAAAAGTGATTCCCCACTGCCTGCCAATCCCTCAGCTTTCCAGGAATTAAATAATACTATTCTGCGAATAGAAAATCCCAAAGAAACGTCTAACAGATCGATGCCGGAAATTGCAGCGAAAATTTCTAATAACAATTATATTCTTGAATCCAACAAAATGGGTTTCAAATCAACTAATCTCACCTTTGACAAGAGCGCTGCATGCTCGTGGAAATATTGTCTTGCTGATAAAAAGATTAACATGCAGGTTGGTTTGAAAGGCAATTATATTATCAACAAAATAGATTTTTCAATGGGAGTTCATCCTGATGGAGAGGAAATAGCCTGCAAAGGATATTGGAAAAATGATGATACATTTATTATTGAACATCATATTATAGGCGATCCATCAAAACAAATATTTGAATTATGTTTTCATGAGCAAAATGTAACTATGAAAATTTCTACTTATGGTATGAATGCTACGATTAAAGGCACAATTGAAAAATAAAAAATGTTTGCTACCAAGCGCCATCTGTTAGGCGACAGATAAATGCATTTTCCGGGAGAGTTGAATGTGTCAGAATAGTGAGAAATGGGTCTTCGAACTCGAACAAGATTTTTCATGGGAATCGGGGTTTACATTCACAGATGACTTTGCGTTTAAAGACAAAACTGGAATTGTACGATTGATTCTTCTTCGTAATGGAAAGATGACCGTCAACAAGAGCTATGCTTGGGATGGCTGCTCTCCGAAAATCTGCATATTTGATGTGCTTTTCGGCACTCCTGATGGAGTCGTAGACTCGCGAACAAGAAAACCTAAAACATACTATGCGTCACTTGTCCATGATGC
>PLMS01000076.1 GCA_003142575.1 Ignavibacteriota bacterium
TTGGGATCAAAGAGATGCTTCGCGGCTTCGACCTCCTCGGGTGGCGCGCCTGCAGCGGTCAGGTCCAGAGACAATCGTTCGCGAGCGTATTCCACAAGAGACTTGCTGGCGGCGGTCCGGAAGTGCCATAGCCTGGCGTCAGAGACCTGGCGAATGTCCTGTCCCAGGGTCTCCGTTGTCCCCAGCCAGCGGTCCTTTCCACAGCTTCCCGTCCAAAGATCGTCGGCAGGAGCCGAGTCCCAGGTGGGCATGTGGACTCCGTTGGTCACGTGTCCGATCGGGATTTCGTCCTCCGGCCAGCGCGGAAATAGAGGTAGAAAGAGGCGCCGGCTGACTTTTCCGTGCAAGCGACTCACACCATTCACCGCTCCGCTCCCGCGGATTGCCAGATATGCCATGTTGAAACTTTCAGACGAGTCGTTCGAGTTCTGTCGACCCATTGCCAGCAAATCGTTAATTGTAATGCCAAGCTTTTCTTTGGCGTACCAACCGAGGTATTGCTCGATGAGAGCCGGTGCGAAACGATCAAAGCCTGCAGCTACTGCCGTGTGTGTGGTGAAGAGGTTCCCGGCTCGAGTAACAGCCAGTGCGACTTCAAAAGGTTGGCTTGTATCTTCCATGAAATTTCTTGCGCGTTCCAGAACAGCGAAGGCAGCGTGCCCTTCATTCAGGTGACAGACCTCCGGCTTGATGCCAAGCGCACGGAGTAACCGCCATCCGCCGATCCCAAGCACCATCTCTTGTTTCAACCGCAACTCCGGCCCGCCACCATACAGTTCGCTAGTAATCCCTCGATGAATGGGAGAGTTCGCAGCGTCATTGCTATCCAGCAAGTAGAGCTTGATTCTGCCGACCTGCACCTGCCATGCTCGCAGCCAGACCGAGTAACCTGGTAAGGCAATCTCCAACCGTAACCACTCGCCATTGGGGTGGCGCAACGGTGTGATCGGAAGTTGCCCGGGATCGTTGTACGGGTAAAGGGCCTGTTGCGCCCCATTCCTGTCGAGCTCCTGCCGAAAATAGCCTTGCTGGTAGAGCAGCCCCACACCAACCACCGGTACACCCAAATCGCTGGCGGTTTTGAGCTGATCGCCGGCCACATTACCAAGCCCTCCCGAATAGATCGGTAGTGCTTCGCTCAACATAAATTCCATGCTGAAGTACGCAACGCAGGTCAAGGGCACCTTCGGATAATTTTGTTGAAACCATGCGGCTGCTTTCTCTTCTTGCTTCTTGGACTGCACAAAAGTATCAATCTTCTTGCGGAAATCGGGATTAGACAGTACATCCTTGACCTTCTCCCGTGAGACGGTCTGCAGGACATCCCAAGGATGATGAGTCAGTTCCCACAGTACCGGATCAAGCTGCCGCCATATTTCGTCAGCAGCATGATTCCATGACCATCGCATATCTAGCGCCAGTTCAGCCAGGGAATCGAAACCATCGATATCGGTGGGCAAAAAATCCCTGCTCGGGCTGCCGGTGCGTACTTGAGTGTTCATGATTTTTCCTTCATTCGTTTAAGTATGTCAGATGAGCAAATGGTGTCGATTCTGAAGCCGTGCTGGATTCTAAAGCGGCCCTCAGAGTCGCACCGTTTTTACTTGCCAGCAAGTCCATCAAGGATTTTAGATTTGTGCCGATCCATTTTTGCTTGTTCATCTGCTTACCTCCGAAGGAATTCGTATAGCGGAACTCATTTTAAAAGCATCGTTCACAAGGCTCTGAGCTTCCTCCAGGACGCAGCGCAGATGATCCGCTCCACGGAAGCTCTCTGTATAAATTTTGTAGATATTTTCAGTTCCAGATGGACGCACCGCGTACTATCCGTTCTGTGTTACTACCTTCAGCCCACCAATAGGTACGCCGTTTCCCGATGCTTGAGTTATGACGGTTTCAATTGTTTCACCTGCCAACTTTTTATTCGACGGATCAGGTACCTCGGTATAGTAGGGCGTAACAAGGTTGGGCACATTAACCAGCATAGCTGGTTCGACAAGTTTTCCCCCACATAAGGGTTTACTTCCATCGTTCTCTCTTTAATTACTGTGATGATTTTTTTGTTAAGGCTTCCATCAGCTTGTCGAATGGCGCATTAAATTTCTTGACGCCTTCGTCTTCAAGCTGTTGAGTCACCTTGTCGATGTTGATCCCGAGTTCCGGCAATCGTTCCATTATCCAGCTGGCTTCCTCAACATCCTGTTCAAGACTTGATTTTGGATTGCCGTGATCACGGTAAGCGTCGATGGTTTCGGGTGGGACGGTATTTATTGTATCCGGGCCGATGAGCGATTCAATATATTTTACATCGCTATAATCCGGGTTCTTGGTACTTGTGCTAGCCCAGAGCAGCCGCTGTACACAAGCATCCTTAGCAACCAATTTCTTAAATCTATCACTGCCGAAAATATCCTTGTAGATTTGATAAGCCATTTTCGCACTAGCGATGGCAACTTGTCCCTGCACTGTTTTTGCGAGATCTGCCTTCGGGCCGCCTTGTTTGATAAGTTTTTCCAATAATGAATCCACCAATGCATCGATGCGACTCACAAAGAAGCTCGCCACTGAGGCTATATGTTTCACTGACTTCCCTTGAGCTGTGCGTGCTTCGAGTCCTGCAATGTAGGCTTCCGCCACCTGTCGGTAACGTGGCAATCCAAAGAGCAACGTCACATTGACATTGATTCCTTCGCTGATGAGTTGCTGGATAGCAGGAAGCCCATCGGATGTCGCCGGAACTTTAATGAGAATATTTGGCCGGTTCAGGGCTGCCCACAATCGACGGGCTTCCTCAATTGTGCCTTTGGTGTCATGCGCCAGATGGGGATTAACCTCCAGGCTGACATATCCGTCCTTGCCGTCAGTCTTTTCATACACAGACCTGAATTCGTCAGCAGCGCTTTGTACGTCGCGCTGGCTGAGAACCTCATAGATTGATTTAATTTCTTTTTTCTTGAGAGCCATTTCGCGAATGTCCTGGTCGTAAATATTGCTTTCCGCTATTGCCTTCTCGAAGATGGACGGGTTCGAGGTCATCCCCGTCAGCCCATCATCGTCGATCAAACGCCGAAGCTTGCCACTGGAGAACAGGTCACGGCGGATGTAGTCGAGCCAGATAGACTGACCGAGTGATTCCAATTTTTTTAGAGGGTTGTCTTTCATGATTTTGCCTGAAGTATTTTCCTGGCTTTCTCACTCTGCGTTTCAGCAACCACCAATTGAACACCCTCTGCATTCCGCAGCGATGGCAGCATTCCACCCCCTTTGATTATGGATGCTTCAATGCCTGACGCTTTGAGATGTCCTTTTGCAATTTCAGCGTCTATTTCATTTTCATATTCGCCAACGACTACTTGTTTTTCTTCCATACGCTCACCTCGTTTTATTTAAATGCCTATATTTGCCAATGCACTCGCTATGTAATTTACATTTTCGACTAATTGAGGATGTGATGCTTCAATACCTTTCACCGAAGCCGACAAACCATCAATCGCTAACTTTAAAAGCGTCGGATTCTTGTCCTGCCGCAGCGCTTCATGTGTTGAGCGTTCGATAAATCCAGCGACACTTTCTGCATGCTCTGCCTGGTCATTCGAGAATTTCGCCATTTCTGGCTTCAATGCTGCCAGGAGACTCAGGAGCTGTGTCTTATCGCTTTCGTTGAGAGATTTGTTTGCGCGAATCTTCTCTTCAATCTTTTCAATCGTATTCTGTGCCATCATCTTCCTTTCACTTTTTAAAGACACGCTTCACATAAGATTTTCTATAATTCTTTTGAATCACTGCAATCCAATTGCCATTTTTGAGAGATCACTCATGACACGGGATTGATTTCCCCAATCGCTCCAAGTAACACCTTCGGCACGAATAACACGGAGGTGTTTTGCATTTGGCTCCATGATGGTTTTGGAAAAACCATACGATGGCAACCTTGTGAATTGCCCATCAAGCTTTTCAATTCCACCAGGTGAGGTAATCAATTGTTTCATTAAGTTCATCTGATGATACACCTTCGGCAACGATTTTCGAAAGAGATGCAGCAATGTCTCTGCCTGCGCTGCGAATACCATTGAATTCCAGAGACATTTTTTTGTATGCAATGTATTGGCAAGTTTTGCCGGTGGTTTTTCGATAAATCGTTCAACAGAATAGAACCGATTTCCTTGATAGCGTAAGAACGATGTTGATGGTTCAATCCACCCGTAATTCGTATCAGCATCTTTTGAAGGGATGCCAAGCAGTGCGACGGTCTCAGGGCAGCGATGGACAAAATCCACAGCACGTTCAACAAAATTCATGAAGCGCTGCTCTTCCAGCACAAAGTGATCCGATGGGAAGACTGCAATACATGCAGAAGGATCCTGTGCGAATATTTGTACAACGGGAAGAAGAATACTCGCTGCAGTTCCACGATTGCACGGTACTACGATAAGGGATTTTCTCTCCGTCTCTGGAATCTCTGCATGGACGTATTTCAAATGCTGATTGTTCACAACGATGCGTATGCGTTGAAGTGGAACAATGCGCTTCGCTCGCTCAATGGTATGCCGAAGCATAGAATGTGTTCCAATGATATTCGCAAACTGTTTCGGACGATCAATATTCCGATTCGTTTTCAAATACTCGCGCATTCGAATACCATCACCGCCTGCCAGGATGATAGCCCACAAATTTTCGTCTTGCTTTTTCATATACGTATCCTTTGAGGAATGTCATTTTCCGATGTCTGTTGAATGTCTGCCATAGTTAGGTTGACGAACACTTTCGATTCATCATAACTGATTCGTTCGACCTTGCTGGGCGGGATAAGGATTTCCTTGCCCGAATACCAGTGGCCTGTTTCGATAACAAGTTCACGAATCTCCCAACTCTTGTCATCCACAAGAAAACCGCTCACATGGCCGATCTCTCCATCGACCGATTGAATGTGGTAACCGGTTACCGCTTGAGTGCTTCGGAGATGCTTGTCCTCCCGGTGGTGATACTTCTTTTGACTCTCAATCTCCTTTTTCGAAGGCGGCAAGACCATCGGATAACTGCTGAGGCCCCACATCGCGTCGCCATTCCAGTAAGGGGGCCATCCGTAATAACCGTAGTATTCGATCTCGTATTGGCGTGAAACCGGCTTATGCAAATCGATCGAGGGACTATTTTCAATCTGCATTTTACGCAGCTTTATCTGTAACGTCTTTTGTAATGTCTTTTCGGATTGGTCTAATTTTCCAAAAGCATGGGGAGAAAGCAGAACGAGGCGTCCCGTTAACCATGATCCCGTGTCTGCGACCAGATAGCGAATAACCCAACTCTCGTCGTCAAAATAGAAGTCCTTCACATGGCCGATATCGCCATCCAACGCGGCGAGCTTTTTGCCGTATAAAAGTTTAATTCTTTGTAACATAATTTCACCTTTTAGATTATCGACTGTTCGTCCAATTTCTTTTTTTACTCAATGCTCTATATTATTAACTTGTTATCGATTCTTTCTATTTCCTCGACAATATTTTTATTCTTCTTCTTTTACGATGCTCTTCAAGAGTGAAGAGCATAGAAATATTGCCTCCAGCGTGGTCACGTGAAGGTGGAGTTCTCCCACAACGTGTGCACGCCAAGGCTACCATAGCAATAGTTAGATCAGGAAAGTTTCGTTAAGGACGTACTTCTCCACTGAGGGTGGAGAAACGCTTTCAAAAAAGGAGTAGCTAAACCAAGATGAGGTGTTACCCGGTGCAGGCGAAACAAACGTGAAGGTAAGCAAAGAAAGAACTTCAACCTTCTCCACCTTACTACCCCCTTCAACTAATGCTAGAACAACTCTAAGACCACCGACGATTACTCGCGAGTGGCAACTGTCTACATTGTAGATGGACATACCAGCTTCAGGCAGTGCCTTATTTGCTTCCCTCACGCATAGATACAAAATGGGCGTAAAACGCGAGCTTGCAAGGAGGAATATGAGAGTGAGAACTCTTCCGAAAGCTATACTATGCCTTGCGATGGATGTCATTATGCGAATTTTAGATCGTATTTAGTGTGAATTAAACTACGGAGAGATACAAGGGAACACAATCGCCCAAAAGGATGAAAAAGGGATTAACTCTTTTTTGAGCCCAATATTTGATAATAGAATGGACCAGCACTTGAAATAAGTTATTACTTTTCACTAGCAAGCAGTAACCACCTGGTAAAGGAAAAATGTTTCTTGTATCATAGGACAACCACCTAAAGCACTCAACGACCCAGTGCTGATTTGATAATATCTTTATTACAAAAACAGCTCATATCTTTGAAGCACATGGACATGGAATCCATGTACACAAACTAAAACCTTATTTAGTTATCTCATGTTTTACAATAATTTATTTTTCAATAGAGTTATTGCTACCAGTATTGTTAACTGTCTTTTGTGGAAGGAGTCAATTCTTGCATAGATATATATATTGGTCACGCGTAATATCAGAAATTATACCCTTTCAGGTATAATAACGTGAAAAATGCATTATTTATACCCTTTAGGGTATAGTTCAACTATGTTTAGTTATTCAGACTGATTGGACAGCTATGAGAGATATAAGCTTTCAAGAGCGACAAACGGATCTGGAGTCCATGTGCCACTCTCATAAATCTTCTAGTTTATTCAATGATCCGTAGCATTCTTCTGCAGGACAAAGAATTGCTAACACAAATGCTAACACACTGAATCTGATTATGGCCAAAGCCCACCTTCCTCAACGACTTCTTCTATGTATTTCTTGAAATCATCGGCCATATCATCGCCTGTTCCAAGGTGATATTCACGAATTATCTTAATTGTTCGTTCAATATTTTTTTCATTCCTTTTTATCTGTAAGGAAAAACTTTGAATAAATTCTTTTTCTTCTTTTTCCTGAATTTCGGAGGAATATTCACCCCAATAGGATGCTGATGCCCTAGGGTTATTATGTATCATTTTAAGATCAGGCTCTGCGCTCTCATCACCCATGAGATGCTTCTTCGTCTCACTGATACTATATATTTTCTTTTTGGATTCCTCGATTCCTTGCGACAAATCATATTCTTTGATTTCTTTGCCGTTTTGATATAAGACAATTAAATGCCTTTTGTTCATTTGTATTTTTATTTGAAGAATTTTGATATCGTTTTCCATAATCTTTCTTCCTTTCATTAGTATAAGTAACTCAATAAGAGTTAATGCATCCTATTCCGTAAAGTGGCTTGATTCATTGAACTGATCTGGATTTATTGAGGCAAAATTATTATTCAGTGTATTTGCTGCCTCTAACAGATTAGATGGCAAGCAATGCGTATATATATATGTGTTGTTTGTATACTGGAATGGCCGGCAATTCGTCGCATCGTCTTTCTTTCATTAATTCTCGTTATCATTACAATATTCCGAAGTTAAAAACGTCTACTCTTTATAAAGGATATTCTTTGACGGTAGAACCTCGAACATTGAAAACACGCAATATTGCGGTGGAGGCGGTCATCACGAGCCAACACTCGCGGTTGTTCGACTTCATTCGCAAACGTGTGAAAACGGAAGAGGATGCCGAAGATATTCTTCAGGATGTTTTTTATCAACTTCTTTCGAATTACAACATAACGGAGCCGATTGAAAAACTGTCATCGTGGCTTTTTGCCGTCGCGCGAAACCGAATTGTCGATTGGTACAGAAGGCGAAAGCATCATGGTTCGATTCCGTTGGATGAGGAAACGGGACTTCCAATAAATCCTGAAGATTTTCTTTTCGATCCCGAACAGGAACCGGATGAGGTTTTTGACCGCGCGTTGGTGTGGGAAGCGCTTATCGAGGCGCTCGACGATCTACCGGAAGAACAGCGGGATGTTTTCATCCTGCATGAATTGGAAGGCAGGAGCTTTAAAGAGATTGCGGAGATGACCGGAGAGAGCCTTAACACACTTCTCTCGCGCAAAAGATATGCAGTTCTGTATCTCCGAGAGGTGTTGAAGCAAATATATAACGAATTTTAAAAGGAGAATGCTATGAAGAGCAAGTGGTTGTTGAAAGCTGGAAAAATGCTGGCAATCGCCATCATCGCTGTCTTTGTCATTGGTTGCGTTGTCATGCTGTTATGGAATGCACTCGTACCGGAGTTGTTTAAAGGTCCTGTGATCACGTATTGGCAGGCCATCGGACTGCTTGTGCTTTCGCATATTCTGTTGCGGGGCTGGGGACATGACCGGCACCATTGGCGCCACGAACGATTGTCTTACAAGCTCGAACAGCGGCTGGCGGCAATGACACCGGAAGAGCGCGAAAAATTCAAGAATAGGCTTCACCACCGCTGGCATGACTTTCGGACGGAAGGCGAAGCAGAAGAAGAGAAATAGTCTTCTCAATTCGTGCCGGTTCCGAAAACGGTCTTTTATTCTGTCCAGACCGCGACATCCTTCGGCGCAGTTCTTGCATCAAATTATTTACATCGCAGCAATTAAAAACTGGAGAAACGGGTATCGTGTCAAAAATCATCGAAGTCCATAATTTCACAAAAACCTACGGTGATCAAGTGGCAGTCAACAATATCTCCTTTGATGTGGACGAAGGATCCGTCTTTGCTTTCCTGGGGCCGAACGGGGCAGGAAAAACAACAACCATCAACACGCTGTGCACCATTCTTGAGAAAACAAGTGGTTCGCTGAAGATTGCCGGACATGATGTCAATGCCGATCAGGCAAAAGTACGCAGGGATATCGGCATTGTCTTTCAGGAATCGACACTCGATAGTAATCTGACGGTGGAAGAAAATCTGGCTCTGCACTGTGATTTTTACAACGTTCCCAAAGTGGAAGTCCAGGATCGCATCGGTTTTGCTCTTGACCTGGTTGGTCTTCTGGATTGGCAGAAGGCGATGGTGAAGAGTCTCTCCGGCGGCATGAAGCGGCGGGTGGAAATTGCCCGGGGATTGGTGCATTTCCCCAAAGTGCTTTTTCTGGATGAACCGACAACCGGATTGGATCCGCAGACGCGGGCAAATATCTGGGACTACATCTGCACGGTACAAAGGCAGAAGAACATGACAATCTTCATGACAACGCACTATATGGACGAGGCGGAAATCTGCGACAAGGTTGCCATCATTGACCATGGAGAAATTGTCGCCTTCGACACGCCATCGCATTTAAAGCGCATGCATACATCGGACATCGTGAAAATAAAAACCTCTGACGGTATTGGGTTGCAGGAGTATCTTCGAAAAAATGAAATTGCATTCAGCGAGAAGGACAATGTATTCATGGTCCAATCTGGAAGCATCACTGCGACGCTGGATTTGCTCTCACGGTGGAAGGATTCCATTATTGATTTTGAAGTACACAAAGGAACATTGAATGATGTCTTCATCGCGATCACAGGAAAGGAGATTCGAAAATAATGCGTGCCATTAAAGCGATTCTCCTCCGAAATCTGACGGCATTCAGCCGCGACAAAATGCGATTCTTTTTTACGCTCTTTATGTCCGGATTCTTCCTGTTTATTTTTTCCTTTGTCATGAAAGCGGCGGCAACGGGCATTGCCGCTCCAATGAGTTATCTTATATCGGGCATCATTATCATGACGGTATTTCAGTCGGCACTGAATAATTCCATGAACATTATTGAAGACGTTGCCAGCGGTTTTATGAAAGAAATTATGGTTGCGCCCATTGCACGATGGCAGATCTCTCTGGGACAGATTGCGTCTGCAACGGTGATTTCCGTCCTGCAGGGAATGCTTATCGTCATCATCGGCTTTTTTATAGGACTGAAGCTTGATCTCTTCCATTTTATCGAGGTGGCAGCAGTGATGGTGGTTGTCGGTATCACCTTTGCATCCATAGGATTGTACCTGGCGACATTGTCAAAGAATTCTTCAACATTTCAGGTAATAATATCTGTTATCGCCATGCCATTGACATTTCTCTCCGGAGCATACATACCAACCACGGTGCTGCCAAGCTTTCTTAGTCCCGTCATCTATCTTAATCCACTGACTTACACCACGTCGGCATTCCGTTCCGTTGCGCTGGAAACAGACGGAATGACAGAAGCCGCGATGCTGCATAACGGCATTGCATTCGACATTGGCGGCTTTATTGTGACGCCGCACATAGCACTGACAATAGTCGTTCTGATAGGAATACTCTTCTTTTCGCTGTGCGTTCAACGGTTTAACCGGGCGGACTTTTCGCAGGTGAAGGTATTCCACAGGCGTCATCGATAGCAGTTGGAAGGGATGCTTCCACAGGCTAACCCCCACGTCTTGACCATCAAAGTATAATCAGACCGAGCATTATGGAATTAGAAAAGAAAATCGAATCAGTAATAATATTCAGGAGGATTTTAAAATGAAAAATGAAAAGGTAATATTTAATCAATCAGAAGCTCTTAAAGGATTTGCTGAACACTATGAAGATGGAAATTCACCAGTTTGGGATATTGGCAGACCGAAACAACCATTCATTGAAATTGCCAACCAGGTCGTTGAACCAATACTTGATGCAGGATGTGGAACAGGTGACACTTCAATCTTCTTTGCATCGCGTGGACTTAAGGTTATTGGAATTGATTTTGTTGAAAATGCTATCCTAAGAGCCAAATCAAAAGTTGAAGGACACAATTTGCCTGTTGAATTTATGGTTAAGGATGCTACAACCCTGGAAGAATGGGACGTGAAATTTAATACTGTCATTGATAGTGGTTTGCTTCATGCTATTTATGATAAGCAAAAATATGCAAATGGACTTAAACATGTTTTAAATTCCGGAGGACGATTATTTGTATTTTACTTTAAAGATGACCCTTCATCTCCTGGTGGTGGTATATCGGACAATGAATTAAAAGGAATATTTGCCGATGGTTGGAAAATAGAATCTATAAAATATGTTTCACAAGATACTGACGGATGGAAAATGAATTTCGCAATAATCTGTAGAATTTCTTAAAATTCAATAACATTTAAGTTGGTACCTGTATAAACGGTACCGGCTTAATATGAAGGGATTGTCAGCATTTTAGTTTCATGATTTGTGGAGCTGGGAATGGTATAAGTTATAGAATGGAGATGTATTTTATGAATCATATATCGACAACGGATCGGGTTACTACCATCACAAATGTTCGGATTTTCGACGGGAAGCGCGTTCTCGATAAACAGACAGTCACAATAAAGGGAGAAAAGATTATTAACGTCGGAGGCCCGGCTCCTGCTGGCGCGGAGATTGTTGATGCGAAAGGCTGTACACTGTTACCGGGATTGATCGACGCGCATGTACATACTGACATAGACGGTCTTCATGACGCATTATTATTCGGTGTTACTACTGAGTTAGAGATGAATGGGCACTGGTCGGCCAAACAGCGGAAAAAAATATCTGAACGAAATGATATCGCAGATTTGCGATCCCCTGGAATGGGTATCACACCCAAGCGAGGACATCCGACACAATACATGAATTCAAGCAGTAATTTGCTAATACGTTTCTTTTATCGTTATCCGTTTGTTTCGACACCTGATGAAGCTGTTAAATTTGTTGCTAAGCAGGTAGCGAAAGGAGCTGACTACATCAAGATCTTTATTGAGGATGGATCCTGTGTCGGTTTCCCTGGACTTCCAGTACTAAATGACGAGACCCTCATTGCTGCTGTGAAAGAGGCTCATAGATTTGATAAAATGGCCATCGCTCATGTGACAACTCTGGAAGGTGGAAAGCGAGCCATTGGAGCAGGAGTCGATGGATTGGCACACATATTTTTTGACTGTCAGATTACCAACGAATTTGTTTCAACCATTGCATCCTCCGGTGCGTTTGTTATTCCCACATTGGTAACGATTTCCTCTGCCCTTGGTAATAACGCATCCGCTCTAGCAACCGACGTACGAGTAAGTTCCAGACTAAGTCGGAAGTGGCTCGATTCCCTCTCCCGAAGCGCGAACGTCTACCCCCAAGGAAAGCTTGAAGATGCATTTGCAAGTGTAATGGCCCTCCACAAAGCAGGTGTAGAAATTTTAGCAGGTTGTGATGTGTCAGAACCTCTTCCCATTCTCGGAGGCCTTGCTCATGGTGCTAGTCTACACCACGAGCTGCAATTACTCGTCAGTGCCGGACTGACACCAATCGAGGCGCTCAGAGCCGCCACGTCTGTTCCCGCTCGCCGTTTTGGTTTGAATGACCGTGGACGCATCGTGAATGGTGCTCGCGCTGATCTATTATTGGTGAAAGGTGATCCTACCACTCACATCTCAGATACGTTATCAATTAAAGCTGTTTGGAGGCAAGGGGTGCAACTCGAAAATAATACTTTATAAATAACAAAATGATGACTGATAGGCGTCATTGGCGGCTGGCAAATCTGAAGAATTTATATCTCTCCATTAGGAAAATCAAGGAAAGCTAAGGTTCAAACGGCTCGAAGAAATAGATCCTCTGATGCTTCGGTAAACCAGGAACTTCTGCTCCCACAATCGCACCATCTCGGAGAATCCTATTCGAGAAAGGACAGTATCGGGACACATAGACAACAACGCCAAAATGAAGTTCGTCTACAATCCGGACAAGGACTGTGTCTCCGCGCTTACTGTTTCTTAAAATTGGATCCATCGTTATCATCTTAGTCTTGCCCTCCTGTTTGTGCTGTTCTTATACCAAATATTTTTTGAGCGCGAAGCACAATATTGATTTTTTTCTTTTGGCGAGCCGAATGACGAAATGTGGCAATGGGTGTGAAGATGTATCGGAAGGATTGACACGTGGAGAAATGAGGCGAGCGGGATATTTTGATTTCATCGTCACTTTCTTTGAAGCGCAAAGAAAGTGACAGAAAGAAACGCTTGCGAAATCGAAATGTGTTATCTCAAGGTTGAACTGAGATTGAGGATAAAACAATAATATCGTTTGGTGTGAGATAATTCTATTGAACGAGAATTACCTCATTTTAACTGTATTCACTTCTGTCGATTTCGCTGGCGCGGATAAAAGAAAATAAACAAGCCCGCCCTTTTGGGGCGGGACCAAAATTTTGGACGGAATGGCATTAAGCCGCAAAGAGACTCAATTGTTCTGTTTCAAGAATGGATACGGATTCCTCTGGTATGATTGATTTTTCATCTATCGAATCAGGACATACATTGAAAATGGTTCGTACTTGTTTTTCAATCAATTGTTCCGGTACGGCATGATTTCTTGTGAAGTCATGTTCTGTAAGAATTTCCTTTGCAATTTTGAGAAAGTCGATCTCGTTTTCATCTTGGTCAATCAATTCACCGTCAAGCGCAAGGTCGGATGATTTGCCTTTGTTCTCAATAAGCTTCAACTGCTTTTCATCAATCGAATTTTCTATATAAAGCAAATACACATTCACATCTTTTATGCTGGTTAAACGGTGAACGCGGTCGATGGCTTGGCGCGTGGTGCTATGTTCCCAAATATAATCGCACATGATTATATGGTTCGCATTGTCAAGGTTATGTCCTAAGTTCACGGCTTCCGTACCGGCTATGAGTATGGGGAATTCTCCTTGTTTGAATGCGTCTATGACTTCGGAACGTTTTCGTGGGTTGACGTTGCCATTGACAAGCCTTGAACCGATATGGGATTCAAGAAATAATTCTTGCAAGAATTCACCATAATCTTGAAGCGCTGTGAATATCACGATTTGTTCATTTGCGCTGATAATCTCATTCACCTTCTTTGCAATGAACAAAGTTTTCTCTGTGAAATTACTACATCCCTTCTCCCCTTGTTCATCTTTCCTAAGAAGTTCACTCGCGGGAACTGTTGCGCTCAAGCGTAATTTCCAGAGTTGTCCTAAGATTGCTTTCATAAATTCGATTTGACTTCCACAAAATTTGGATTTGTGCGTTGATTCGAACCAATCAGAGAAATTTGCAATCCACCAATCATAGACACGTTTCTGGTCTTGGGTGAAATTCAGTTTAATTTTGTGAATATGTTTGTCAACAATAACCTCTCCTGTCTCGACTTTCTTCCTCCGAATGATTGAGGGTGCAAATAGTTTCCATAGTAACGAAAGATTGGAGATTTCCGGCAGAAGCTTTCTTTTGCCTTTGCTTAATGACTTACGAAACTCCTCTGCGGTATATTCAAATACACCGAAATCGTCAAGAAACTTCTCCGTTCCTCCTTTATAATGATATGGAAACCGTGCGCTTGCATTTCCAAGTGTCCAATGCAAAAGCCAGTATGCGTCCGTGATCCATCCTTTGATAGGGCTTCCGCTTAAGAGCAACCTGTTCTTTGCATGAAGCGAACGAACTGCGATTCCCTGCAAGGAATCCTTTGATTTGATTTTCACTCCTTCATCAACGATAACCGTATCAAAAGCCTTCTTCAATAGCGTATACATACCTTTGACTCGAACATCATACAAGGTGAATGAACATTGTTTGCACGTCCTTCCATTCCATCCCTCGTTTCGAGTGCTGCCACAATTCGGGCAATTTGTTTCATCGATGCAGTTTTTGAATTCACAATCGGAACATACAAAACCGTTCCATGCTTTGATAGATTTGCAGTTCGGGCAATACTTCTTTTGTGAATCAACATGAGAATGTTTCAACTGATCGCGCTGACGTGTTCCCTTTAAAAGCTCGTAATGAATGATGAAATACTTTGGCTCTCCGCTACTTGACGCAAGATGTGATATTCGCCTTGCATCTGAATAGGATTTGATCTCTTCTATAATAATTCCCAATGCCCTCGCTTCTGCAATCCATTGCTTTTTCAAGTCCTGTGGAACTACAATGAGCACCTTGTGGGAATTTCGCAAGCTTGACCATGCAAGTGCTCCTCTTGTTTTACCCAAACCTTGTTCCCAACTCAGTACGGCAGATTCTTTCATTGCAAGGCGGCTTAAATCTTCAATCTGGAACTGCTTCAATGTGTATCGTTCAAATTCCTTTTCCTCAAGTCTGGTTTTCAACCGTGTGTAAAGCTCTGGCTTCTTTGCCCGTATGTCTTTTGGGTCTGGTAGCTCAAAATGCTGTATGATGGCTTCAATATCCTTTTTTGATTCGGTGAAACTGTGTTCATCGATTTCGATGCTCAGGTTCTTGGACACCTTGACCATCTCTGTCTTTTCGTCTCGCTCACGTTCTCTACTGAATTTCATTCTCTCGTAGTAATCGGTTGCAATTGTAGTGGTGACTTTTACCGGATAGAGCTTCCCGCTCTTGAATGATTTCTTTTTCAGATTCAGGTCTTTTGTGCATTTGATCTGATCAATATTTTCCAGATGGGCAAGCCGTTGTTGCGGCTTTAGAGAATAGAACGGCGTTATGGTAAAATCTGCCTTTTGAATTGCTTTCTCAATCGCTTGCTTTGCATTTGGGCTTATGGTTAAAAGCTTGTCCTGGTCAACAACCTTTGTGAGCAACTTCCTCGCTTGTGTATTGAATGCAAAGTAGGAAAGAGCTACGCCCTTCATTTCGTTAATGAGTGATTGTTCCTCCTCAGAAAGTTTTGTATTGATGATGAAATATTGATAATTGGAAAGCGAAACTGAAAACTTGCCGTTCTTGATTTCGATGTTGTAAGTTTGCGCTTTCTTGGACTGCTGGCGTTTGTACTCAGCAAGTGCCGCTTTGAATCGTTCATATTTATCTTTCTTCTCTTCATCTTGATTGTTGGTAATGATATAGACACGTTTTGAATCAATAAACCTGTGAAGTTGGTCGCGTTCCTTTTCCAGTATTTCGTCAATGTTGCCTTGATTGAAGTCGATTGAACTCGCATATATTTCAACATGCTTCTCTGCGACATCATTAGAGAAGAAACAAAGCGTTGATTCTACATTTGAATAGGGCAAGAATAGATTTTGCATGTTAATCGTTGCAAAGACTCTCTGCATGATTCGCGTGTCGGTGTTCAATGACTTCTCAAAGGTCGAGCGGGATGCAATAAAATATCCAGCACCTAAGATGGAAAGAAGTTCATAGCCGATTAGGATTGTTGCTTTCTGGCTTTCGATTTTCTTGTCAGGGTTTCCAGTAAGCTCAGGCAGTTCCCAAAAGAGAGAGAACGGTGGATTCAATGCAACGATGTCGGCTTTGAAGTCAACGGCTTTCAGATAGGGATACACCTTTGAAAGATCGGCGTTGGCAACTTTCATATTCTCCGTATGCGTGGGGATATTGGACTTGTCAAGTTCAATTCCTAAACAGAGTGCAGAATCGTTCTGCTCTGCATATGGTTTGAGAAGATTTCCAGTTCCTGCGGTCAAGTCAACTACGACAGCGTTGTTCTCTGCTTCAATGACTTCGCTGGCGAACTGTGCAATCTTTGTGGGCGTGAAATATTGTTGCAATCCCTTTTGAAGGGAATTCTTTGAAGTAAATATATTTTCAGATTGTCCGTTGAGCAATTCATCGGTAACCCGTGAACGTTTCATTTCCATTGTAACGACTCCTTTTAGTGGTGTAGTGTGGAAGTGTTATACCAAAAAGTGGATAGTTGAAAAACGCTGGGGGTATTCGGGAAAGGATAAAAAAGGCATTCCGTTTTATGGAATGCCTTTTGGGGTCGGTCTATCGAATGATAAGATGTGTTCCGTGATTTATGTTGACACCGTCGGGAATGACTCCGGTGGCTTTCACCTGCTCAAGAATTTTTGTCTTGTCCACTTCCTTTTTAACTTTGATGAATTGAGCATCGACCTTTTCAATGTCAATGACTTCAACGGACGGTTGACTTTTTCCCACGGAAATCGTGAATAAGGAATATTTGATTTTCTCACTTTGTGTAACCTCCATAGTTGTTTTGACATAGTTCTTGAGCCAGTCAATTCGGCTCTCAAATGAACGTTTCCGATCGCTCAAACGCTTTGCCTCGGTTGCAACTGCATCGCGATAGTATTCAAGGTTTTTGATGAACTTGACGATGTTCGTGACCTTGTCGAGAAACTTCATATTGAGATTGTCGAGGGCTTGGCGGAAAAGTTCAAGTCTGTCTTCTCCGTTTTGAGGTTCGGGAAGTTCCGGTTCTTCATAGTTATTGAGAAGAACAAGTTCTCGGGTGATTTCATAAAGTGTGTCGTTCATAGTTTTGATTCTTTCCAATTATTCTTATTAAGAAAATGGCTTGCCTGTTTTGCAAGCGAGCCAGTGACATTTTTAAATTAATACGGCAAGTCGTCGTCTTTGCCATTTCCGTTGGACGGCACTGCATCAACGGGAACAAGTGAATGTGATGCTTCTGCTTTTGGTGTTTCCTTCACCTTTCGGGGCTTTTTACCGTTGCCGTTTGAAAGAACCTGCTCGGTAGTAAGTTGACCGGTGCGGGAAAGAAACAATGAGACACCGATTTTTTCAATGTCCGTGTTTCTCCAGTCAACTCCTCCGATAGCTTTCGTGATGTCAACGGCATCGAGAATGGATTGGTGCATGACCTGTTTGTCACCGGTGAAATTGACATCTTGAACCTGTACCTTTTGTGGTTGGACTGCTGCTGGTTGCTGTGGTGCTGGAGTTTGTACAGGTTCCGGATTCTTTCCTTCCACAATGCGGAGGAGTGTGTATGGCTCGCCTTTAGGCGGGTGAATGGTCTCTTTGAATAAGCTGTATACCTGCTTGGTCTTGATATTCATTTTTCGCAACTCTTTTTCAAGTCGCTCTGTGACCTTGAGGAATTTTTCCTTTTCCTCGTGTTTGACCGTATACAGAAAATACGGTCCGAAATTACCTTCCTTTTTCAATCCGGTAGGAAACAAGAAGGTAACGTCTGCAATTCGACCTTCCTGTATTTGCAGAAACTCTTTTTGAAAACTCATGATAAAACTCCTTTATGTTGTGTTACTTCTTCCGCCACTTTGTGCGGGCGTATGATTTACAGTCGTGTTATACCAAAAGAGAAATGAGCATAGCGTCACTTTCTTTGAGCGCAAAGAAAGTGACAGAAAGAAACGCTTGCGAAATCGAAATGTGTTATCTCAAGGATGAACTGAGATTGTAGATATGATAAATATTTCGTTTATGGTTAGATATGTTCAAGGAATGAGAATTCATCTAATTTGGGCTGGTTCACTTCAATCGATTTCGCGGGCTTAGGATAAAAAGGAAAAGTCCTGAAAGATTGCTCTCGCAGGACTTCGCTGAGGTGGGAATGATCCCGCACAAAAGCATTGCGGGATGCACATTCCAACAATGGACTTAGCTACACTTCGTTTGCTAATTCCAGTTGGAATGGCAGTTCACATTGAACGGTTTTCTGTTCCATCATCTTTGGAGCTATATTTTGAAGTGCTATTTTTACCGTGCTTGTCTGTATGCACATTGCTTGTGCAATCTCGTGGTCATTATATCTGTTCATTTTCATTTGCAAGATGGTTTGCTCGTTGGTGTGCAACGATGCAAGTTTTTGCTGAAATTCGAGTTGAAAGAATATTTCTTCCTCAAGATTGTTTTCATCTTTTATTGATTCAGCGAACGTTTCTTCTGATTCGTTTTTTATTGGGTTGTTGATAGAATACAATTCCAATTTTCCCTCGTAGTAGTTCCGTTTGTTGAACACGTCTTTCTTGTGTGTGCGGGAATACCCTCTCATTTCAAGCTGGACTTCCGGCTTTCGCAACTTCATAAAGTGAATGAGAAGCGGGAGACTCATGATTGTACCTTGATCGGCTTTTCTCTTGAATTCTTCATATGCAAGTATGACAAGGTCTTGAACTTTATCCTCGTATTGAGGATTGCGTTTATCCAGCATTCTGGAAGCTGCTGCATACAGGGTGTTGGAATACGATTGAAATTGTGAATTGAGTGAATTTTGTTGCATAACGACCTCCATTGGTTCATGAAAAAAAAATCATGACCGCTGATAGAGATCGTTTTTTAAAGTTTATGACCGAAGTCAAGGGTCGTGAAACCCCGTAGGGGTCAGCCGTAGGCTGAAATATTTTAGCGAACAATGATTGAGCGGAACGGAATGAGTTTACGAATGAGTGGAGCGAGATGATTGCGAGCGTTCACGATTTAGAGTCTCGCTACGTCTTTCAAGCGGGACGGCTTGCCCTTGACGAGGTCAAAGATTTAACTGAGAATATATTTCAAATAAAGCGGTCATGATTCAGATGTAGTATGTATTTTAGAAATAGTGGTTTTGCTTTTGAAAAGGCACTTGCACACGAAGCGATTCAATAAGAGCTAAAGAATTCTCGCTGAGTGTGTATGTGCCGCGTGATGAGCAATCGCACTTACTACCGTGTTCACGGGAGTTGTGTCACTTACCAAATGAGTGCTTGTGAGTGAGTCCCGCCAAAAGGTAAATCACGGCGGGCAGGGTTGCGGCGAGGGATGCGGTTCGATTATTATACCAAATGTATACACACTGAACCGCACACGAACGAAGCCACGAAGTGGCGAACAGGCACAAATCTATATTGATACAGCGTTGATTTTTACCAAGGGATATTCTTGCCAGCATCCGCTATCTCTTTTTTCGCATTACAATAAAACCAGAGGAATTTATATAGCACTGAAGATAAAAAAGGTGTTTGGATTTTGAAAGAAAGGTGTGTTTTTCATATACTTCAAGGGACTTGGTGAGAGATTACACTTTCTCCCACCAAGTGGAAAGATTAGATATTATTTACCTTCTTTATCTAATTTTTCGCAATGCTTGCAAAGTGGCAAGCCCCCTGTGCCCGGTTTTCGGTAATAACTTTCAATGTTATTGCCTTCAGTGCAAGACGTGTTATCGTGATGTACCGTTTCTCCGGGTCTGGTTGAGTACCAAGGAGATGTTTTCATAGGTTTTATCCTTTGAATGATTGAGGAAGACATCTTGCATCTGGCCAAGGCGAGTATTAAATTATATACACAATAGCGCGCAAGGCATCTCTCGTGCAAGCTATGAATTAAATCATAGGAGAGACTGTGAGTGACTCCCCAAGGTAGTTACAGCTACTTTGGGAATTTTTATTTCTTTACAAATTCAACCCTTTGAGTCAAGTGATTGTTTGTGACAACATTTTGACATCATCTACGGGCACATAGTTCATGAGTTAACTTCCTATCTACTATCTCCTTATTTTACTTCTCCAACGTTTTCAAGCGAATAATGCGGGCATACATTATTTTTAATATACTGCCATCGATTATCCGGAGAAATTGTGTTTGTATTTCCATCATACGATAGAAATACGGCCTCTTTCAATGAGGATGACCAATTAGTGATAAGATCAACCGCTAAACCGACTGCCGTGGAAGCAAGTACACCATTGCACCACACAACTTGAGGATGTGATCCGGCGTCGCCGTATCTTGTTCCTTCAATAGCCAATGTTTTTTCCGTTAAATAACCCATACATTGCATACACACACACCCGGACATTGAAAGAATTATTTGGCCAGCAATCCTTGGAGGACAATCGGGGACAGAATGGACATCCATACCTATATCAATGTATGGGATCAAATACCGTCTTGAAAAGCCCTCAAGGTCTCTTCGCTGTATAAAGCTATCGATACATCCGAATATGATATCACATTTTTTAAGAGCATTAAGTTGCTCTTGCCATTTATTTGGGAATGCTTCTATTTTAGCATCAGGGCACAAATTTTTAAGAACCCGTTGTGCAATTTCTATTTTATATCGCGACTGATCAACATCATCAATAGTGGCGCCAATCAAACGATTGAGATTAGTATCTTCTATTCTGTCCGGATCTAATATCACGTAATGTTTAAATCCGATATGCGCCAACTGTTGAACAATATGCGATCCCCCTCCTCCCAACCCTATTATGGCTATTTTTGATGATTCAATCTTCTTTTGAGAATCTTTACCGAGAAAACTCTGTCTATCGAAACGATTCATCATAAGCCTCATATATTTAATGAAAATGGGAACCCTATAACTCTTATTTTATTTGTAGTGATTAGCCCTACATCTGGGACATAGACATAGGCGCATTGATGGGAATTACTCATTATAATGCATCCGTTTAACACACTTCTATCTACATTGCAAAGGCTTTTTATCACAGGCGGTATTCCGATCTTATCTGTCTTACTCATAGATGGGAAATAATTAAATGGATGTATGTGGACATGAAACATTCCCTCATGGGTATCCATTATGAGTTGCATAGCTTTTCGGATGGCATTCCCATTGATGCGCGCTCCAACAGTAGAATCTTCTATATAATCACTATCCTCGATTGGATAATATTTTTTTAGAACGATCAAACATTCATTATGTTCTATATTAGAATGAACACCACTAACAAATCCGATTCTTTCCATTGCAAACGGATGCGGCCTAATTAAATTATTCCGTATTTCTGTATCAAGAGTCCGGCTAATTCTGATAATTATATTCATTCTAATGCCCGTAGATGTCCTAAAATCATTTTTAAAAGATTGTCATTCACAACTAATTTCCATGAAAAAGCATGCCATGGTCTTCCCAAAATAACTGTATCTGTATTCCAGTTACGAACGGTCTTCGATATCACTTTTTCACTAAAAAATAAACGGGAAGGATATCCGTCCCGTTGAGTAGGACAGAACAGTAGATCTACTAAGTTCGGGTTGCAAGTTTCCGGCAACATAACGGCAGGAATCATGATATAAGCGATTCCTGCTTCGTCATATACCTTTATGTCCTTATCCGGAAAAGAGTTCTTCAATTCACTCATCTGCCCTTCAAAGTTATCCATCATTACCTCCACGAAGAACCACCGCTTGGAACATTGCTTGCGAATAATTCACCACCATTGATATCGACAACACCATCATTGGGAAGAGGAGTTAATATTCCATTGATGACCTGATTAAATTCATCGGCGGCTGCGATGTGAGCCAGCGCTTTTAATTCAACAACGGTGTGTTTGCCACGATGGATGTCGTATTTGGTTCCATTGATTGTAATCTTAACTATATCATCGTGTTCTCGTTCGTGTTCATGATCCTGACCATGTTCGCGACCATGACCTTGTCCATGGGAATCATGCTCAAGCTTCTCTGCTTCTTCTTTTAATTCTTCCGCTTTGTGTTCAAGCTTATGGGCATCTTTTTCAAGCTCTTCAGCCTCATGCTCAAGCTTATGAGCTTCTCTGTTAAGCTTTTCAGCTTCTTGCTCAAGTTTATGAACTTTTTCGTGTTCATGTTCCTGATCGTGTTTGTGTTCGTTTTGTTTTTCCATTTTTGTTACTCCTTTTGTTTGTTTTTGATTGTTTAATACTTAACCAATAAATGGTTAAGTATGGTGTAAAAAATTTTATATTACTTCAATTCTTCTGCCTGACAACACATTGCCTGATCTATCGCTTGGAGTTGTTCTTTCAATTAATTTTAGTGCTTCAAGTTTACGAAGCTTGTTACTAGCATTCTGAATACTGCTTTCACTTGATGCCTTCGCTAATTCGCCAGTTGTTATTTTCTTCTTTTGAATTAAAATTTCCAACGCATACTTCAAATTTAGAGCCAGGGGACCAATTACAAAATAATTCTCATAGAAATTATTGATATTTGAACTTGTAGTCGATAGAATAGGCTTCGCAACTTTCTCCATTGCTTTTTCCAGATCCTCAACCTTTGATCTATCCTTGGTTTTAATAAAAAAGTGCCGTTTCTGAAAATTGCCTTCATATAACTTATTACAAAGCATGGCGATTGTTTGTTTTGCGTATGAATGACTGAACACCGTCATTCCAGAGAGTTCGAAAACAATGTTAGCCGTTTCGGGAGTATTTAAAATAAATGTCCTTAATATTTTAAAATGAGCTTCGCCCTCTTGCTCCGTACCAAGCCGCTCTATATCGAATTGTTTTTTAAAATCAAATATATACATAAGTCCATCATTACTTAACTGTCTACTGGTTAAGTATAGGGGTTTTTCTACTTAATGTCAAGATCAAATGGAAATTGGTGAAATATGGATAGACACCTGAGTACCAGGAAGATAATTCAGACCATCTAATGTTTTGATATTACCGCGAGGATCTTGTACGGCATAACCAGTATGTGATCGAATCATTATCCATCCGTTAAACTGTTTCACTTTTTCTGAAGTTACATAAATACCGCCCCCTCTAATTCCACCCTTACTAGAAATTCCTGACGTCATGACGGTTTTTAATACGGATGAATCTGATTTAAAAGTTAGTGTATAGTACTTTGCTCGATTGACGCTCTCTTTTATTCCTATGCCTAGATCGCCAACGGAAAAATATATTTTCTTCATATTGGGTAAATATTGAATATTAACGAAGCCTTCATCGATTGGAAACTTTTCATTAGTAGGGTAGGCATGGTGTGGAATATTTTCAATTAGCTCAACCATCACAGACCATAGTTCATTAACAATATCCTCATTAAACATCAGTTCATCAGATAAATATCTTGCGAATTTGTCAACTACTGGACGTACATCATCATGAGTTTTCACTCGAGTCAACGCTTGCATTGTTGATGTTGGACATCCTTCTTCGGTCAAATACTTATCATGTAAGTTTGTGAATTCAACTATTTCTTTTACCTCATTGTAGAATCTTATTTTGTGTAAATAATCTAATACTTGGGTATTGTGTGGTGCAATGATTGTGATTTTTTTTCCTAAACTATTCAAATGGAAAATAAGTAAAAGAAATTCAACGATTCCCTGTGGTTTGACAAACTTTAATCCTGACAAATCAAATTGAAAAGATTTGTTCAAAAAACTTTGGGGTAATAATTTTTCAAAACCAGTTGAATCCAAATACGAAATCATAGATTCTTATTACCCCTTCTTCTTCACTGTTTTTGCCCATACGGTACTTGATATCGTATAAGATTTCTATTTACTCCATCCCGCAAATAGCTCATCAAACGAGAACATTCTCTTGCTTAACCATCCTTTTCCCTTTTGCAAATTGTTTTTTTTCACGGCAGGATTGAAAACTAATCTTGGTTCTCCTAAAAATAGCATGCTTCTAAGTTTTCTATTTTTCCAATTCCATTCACGATGGATAACATCCAAATACTGTTTATGTGAGTTTAGCCATACTTTGCCCCGAATAAGTTTTACTGCTGCAATGAAGTCTTTCCAGGAATCCATAACTTCTATATGTTCAATCTTTGCAATGTAACTAATGCCTGCAGTAACTCCTGGGTGGTTTCGAGCAATAGACTTGCCAAAATGTGGTGAAAAATATAAGGCTTCTGCAAGTTTACTACTTTTTTGAAAGTAACATCCATATATTCGAGCTTTCAAAAATAAATTTAGGGTGTACTCGTTGTTAATTTCTCTGGCATAGATTTCAACAGATTCTTTTTTTTGTATCATAGAGTGAGTCTCCATATATTTGATTATATCATTACAGAGAAAATTTATGTAATTGGTTTTCCGTTTTGAGATGTCTCGTAAGAACTTTGAGAGCTGATCCCAATTAGTATATTTAATATTGCGATGTTTGCGATCAGAAGTAGAAGGGATATGATTTGTAAGTAATATTCTTTTATAAGCAGGATACTTTTGTGATTGCCTCAATGGATTATGATGGCCTACTTTGGCTTCTATAACAATATTACCTCGTTTCGTTTTTAAGATGATGTCTGATCGGCCTGCTTCTTTTGAAGTAATATGATAAGATTCTAATGATACTTGTAAAATTGGGATATCTATATTCCAGAAATTACTAAATGCAATGGGGTCTGAAGAAATAAGAAAACCCAATAGTGAAGTCAATCGTGTTTCTTTAAGTGATCTGCCAAATGCACCAAGAAGGCTCGACACTATTGAACCACTTCTAAATAGAACAATGTTTTCAGCTTTATCCATATTATTAAAATAATATTGCGCAGGTATCTTATAAGCACAGCCCTAAAACAATTTATTCCTGCTATTTCTTCATCAATGCATCAATTGTCACGTCAGGAGTGTAACTCCCTTCGAGCTTGAGTTCATTTCCTTCATTCTTCAGCCTCCACTTCCAACTCCTTCCCTAACTCATCTTATTCATAATTTCTATTTACTTGAAATGATTAGAAATTCACAATTGAAAAATGTTCTTGCCAAATATGCAACTTGGCGTAAAGGCGACATCTTTATCGGAAGTTCCTTGAAATCGACCGACTTACGTGTTTTCAACCCACTAACTATCTCGATCATATTATTAGCAAGGTAACTATAACGATCTCGCGTGTATAGCTTATTGTCGTTGTTAAATGCTTCTTTAATCAAATCTGTAAATGATTCCCAGTCAAATTTTGCATCTATTTTATGCGGTTCAGAGCAAAAATATCCATATTGAGTATTTTCGAAAGAAACACAATGAGAACCTTGGTCAGGAAGCGGACCTATCGCAGTCGGCCTAACAAATATGGAATTATTGCATATTCTCCGATTTAAATAATAATTGTTTAATTCACCCGGTAGATAAAAAAAAGGTGCCACATAATAAACTTGATTACCTATCATTTCAAGGTTTAATAAAGATTCATGTTGATTGGAAAAGTAGGAAGATCTTATCTTCATTCTATAGAACGGAACATTAAATCCTAGAAATCTACATTCAAATGCATTTTTCCGGATCATACAGTGAGAGAGTTTGAATTGAAGAAACAAAGGAAGATGAGGCGTGTCCAATCTGACATCGTAGCCCTTTCCAGCTTGCCCTTCTTCATATAAAGATGGATATATTGGTACTGCTGTGAGATTCAATCCTCTCCAATTAATCAATTCATCAACTACAGCAAATCCATATGAAAACTCTGATATATCAGGTTTCATTGATCTAGTCTTGCTTGTACGCAGGCATCGGAAACATGATCTTCACTGGTTGACGAAAGACAGCGTGTTGCACTAATAGCTCTCCTTTTGAGAGTCTAGTGACAGATAACTTCAAGTCCTGATCGAGGAACCTGTAGTCCGGTTGCATGACCTCGCTTGATGTGCTTCGTCCTAGAATTTTTGTTGCCGAATTTCCAGTGACTCTTGGGTGTACAGCACTCAGAAATTGCTGTGCCGAAATGAGAATAACCCCAAGTGAACGACCCCTTTCTGAGATATCAAGAATCTGCTCAATCAATGGAGAATCTTTCACACCAGCGGGCGCATACTTGTTTAACTCATCCACAAAGATGAGCACTTTCTTCGGGAGGTTGAGCGTTTCATCTGACTCAGCAAACATCTCGTATACTGTTCTGATAATGTCTCCAAAAACGAACGCTTGTTCGTGGTCTTGGAGTTTCGCTATGTCCACAACGTATGTATGACCGCCTTCGATTTTTCGAATTGCATCAGCAAGGTGATCTTCATTTCGCCCACGACGATCTGTGAAGATACCAGTTGATCTGGTCTTGACCATCCGTCGAAGATGGCGACGGAATTTTCCAACGGAACTGGCTTTGACATCCCCGATAGGTTTCGACTTGCCAGCGTCAGCAAGTGGTTCACCATCAAGCAAGCTTAACCAATCCTGAACTTTCGCCCATGGTGACTTTGCCGTCTTGTTCACCAAACCGCTCGCAATCTCACCAACTAATGAGTCTATTGTCTCCGTTGGATCTGGTATACTTGAAAAGAGGAGATCAAGTTTCTCTGCACAATCATTCAATTCGTAAGCGTAGAGTCGGGATTGTCTCGGTCGAACAAAACTGTTTGCTTCACCATTTTTGCCTCGTGGTAAATAATAGTGAACATTCTGAAACGGCCTCGGCTCAAGGCCGAGCTTTAGCCAAAGCGCTTTCTGTCCTTCGTCTAACTTTACTGGTGGCTCGTCAACTTTCAATAAGTCGCCGTGCTTGACGTTCATGATTATGACAGCAACCTCGGTGGGATCAATCTTCTGGAGAATAGATTGAAGCAGAAACATCGCATAGCTTGTCTTGGTTGCTAAACCACTGATGCCCGAGATGTTCACGTGGGCGGATTCAGGTCCTATAACATAGGATTTGTCGAGATACACGACCGCTTCAACTTCATTGCTCATTTTGATGAGACCTGCCGGGATGCGATTCTCTTCCTTCATTGTGTCAATGCCGAGGGCAGCGTGGATGCCGGATTCTTCAGCAAACCTGACATTCTTCTCGTTCTCGACTGGCATATAGATGCCGTCTTTGTATGTGCCGTCTGGTTTCTTCCCGCCTCCGTCATTCATCATCACGTTGACTTTTGCCAGTGTTGCACCAACTCTTGGCGTGTTAGGGTCTTCGGAAACCGAGCCAAAGTTGTTAGAGACGAAATTTGCAAGATGGCTAGCAGCGTCTGTCCGATGCTCGAGGTTCGTGACAAGACCGTATGTCTTGCTATCTTTGAAATGTTCGGACTCAACGATGTCGAACGGATTCACGATGACATTCGAAGTGATCCAATAGTTGAACTTGTCCGCAGTGTTCGCGTCACGGTCCGTTGCAGAAGTTCTGCCAATAACCGGGTTTTCTTTTTTATCGCTCATTTGCGCTGACTCCTTAATGCGTTGCTGATACAACCTTGAATAACATCAGTGGAATAGAATCGCTGCTTTGAAGCGTGCTCAGCCTGATAAATTGGATAGAGGTGTGAATGCCACCGGTCATCCGAGCCGTATGGTGTAACGAATCGCTCTGCCAGCAATGCACCGGAAATTTCATCTAATAGTTCCGTCGTTAGTGGCTGTTCAGGAAGAATGGGAATCTCAACTTTAATAACTCCGAATAGCGGATAGAGGACTTGTTGAGATTGCCGAAGGCGAAGATACCAGAATGCTGTTTTCCCTCCGTATCCCTCGTATGCGGTGGTGCGGTGATATGGTGGAAGCTCGCCTAACAGCGAGACCACACTTTGCTTCTCTTTTGCTTTGCCTCCATGANNCATGAGAATAAAACTTCTGCACACTTGTAAAATTCTTTGCCACTCCAATAACTTTCGTACTTTGCATTCCCCCGCCATACTTGCCAAACGAAACAAGTCCATCTTTTATCATCCAGTGATCCGGTAACTTTTCCTTGAACTCCTTCACGATGTCGAACTCCATCGTGCTCATTAAGTGGCGGGTCTTGCTGCGTCCACGCTCCCGTAAGTCTTGGGCATCGCTGAAGTCGCCGCTAAATGCATCCATCTCCGCTAAATCTCTGATGATAATGTTTACCTTGGCTTCCTTCGTCGATTCTTGGATCCGCTCCCACGCAGCGTCAGAAATTCTGCATTTGGCAAGGAGAAGAAACCATTGATGGCGTTTGAAATCCGGAACAATGCTGAGTTTTCCGTCTTTGTCCCGCTCAAGAATAACAATGGCGATCTGAGCAAGAAAGATGGGAGTTGCCCTATCGTGTTCAAGACCCGTAGCAAGGAAGTAGTGACGATACGAACCATCAAGAAAATATCTAAAGAAATGATTCGTGCTTCTTTCAATGGGTTCAACGGAGCGGTACTTCCATGTTGGCTTAGGAATTTCAAGCGAGTTTTCAATCAGAAGATTATCGCCCGAAAGTTTCGTATCGTCTCGTTCTTCTTCGCCAACAAAGGTCATCTCTTCAACGGCGCCCTCNNACTGTCTTTGATGTCCTTGAGTTCTTCCTTATTCAGGTCCCACAGTTCAGCGGCAAGCTCATCAATCTGTTCTTCGAAATCACTTACACTAATGCCAGCAGCAACTTTCTCATGACATTGTTTGGAAAGGTGGGATAAATCTTTGTGCGTTTCGTTTTTGGGGTCGTACTTCGGAATCTTGATGTTTTCAAGAACGTGCGCAGAATAAAATAAAGCAATGTAGGCTGTGATTATGAAACTTGAGATTGAACAGTTAATGAGTGAACAAAAAAAATGTGCTTCATCATCAGTCTGAAATGAAACAAACATTGTATTATGTTCTGGAACAACGACCTTCATTTCACCAGCAACGGGTGCTAAACCGACAACAACAGCTTGGCTTCCATTTGCAAGAGCCTTCCATACCACTTTATATGGGGCGAAGGTGTAATCGGAGACAGCGAACATTGAGTAGAATGCGCCTCTCTCCATCAAAGCTCGAACGGAACTGCTTTGTCTTTCCCATAAGACTCCCTCGAATTGTTTGAAATACAAGTAAGTCTTCGGCAATTTCGAACGCATCCATTTTTCTTCATACCCAGTCCTTGTTTTTGGGTCCTGGCTAATGATGATACTCGTAGAGGAGTTTGCTTTCCATTTCTCGATGTCTCGACCACGTAAGAGTGGAAAGATCAAATCTGTTTCAACCTCTGCGACTACACCTTCAACTTTTCGCTTGCCGACAGTATTTTGATTCTCGATTTTCACTGTTTTTGAATTATTCGAGATTACTCTCACCCAATATACTCCATTCGCACCACCCGTATTAATGCCTTCGTACGCTTGATAGCTCGCTTTACCAAGAACATTTTCAATTGCGATCAGTGCCTTTGGCTTCGCTGACATCCACGGTGACGTTTCACTATCGCCAACAGGCTGAGCTTTGAGGTTTGATCGAACCGTCGCTTCGCTTGCTTCCTCAAATGTATAGTCCAGTTCGATCGCACCTTTCTCTTTCTTCCTCCAAAGCGTGTATGGCAATGGATACTTCGTCTTCTCGCCTTTCATCACAAGAACCAATGCCGTGCGATTTGTTGCGCCTTCGAAGGGCTGTAACGCTACCATATCATCGAGTTGCTCGACTTTAAAAAACGATCCTGTCTGTCCAAGCCGAAATCTTCTGAATCCGTCTCCCGCCCCTTGCGTCTTGAAAAGTGTTTGTGTAATCACGAAACAGAGCTTGCACTTGTCTTTCAAATATTTGTCTATGGCGACGTACATCATCAGCATCGAAATGTCTTTCTTGCCGCCGCCCATTCTTGCTTCCTGTCCACTAAGCGAAAATAAACCGTAGTTCTGCCAAAGCACTTTTGTTTGGTCACGATAACTCTGTGGTAAATCTTCCCAATTCACCCACGGTGGATTGCCAACGATGAAATCGAACTGTCCGACAAACAGAGGAGCAAAGGCGTTCTTGATAATCCTCGCCCAAATACCGTTGATGCCTTTCTGCTCTAGCTCAACAAGCTTCTCGTATGTCTCGCCAAGGACAAGGTCGAACTTCTTCATGTCCTTTGGTTCAGTTTTTAGCTCTGTGTGCACACGGTCGAGGAACAGCTTGGTCGTCTGCTTCTTCTTCACGCTCTCTTCCAGCATCACGGTTACTTTTTGAATCAATGCTTTTTGCACAAGCGCTTCAGGGAAACGGAAGAGTCCCACGCTGGTGGAAATCTGATAGTGTCCGGCTTCCTTATCGAATAGATCATCCTGATGCTTTGCGCTCGGCGGGTTGATGCTGTCGCAGAGATAAATGGGGATAGTGATTTCACCCTTCTTGTACTTCAACAAGTCCGCAATAGCTAACAAATAGTTAGTTCGTGCTGAGATAACAGCAAGCGGGTTAAGATCGAAACCAACGATGTTCTTTGTGATCAAATCCAGTGTTTCAGCGGGATCAATACCGTATAGGCGTGCGTGCTCCTTTGCTCGCTTGATCGCCAGGATGTCGAATGTGCCAGAGCCGCATCCCGGATCGAGCAGCCTTTTCTTGAGAAGGTCTTTTTCCTTCACACCATATCCAACCTGATTGAGCGTGCGTTCGGCAAGCCAGTCTGGTGTGTAATATTCTCCGAGATCGTGTCGAATCTGTTTCGGTACGAGGAACTGGTAGAGCTTCTTGAGAATGTCACGGGTCTCGTCGGGCACCAATTCCATTGTTTCAGGGTCGTACTGGTTGAGCCGTTCAATGATGCCACGGATTGCTTTCTCGATTGGGTCATTCCAGTCGTTCAAATACCATGAGAGCAAATCCCCTTCAAGGAAGTTTCGGATACCGAGCGAACGGAAAATTCCACCCTCCTCAAGTTCTGCCAGCTTTTCCTTCAGGACAGCGGAGTCTAGTTTTTCCCATTCAGCAAGTACTAGCCCTGAGATGTTTTTGAGAGTATAGAATCCGACAACCTGATACGCAAGCAGCTTCATCAGTGAGGCGTAGTAGGTATCAAGCGCAAAGAAGAATGCCAGGAAATCGAAATCCTTCTGCTCATCCTTCTTGAAGCCGTACGATTTGAAAAGAGTTTCTGCATCGAACTTTTTATTCTCGATGGCGCCATGAACCTCGGCAAACTGGAGCGCCCACTGCTCGAAGAAGACTTTGACCTTCGCATCTACGTTCTTGGTGAGGGCAAAGTAGAATGCCTTGATTGTGTTGGAAGCAATGTAATTGAGTGAGCCTGCACCGACAGCGAAATCACGGATGAGATTGTCGGGAACGAGGGCAGCCTTAGTTGTCAGTTTTTCCAATGTCAGAAGAAAGCGCTCAATGCTTTCCACAGACACTTTCAGCGGCTCTTCCTCAATCCATCTTCCTACTTTACGAACAAAAAGAAAATAATATCCATCAAAAACTACACCAAGCAAGCGTTCTTCTTTCCATCGTTCTTCCTTTGCAAGGTCCTCGATATAATGCTTCACTTGGTCGATAAGCTTTCTGTTTTTCTCGTTGTTTTCCTTGATTGCTCCGGGTTTCTTATACTCCAATATTAATTGATTGAATACTGTATCTGCTCTTCCGTTGGCAAGCTGACGTTCATCGCGTGGTTGAAAATTGAGATTGATTCTTTTTGACCGTATATAACCATCCCACAACGGAGCCACAAGCTCCCTTAATGCTGCTTCCTGCCGGTTAGGAATGTTTTCGGCTTTTTTTGCAGCCTTGTGAATTTCCGATAACATTTCTTTTATATCAGTTGTCAAATTAGCGATAGTCATATTTTTTGTTTTTCAAATATGGATGCATAAATATTGATTTTTGGGTATCGTTTTTCAATATCTGCCAATCATTACCAGTGATATTTTTGCGGCAATTAGATGCTTTACAATTACATCGCATTCTAAATTTTGGATTAGACTCAACGAGTCCATAATCATAAGCCAATTCATCTCCCGGATTAATAGTTTTGATAGCTATAAAATCACCTACACTATCAAAGCCAATATTTCCGTCACAAGAATGGTTCAAATACCATTCGATGGAAAGACTATTAAAGTCATAATTGTCCGGAGGGATAAAGCCATCGGGAGTACCAACACAAAATGACATGATTTTGTGCTGCGTTGATTTTGGCAAGTGATTGTAAATCGTCCATGGAGCCAAATCATTAAAATATTTTAGATGAACCCCTTCAAAAACTCGCATCCCTTTTTTAATTTTTGTCACTGCGAATACACCAACCCCATCCTTGGCAATCTTTGAGGGTCGTAATTCTACGATAACATTTTTAAATTTGATTGTCCTTGCTTTATCCATGAAATATTCGCCTAACAAATTGATGAAGTCTCACTATCCTATCCCAATCTTTCTCTGGCTCTATGTTGCCTTTTAATTCTTCTTTATAGCTGTCGTATTTTTCCCTCGTGTCAAAAATCATATCATAAAAATCCTTTATCCATTTCGATGATGCAATAAGGGCTATTAAAAAAACGAAAATGCCACTGCCACAAATTTGTAAGTGATAATGTAAAAATATATAGGTGGCCATTCCAAAAAACATCATAATGACTCCAAAATTGTAGACCTGAAACCAAGCAAGATATTTATCTACATCATCTTCGTCTAGAGCATCGCTCAATTTCTCTGTTCCCCAAACAAAGCAAATAAAAGAGATAGCTAATAATGTAATTGGCCAATACCAATCGTTTTTTATTTCAGTGTCTGGAATTATAACTGCCAATAGGACGCCTACCATTGCTGTCAGAATGGAATATAGAGTTGCCATAGAGAAAGCGTTATCTCTCCATGGAATCCTCCCAATAGTATCTTTTTTCGTAATCTTCTTCTTTTTATCTTCCACGGAACATTTCCTCTACATTTGTGAAATCAGCCACCATTAGTAAAAAGATTCCGCGTGATTTCATTGTTTTTTACCATTCTTTTTATGTAACCTTTTGGGAGATTTCTTCGCAGAATTTGTTTTTAGAGTTTTAGACGACTTCAAAGGCTTGTTGCTTGTTGCAATTCGCAAAGATTTCTTTGAGCTCTTTGCAAACCCTGTTCCCACCTTTTTTTCTGATGTCCTGTTTGTCCTGTTTATGTCCTGTTTAGGATCACCGAGGGACTTCGGGGATTTTTGTGTCCTGTTTATGACCTGTTTTTTTTGAAGTATGTAATGGGCATTCCGGCCTGTAGAGCCGACTTTTTTGATAATATTATTTTGAACAAGATCATCCAAATCACGTGCAGCTGTTCTCACCATTGCACTTGTTAGCTTTTGATATTCCCTGTTTGTGATTTTTCCGGAAAGCTTAATATGGACAATAGCCTTTTTCTGTCTTTCATTCAGGTCAATTTGATCTAATACTTTATCTGTTATCCAGTCGCGCCATAGTGTAACGACAAATTGTCCCCCATCCTGTCTGAAATCGGGTTCTGGTAATTCAGCTTTTAAACAAAGAGCGATTATATCCAATGTGCCAGAACCGGCTTTTTCAATATAATGCGTCAGATATAAAGGATCTGCCAGCATAGGATTTTTAGGAATAGAAGAATGGGATTTACGCAGTGATTCCGGTAAGAGTCCAGTTGGAAGTGCACCCGGGTTCCACACTTCAACGCGGTCGGCTAAAACCAATACCTGCACCGCGGCATTAGAAGTATAATCGCGATGGGCTACAGCATTCACAATTGCCTCACGGATAGCCTTATATGGAATTTCGTATTCTACAGCGCTTGATGGAGAATTGTTTTTTGGTGTTACAGAGCGATTGAGTTTCGAGAGAACAAAATCGACAGCTGCATCAACCTGATCAAATACTGTTCCTTTGAATATCTGGTATGAAGGAATTGGTTTTGCAACTATAGTTCCGTGATAATGAAGACACTTCGTTTCCGCCTGAATAAAGAACCGCTGAGGCTGTTTAGCAAACAACAAGAGGGCGCTGTTCTTTAGGCGATCTTGATGCATAAGATTGAGATGGAGAAGTGCATCAACAGGGGGAGTATTTACGGAAAGCGGGTAGTTACGTTCTTCGCGAGCTTTTTTCAGAAACCATGCCACCTTTTCAGAGTCGATATCGTCAACCGATGCTTCCATATTTAGAGCTGCATCAAACGGATCGGAAGTGATGATATGTTGTTGTTCCATATAATCCACAAGACTGGCATATAAAAGCGCAATAAGTTCAGATGGATCGGAAAACCGCTTGCGAATAAGTTCGTTTTGCGCTTTGTGAATTAATGCGGTCATTCGTTCATCCCGCGCGGAATCGTTCGTTCCCTTTACGAGAATGATTCGATATTTTGCTTTATCCCGAGCGAGCTGATATTCTTGTTCTGTCGGGCTCATTCCGTTTGAGTCCGGTTTTCCGTACTCATTTCCCAATATCCCTACATAGACATCGCATTTCTCGACCATTTCCAAATAGACATCATTGGCTTTTCGATCTGACGCCGGCAATTCCTCAAATAAAAAGACATCGAACTGTTTACGCAACAATGCATCGCCTCGGATAAAATCCCGCATCGCAATGCGTTCCGGTTGAAGTTCTTTTTGAACACTTGAAATAAATATGAACCGTCTAGACATGAGAATTATTGAACTCCATTTACTTGATTCATTAATTTAGTCATGATTTCATTGTTCACATAATGATAGTTGATTTATATTCTGAACACATCTTCAATAGAGAAGTATTGACTTTTCTACGTTCTGCATAACCAAACAATCTTCCCATGTTGATCCGTTTGACAAAGATAATATTCTCGAAAATCCGTTTGTACTCAGCACTGTCCATCAAAAACAAGCGATCCTTTTCCAGAAAAAGGTCGATAAGGATTTTTTCTATCGTGGCATAATGTCCTTCAACCGGTTCTTTAGTCACTAACGGGCGAACAATAATTCTTCGATTCGTTCCCGCGACATACTTTTCAACCTCTGTCTGTTTCGGATTGGGGAAAACTGTATGCTTCTGACTCTGCAAGAACTCAGTGACAGAATCGATTGCGTCTGTCTCAGTGTACAAAATTATTGTAAAACGACTCATCAAATGATGTGCGAGCGGCTGCAGCTGCTCGGTGCTCCAGAGAGAAAACGGTAATTGCGGAAATTGTTTTTCGACCTGTTTGACAATTCCCTTTATAGATTCATATTGCGGTACAAAGGGCGTGTCAATTGTGGAGTACCATCCTCTACCAGCATCAAAGATGGTCTTTGTCTCGACTAACCGGTAGAGCGTCGCGTACAGAGAAGACGACGGGGTTTTCCTCTTTGCCAATTGAAGCTTTTTCCTTAATCCGTCAACGCTTGCATATTTTACAGAATTGATCGCTTGCAGTAATATGTCTTTGAATGTCTTTGTAATAGCATTCTCCTGTATAACTAACTCACATTAAAATATATGTGGCATAATTATACAACAATTATGGCAATAATACAATAACGGTTTCTTTGGTAAATTCGTGCGGTTTTGTGATAAAGGCCTCCCTTGTGGAATAGATAGCTGATACTAATGTAAAGCTGAAGGAGGCCAGATACAAGAGTAAAGTGAAAAAAAGCCCTGACACGCACTACCAGACGCCAGGGCTTAGGGAGGCTAACTTGTGCCATCGGGGAGACGGCACAGGACTAATGTAGGGAACATTCAGTTTTTTGTCAATTGATTTCTGGTTAAGAGTAACTGAGCCACTCCTTCAAAAATATTGTCGTATCCTTTTACCTGCATCAAGAGTATTCTCCATATTTCCTTTGAGCCCTTTGAGCCGTTTATGAGCCCTTGTGTTCTTGTATGTCCCGTTTGTCTCCATTATGTCCCCTTGGTTTAATGTCCAATTAATGCTTCATTTTGGGAATATAATCATTTGAATCATTTCTTCTGTTACTACCCTTTTGTCACAGAATATTCGATTCAGAAAGCGAATATAACGTGGTTCTATATCTCTGCACTTAGTACAAAGGTGCAGAAAAAAAGAATCCAGATAGATTACGGATAGAATCCATCGATACCTCAAAAGAATGTATTTTTTTTAATAGTGACTATATCATTCCTAAATGAATATGCTTTGACGATACCAGATTTCCTGATATAAATAATCTTCCAGCAGTAGTCTGGTACAGCTACAATTCCGATATGTCGATTCTCAAGAGTCACAGACCCACACCACACAAGAACGCTGTCGTATTCTTTTACCAGTTTTCGAACATATGTTTCAAGTTTTTTCCAGACACCTCGATTTAATACCGGCAATTGAGGAGCTATGTTTGAATAATAAAAGCTCTCTGCCATGGCAATAGAATCACAACCGCAATCATAGGCGTTCATTTGATGCCCTTGATCATACCCGGAATGTTTATAGTCTTTTTCCAGATTAGTGAATTGCGGAAGCAGTGGATCCGGCTTGAACCTTTTCGGACGTTTGAATCGTTGTTCACAATCAAGCATCGATCTGGTCAGCCAATATTTTATAACTACCGGAAAGCGCTTCGACTTACTGAATGTGGTGGTGTAATACTTGTGATGGATTGTGATGGTGTCATTTGTTTGACTGTAAGTCATCCCGGAAAAGAAAATCACCACAAAAACAAGCATAATAAAGATTTTATTGAACGGTAATTTCATATTCAGCGCCTCCCTCCATTATTTCTTTTCTATTGGATTAAGAAGACTTCCTTCAATGCTATGCAATCCCTTATTTACCTCGAAGTGCAATTGCTGCGGCATTAAGTGTGAATAAATCTCCGTAGTCTTGCTGGTTGTGTGTCCAAGCAGCTTTTGAACTGCATACAGTGACACACCAGACATTACAAGGGCCGATGCAAATGAATGCCGGAGAGAATGAAAGTGCAGCTTGTCATTGATTCCAGCATCAATGACATATAGCTTGAAGTAGTGTGAAACTGTAGTATCTAGAAGTTTCCCTCCGTATTTATTATGGAACACAATTCCACATTCAAACCGGATTCTCTCTTTTCTCTCCCCTATCACCCGGAACAGCTCATCACTCATTGGAACGATCCGGTTCTTTCGTGACTTTGTTGTAAATGTTTCGGTATTCCTTACCAGAATAACCTTGGAATTGAAATCAATATCATTCCATTGGAGGGCAAGCAATTCTCCAAGTCGGAGACCGGAAAGAAGCGCGGTGATGCACAGTTCCTTAAAGTCCCTATCTTCAATGACCGAAAGTAAAAGTCGAAAATCTGATTCAGTAAAGAATACCGGAATGATCTCCCTTCCCTTTGGCTTAGCTACCTTCCTGAAGGGATTTTCTTCAAGATAGTTCCACTGCACAGCTTTTTCGAATGCCGAGGCAAGCGAGCCGTAGTACTTCCGTGCTGTCCATTCTGAAGCTTCCTGCTTCTTCTTGCTGAGGAAATGTTCTATCTCCCTAATGCCAATGGAGTGCAATGGCTTGTTTCCCTCAACTCGAAGGAACTCTTTGAATGCAGAGGAATTGGTTTTCTGCGTTTTGAGAGTATGGACGCTGGAAGAATATACTTTGAACTGCTCTATGAAATCAGAGAAAAAAATCGCTTTTAGCTTCTTACGTCTCTCGAATTCATTTTGCTTGAATTGCCGAAGGAACGTAAGTGCTTCAGGTTTCTTCCGGCACTTGGTTGAAACCTTATGTCTTGATCCGATTTCATCTGAAAAAAAGAGATAATAGACGTCACCAACTTTAGAAAGGAACATCAGGCATCTCACTTTCGTGAAGTGAGCATCAAAAATCACTAGGCACTAAACTTGGCACTATGGTTGCCTAACTTGGCACTATTAGGCACTCCAAGAAAAAAAGTATGAGTGTCCGATTGTTGAAAATCGGATAAAAGGAAGGATTTCAGTACCCCCGAGAGGATTCGAACCTCCGACA
>PLMS01000129.1 GCA_003142575.1 Ignavibacteriota bacterium
AGAGCAGCGGTCTCCAAAACCGCAGGTTGGGGGTTCGACTCCCTCCTGACGTGCATAATCACTCAAAACAAGAAAGAAGATATTGAGCGATGAAAGATAAAATTTTAAACTTCTTTAAAGACGTTGTGAAAGAGATGAGCAAGGTGACTTGGCCTTCACGTGAGGAACTCATGGAGCAGACTAAAATCGTCATCATTGTTACATTAATCATAGCCGTTTTTTGTTGGGCAGTAGATACAGGAATAAGCAACATTCTCAGAGCAATTCTTTAATCTCGAAGGGATGAACGTTGGATAAGCGCTGGTATGTAGTTCGGACGTATTCGGGACATGAAACCAAGGTCAAGACATACTTGGACACGGAAATTGCACGGATAGGATTGCAGGAAAAAATTTCGAATGTATTGATTCCTTCGGAAAAAGTGTTTGAAATTAAAGATGGAAAAAAGAAGTCGAAAGTGAAGAATTTTTTCCCGGGGTACATCCTTGTTGAAGCAATTTTGGATAAAGAGACGAACCACGTCATTCTTGAAGCCCCGTCGGTGATGGGATTTGTACCGGACAAGAATAATCCGGCTGCATTACAACCGGATGAAGTGCGTCGTCTCATCGGTAAGATGGAACAAAAGGAAGAGACTCAAATCGTCGATATTCCGTTCCATGTCGGTGAAGCAGTGAAAGTGACGGATGGACCGTTTAATAATTTCAACGGATTCGTCCAAGGAGTAAATTTTGAAAAACTCAAAGTGAAAGTGATGGTCAGTATCTTTGGGCGCAAGACACCGATAGAACTTGATTTTTCACAAGTAGAGATAGAAAAGTAATCCGAGTATTTTGTAATTCATAACGTAAGGCATGTACCATGGCAAAGAAGGTAACGGGTTTCATCAAACTGCAAATTCCTGCCGGTCAGGCAAATCCTGCACCGCCGGTGGGTCCCGCGCTCGGTCAAAAGGGCGTCAACATCATGGAATTCTGCAAACAGTTTAACGCCAGAACGAAAGATCAACAGGGACTCATCATTCCTGTGGTTATTACGGTGTTCAGTGATAAATCATTTTTATTTATCACGAAAACACCGCCTGCGGCAACATTGTTGGTGAAAGCTGCAAAGTTGGAAAAGGGTTCCGGTGAACCAAACAAAAATAAAGTTGGAAAAGTAACTAAGAAACAAGTTCGCGAAATTGCTGAATTGAAAATGCCGGATTTGAATGCAGCAAACATCGATTCGGCAATGAGTATGGTGGCCGGCACTGCCCGCAGTATGGGTATCACGGTTGAAGAATAAGATTGTTCGAGATGGAGTGAGAAAATGAAACAGCATAGTAAGAGATTCAGAGCCGTTGCAAAAAATATTCAACCGAAAAACTATTCCATTACTGATGCGGTGGAGTTGGTAAAACAATCTGCTTCCGCAAAGTTTGCCGAAGCGGTTGATATCGCTGTTCGACTTGGTCTCGACCCGAAGAAGGCAGATCAAGCACTTCGAGGAACAGTAGCATTGCCGCACGGTATTGGAAAAGAAGTTCGTGTACTCGTCATTGCCAAACCGCCGAAGGATGAAGAAGCCAAGGCTGCAGGTGCAGATTATGTCGGGTACAAAGAGTATCTGGAAAAGATCCAACAAGGTTGGGCAGATGTCGATGTGATTATTGCCACGCCGGATGTTATGGGCGATCTTGGAAAGCTCGGAAAAATTCTCGGTCCTCGCGGCTTAATGCCGAATCCAAAGAGCGGAACGGTGACACCGGATGTAGCGAAAGCGGTGAAGGAAGTGAAAGCCGGTAAAATCGAATTCCGCGTTGAGAAGGCAGGTATTGTCCATGCAACAGTTGGCAAGGCAGGATTTGAAAAAGAAAAATTGGTTGAGAACATTCATTCATTTCTCAATACCATCATGCGTTTAAAACCCGCAACGGCAAAAGGCCAGTATGTTAAGAGTATCGCCATCTCCACAACAATGGGGCCTGGCGTACACATCGACCGTGCTGAAACCGGGACGAATTGAAATAGAAATTACGCACTCACGTTCTCGTAAACTGTTGGATGCTCCGTTGAACGCGGAGGCTTCTCATTCAACAACAAGAACTAACGTATAAAGGGAAACCATGAAACGCAGTGAGAAAGAGGCGATCATCGCCGAAGTTGTTGAGAAAGCTGCGCGAGCTGTTGCGATGTACTTTGCGGATTTTTCTAAACTCACGGTCGCAGAGGAAACAGAACTGCGTCGCGAATTTCGGAAATCCGGAGTTGAGTACAACGTAGTGAAAAATACACTCGCACGGAAAGCTCTTCAACAACTTACCGGATATGATCGGGTATATGATAAGCTCGTTGGTCCGACCGGTATCGCATTTTCATACGACGATCCATCGGCACCGGCAAAGATTATCAAGAAGTATTCTGAGAAATTAGGGAAGTTCAAGCTTAAAGCCGCTGTCATCGAAAAACAAGTCTACGATGCCACAAAGTTAAATGAACTTGCGAACATGCCATCGCGAAAGGATATGATCGCTGCTATTCTCGGAAGCTTACAAGCACCTGCTTCTGGTATCGTTGGCGCGATCAATGCAGTTGCTCGTGATCTCGTCTATGTTCTCGATGCGATCGAGAAGAAGAAGGCCGCTTAATTTAGAATTTGAAAACTATTATTTAAAGGAGAATTACCATGTCAGTCGTCGCTGAAATTGTTGAAAAAATTGAAAAACTTACTCTGCTGGAAGCTGTAGAATTAAAGAAAGCACTCGAAGAGAAGTTTGGTGTTACTGCCGCTGCCCCGATGATGATGGGTGCAATGATGCAGGCCGGTGCAGCTGCCCCAGCTGCTGTCGCGGAAGAACAAACCGAGTTCAATGTCGAATTGAAAAGTACAGGCGCGCAGAAGATCAACGTCATCAAGGTTGTACGTGCAGCAACGGGCCTCGGCTTGAAAGAAGCTAAAGATCTCGTCGATGGTGCACCAAAGACCGTGAAGGAAAGCCTCTCGAAAGACGATGCTGAAAAGTTGAAGAAGGAACTCGAAGAAGCAGGCGCTACCGTCGAGCTCAAATAAATCGAGTAGCAAATCCATCGTGAACTTTCCAAGTGAAAATCTTGTTGAGATTGCGGTGGATGCATAAGTCGCTAAGCCGATGGCTCGCCTTTTATGGCTCTGGAACCATCGGCTTATGCCGTCTCAGGACGAGCATTTGGCGGTCACTTTGTGAAAGTTTGTTTTCATTTGAAATCGATGAATCAACCATCAAGGTTGAATTTAAAAATCTTAATATCAACAAGGAGTGGTTCCTTTGAAAAACCAATCCAATGGTTCCCAAGAACGTGTGTCGTTTGCACGAATCCCATCGGTCATCGAAACGCCAGACCTTCTGAACGTCCAGATCGACTCGTTTAACAACTTTCTTCAGGCTGATACGCTTCCGCATCGCAGGAGGAAGCTCGGCTTACAGCAAGTTTTTGAAATGAATTTTCCGATCAGCGATGCGCGAGAGAATTTTCTTCTTGAGTTCGCTGAGTACTACGTCGAAAAGCCGAAGTATTCAGTCGTCGAGTGCCAGGAACGCGGTTTGACATTTGCTGTTCCGCTGAAAGCGCAGCTCCGGCTCTCTGCCAAGAAAGAAGGCGGAAAAGAATTTGTCGATACAATCGAACAGGAAGTCTATCTTGGTAATCTTCCTGCAATGACGCATCGCGGTACGTTCATCATCAACGGTGCTGAACGCGTAGTGGTGAGCCAGTTGCATCGTTCGCCAGGCGTGTTCTTCGGCGAATCGGTGCATCCGAACGGCACCATGATGTATTCTGCGCGCATTATTCCATTCCGCGGGTCATGGGTGGAATTTGCCACCGACATCAACAATGTCATGTACGCTTACATCGACAGAAAGAAAAAATTCCCCGTTACTACATTATTGCGTGCGCTTGGTTATTCATCAGATGACGATATTCTTGATTTGTTCGGACTCGTGGAAGAGATTGATACCGGGAAGGCTGATTTAAAGGAATACATCGACCGAAAAGTGTGCAGCGATGTGTTCGACAAAAAGACAGGTGAAGTCTTCATTAATAAAGATACAAAGCTCACTGAAGAACATATCAAACATCTCAGAAAAGCAAATATTAAGAAGCTTCGATTGTTGAAAACTGATGAAGCATCTTCCAGTTCCGTTATTGCAAATACTATATTGAAGGATGCTGCGCGTTCTTCTGAAGATGCGCTTGAAGCAATTTATACGCAGTTGCGTTCCGGTGAAGCGCCGGATTTAGATACGGCAAAGAACCTTATCGACCGATTGTTCTTCAATCCGAAGCGCTATGACCTTGGCGATGTAGGTCGGCACAGGATGAACATTAAACTCAACTTGAATATCCCGGAAAATGTAACAACGCTGACGAAAGATGATATTATCGCTATCATCAAATACTTGATAGATATGCAGCAAGGGAAGCGAGCAGTAGACGATATAGATCATCTTGGAAATCGTCGTGTACGAACGGTTGGCGAACAGCTTGCCCAGCAATTCAATATTGGTTTATCTCGGATGACGCGTACTATTCGTGAACGGATGAACTTACGTGATGCCGAAACAATCACACCGCAGGATTTGGTGAACGCGCGAACAATCACCAGCGTTATCAATGCGTTCTTTGGAACGAACCAGCTTTCACAATTTCTCGATCAGACAAATCCATTGGCGGAGATGACGCACAAACGGCGTGTTTCAGCACTCGGACCTGGCGGTTTAACGCGCGAACGTGCAGGCTTCGAAGTCCGTGACGTGCATTATACACACTACGGTCGACTTTGCCCGATTGAGACGCCTGAAGGTCCAAACATCGGTTTGATTTCTTCGCTTTGCATCCATGCGCGTATCAATGATTTTGGTTTTATCGAAACACCATATCGGAAAGTAAAGAACGGCAAGGTTGTTGAAGAGATTGAATTCCTGACAGCAGAGCGCGAAGACGAAGTGACTATCGCACAGGCAAACACTGTTCTGGATGAACGTGGCCGGTTTCTTGAAGAAAAAATAAAGGCGAGATTCCAAAGCGACTATCCGGTCACAGAACCTGATAAGATCCAATATATGGACGTTGCACCGAACCAGATTGTAAGTGCAGCAGCAGCATTGATTCCATTCCTTGAGCATGATGACGCTAACCGTGCTTTGATGGGATCAAATATGCAACGCCAAGCTGTTCCGTTGTTACAACCTGAAGCACCCGTTGTCGGCACTGGATTGGAAGAAACTATCGCACGTGACTCACGTACGATCATTGTTGCCGAACGCAGCGGCTTAGTCGAATCTGTTAATGGTGACAGCGTTGTCGTGTTGTACGATATTGACGAGAACAGCACTGAGGCAATTATCAGTTTCGACGACAAACGTCGGGTAGAATATAAGCTCACAAAATTCCTCCGCACAAATCAAGATACCTGCATCAATCAAAAACCAGTTGTCAAGGAAGGTCAACGTTTCAAGAAAAACGATGTGCTGGTTGATGGTTGCGCAACTGATGGCGGAGAACTTGCGCTTGGTAGAAATATCTTGGTAGCGTTTATGCCATGGCGCGGATATAACTTCGAAGATGCCATCATTGTCAGTGAGCGTATTGTGTCGGAAGATGTCTTTACGTCCGTGCACATTGAAGAGTTTGAATTGCAAGTGCGGGATACGAAACGCGGTGAAGAAGAACTCACGCGGGAAATTCCGAATGTCAGTGAAGAAGCAACGAAAGATCTTGACGAAAACGGAGTTGTCCGTATCGGTGCAGAAGTGAACGAAGGCGATATTCTTATCGGTAAGATCACACCAAAAGGTGAAACCGATCCTACACCGGAAGAGAAACTGTTAAAAGCGATTTTTGGAGAAAAAGCCGGTGATGTAAAAGATGCTTCGCTGAAAGCACCTCCGGGTATGAAAGGTATTGTCATTTCAACGAAGCTCTTCAGCCGTAAGAAGAAGGATACGGAGAGCAAGAAGGAAGACAAGAAGAAACTGGAATCACTCGATCGCTTGCGGCGCAAGGAAATCAAAGATCTGCACGAGAAGCTTGGACGCAAGCTGGATCAGGTGCTCGAAGGTGAAAAATCTGTTGGCATCCGGAACACCGATGGCGAAATTTCTATCCGTGCCGGTGTTATGTTTAAAGAGGACACCTTCCAAAAAATAGAAGATCTAGACAAGCTTGATTATAATCAAGAGTGGATCGATGATAAGCGTAAGCAGAATACCATAATCCGTATCTATGAAAATTTTCGCCAGAAGATGAGCGAGATAGAAGAACTCTATCGCCACGAAAAAAATAAAATACAACTTGGCGACGAATTGGCACCAGGTATTGTGCAACTCGCAAAGGTCTATGTCGCGAAGAAGCGCAAGCTTCAAGTAGGTGACAAGATGGCCGGTCGTCACGGAAACAAAGGCGTCGTTTCTATTATTGTGCCGATGGAAGATATGCCGTTTCTTCCTGACGGGCATCCGGTTGATATCGTACTCAATCCCTTGGGTGTGCCGTCTCGTATGAATTTGGGACAGTTATTTGAAGTAGCGCTCGGCTGGGCAGGAATAAACCTGGGCGTAAACTTTGCCTCACCGATCTTTGACGGTGCAAAATGGGAAGAAGTACAGGAATGGCTGGAGAAAGCCGGCATTAGCAATACATCGAAGACGCTCCTGATCGATGGACGAAGCGGTGAACCGTTCGACCAGGAAGTTACAGTCGGATACTTATATATGATGAAGTTGTCGCATATGGTGGACGACAAGATTCACGCCCGTTCCATCGGACCATACTCCCTTATCACACAGCAGCCGTTGGGCGGTAAGGCACAGTTTGGCGGTCAACGCTTTGGAGAAATGGAAGTATGGGCGCTCGAAGGATACGGTGCGGCGAATATATTACAGGAAATACTTACTATAAAGTCTGATGATGTACTGGGCCGTGCGAAAGCATATGAAGCCATTGTAAAAGGTGAAAACCTTTCGGAGCCCAATATACCTGAATCATTTAATGTACTCGTTCGCGAGCTGCAAGGACTTGGCTTAGAAATAAAGATTGAGTGATGGTGTGATGTGCGTTGCTCAAAAGCAGTCATCACTCATCCAAGAAAGAACATAGTTTGATGGAGGCGGTATGCCTTATACAGAATTAGCAGCAAAGAAAACATTTTCAAAAATTACGATTAGTCTTGCATCACCGGATATGATCCTGAGCCGGTCGCACGGCGAAGTAACAAAGCCGGAAACGATTAATTACCGTTCATTCCGTCCCGAGAAGGATGGATTGTTCTGCGAAAAAATATTCGGTCCGGTTCGCGACTGGGAATGCCATTGCGGAAAGTACAAACGCATTCGTTATAAAGGAATTACATGCGATCGTTGCGGCGTCGAGGTGACGCAAAAGAGCGTTCGTCGCGAGCGGCAGGGACACATTACGCTGGCAGTGCCCGTAGTACATATTTGGTACTTCCGCTCTGCACCTAGCAAAATTGGTACAATTCTTGGTATTGCCGGTAAAGAACTTGAAAAGATCATCTATTACGAATCATATGTCGTTGTCAATCCCGGCACAACCGGTTTGCAGCAGTTCAATTTGATTTCAGAAGATCAGTATCTCGAAGTCCTTTCTTCGCTCCCGGAAGAGAATCAGGAACTTGAGGATAACGATCCGAAAAAGTTTATTGCAAAAATGGGCGGTGATGCGATTAAGGATTTATTGAGACGTGTGCATGTAGAGGATCTCGCCGCAGAATTGCGCGCGCAGCTTGTAATGGAAACCTCAGTCCAGAAAAAACAAGACGCGCTGAAGCGTTTGCGCGTTGTTGAAGCGTTCCGCAACCCGGAGAGCGATGTACCGAACAAACCGGAGTGGATGGTATTGGATGTAATTCCGGTTATTCCACCAGAATTGCGTCCATTGGTTCCATTGGAAGGTGGACGTTTTGCAACATCGGACCTGAATGATTTGTATCGACGCGTTATCATCCGCAATAATCGGCTGAAGCGCCTCATCGAAATTAAAGCGCCGGAAGTAATTTTACGCAATGAAAAGCGCATGTTACAGGAAGCGGTTGATTCGCTGTTCGACAACTCACGTCGTGTTAATGCGGTTCGTTCCGACAATAATCGAGCTTTGAAATCTCTTTCAGATATGCTCAAAGGGAAGCAAGGACGCTTCCGTCAGAACCTGCTTGGTAAGCGCGTTGATTATTCTGGGCGTTCGGTTATTGTGGTTGGGCCAGAATTATATTTGCACCAATGCGGTTTACCGAAAGATATGGCAGTGGAGTTATTCAAACCGCACATTATCCGCAAGCTCATCGAACGCGGTTTGGTCAAAACTGTGAAGAGTGCGAAGAAGATGGTAGACAAGAAGGGTCCTGACGTATGGGACATCTTGGAAAACATCATCGATGGACATCCGGTCATGTTGAACCGCGCCCCAACATTACACCGTCTCGGCATTCAAGCATTTCAACCGGTATTGGTTGAAGGCAAAGCTATTCGTATTCATCCGATGGTCTGCACAGCGTTCAATGCAGATTTTGATGGTGACCAGATGGCCGTCCATATACCGCTTTCGTACGAGGCACAGCTTGAAGCGCGAATGCTGATGCTTTCAAGTCATAATATTCTTTCTCCAGCAAGCGGCACACCGATTGTTACACCAACACAAGATCAAGTGCTCGGCTGTTATTATCTGACGAAATCGAAAACAAGCGATGTCGGAGAAGGAAATATCTTTGCTTCTCCCCAAGAGGTTATCATTGCGTATGATCAAGGCAGAGCTGGTTTACATGCAAGGGTGAAAGTACGAATCAACGGAACCTTGATTGAAACGACGACAGGTCGGACCATCTTCAATCAAATCGTTCCACCGGAAATTCCTTTTGTGAACGAATTGCTGAACAAGAAACGTCTTGTACAGATAATTTCGACGGTGTTCCGCCGTTGCGGCAATTTGGTCACTGCAAATTTCCTTGATCAATTGAAGACGCTTGGGTTCACATATGCGACCAAGGGCGGACTTTCGGTTTCTATCGGTGATGTCGTTATTCCAAAAGAGAAAATTGATCTAGTCGTCAAAGCGCAAAAGGATGTAGAGAATGTAGAATCACAATACTTCCGAGGTTTCATCACGAATGGCGAGCGATACAATAAGGTGATTGATATCTGGACACGTGTCACAAGTAGAATTGCAGATAGATTGTTTGAAGCTTTGCAGCGAGATCGCGATGGATTCAACTCTCTTTATATGATGGTCGATTCCGGTGCACGCGGTTCAAAGGAACAGGTTCGTCAGCTTGCAGGTATGCGCGGATTGATGGCGAAGCCGCAAAAGAGTATGTCCGGCGAGACAGGAGAACTGATTGAGAATCCGATCATCGCAAACTTCCGCGAAGGCCTATCGATTCTT
>PLMS01000130.1 GCA_003142575.1 Ignavibacteriota bacterium
GCACATCCGAAGAGACCGAGTGCTATGACCAGGAAGGCGAATGAAATGATTTTGTGTGCCATATTTCCTCCATACATATTGTTTAATCATTAGACGCATTGTTACGCCCATGGTTTCATGGGAGAACGATGATCTTTCGATACAAGTTCCGAAGAAGAATCCTCATCGATGAAATAGGTGAGAATTTCTCTGTTTATGAGCATAATTTTTGACCTGCCCCCCACTTTCCGGACGCGGCAGATGCTTGCCTTTGATTGATCTATGGAGTTTATCGACCACCCCTCTGCCTGTGGCAGGAGCTTTAGTGATGTCTGCGTGGCAGCAGTAACACAACTATGCGTGTATTTTATAATACGCTCCTCCTCATATGAGGAGGGGAGAAAGGGGTGGTGGAATTATGAGGTGATCTTGGATGATGTTTGTGTGTGCGTGTCGGTGCGTTCATTGGATATTATGTCGGCGGGATGGATATGAGGAAGAAGGATAAAATACTTGCTATACTTTTCCTCGGACATATGGAATATACTTCCTGTCGATTTGAAGAATATGATTTTGGATCCAATCGCTTAAGAATTTCAATAATTCAATATCAACAGTTTGCAGGCCACGTTCATAATCCAGTACGAGCTTGTTCACTCTTTTGATCGCACCTTCATGTTCCTGTTTGTGCGCATTCATATTCGGATAGTTGTACATTTTCATCAAAGACTCCTCGGCTTTGAAATGATACACCACATATTGCTGTAGCTCTTTCAAAACAAAACCGACTACTTCTCGATCTTGAGCCCCTTGCATGGAATCAAATAATTTGTTGGTAATAGAAAAAAACTTCCTATGCTCCTCATCGATCTTTTGTACTCCAACCGAAAAGGCGTTATTCCATTCTATGAGAGGCAAACACAATCCCTTTTGATAATTTCTTTACTTTAACCTAATCTAAATTGAGGTCAATTTCAAAAGAAACAAAAAACTCTTCATTTTTTAATGATTTCACGTGTAAATATGATGGTGTGAGTTTCCTCCTTACAGAGAAGAGAAGAATTATTCTGTGTCGGGGCATAAATCCTGATACGTTTGTGATGACGATGATGGTGGAGGCAGTTCGATAATAGCATATTGTTTTGGTAGGGACTACAGCATTTCCTCTTGATTCTTGCCTGATAACTCGCTACTATTTTGGCGAGAAGCGTGTTGGGGATTTGAGCATGCCCTCCGCTATCGTCAGATTTCAAATCAGATTCTTAATAAAAAAGCCACCGTCATTGCGAGGAGCGATTTGTCTCAGCCAGTGTTTGTGCGCATTTCGGTGTGTTCATCGGAAAGTATGTCGGTGAGATTTAGAAGACATCACAAATTGTGACATCCTTGAGGTTCTCCAAATAAAGTGATGGGTATGTTATGACAAAAACGGTCTACAAATATTCTGAATCGATTGAACAACATATTTTTTTTATCCGGGGGATGCGAGTAATTCTTGATAGCGACCTAAGCGCTATTTATAGTGTGAAAACGAAAGTGTTGAATCAAGCGGTTAAACGGAACAAAGACAGATTTCCCGCTGATTTTGCATTCCAGCTGAGACAAGAAGACCTTACGGCCATAAACAGTCAAGGTGATATGCGGTCACAATTTGTGACCGCATCAAAACGCAACATTCGATTCCTCCCGTTTGTGTTTACTGAACATGGTGCATTGATGGCAGCAACGACAACATATGTTTTTTCGAAACCACGGAGTTTTATTATTCTTCTTGTCATCCTCTTTTCCGCGATCTCTCTCCATGCACAAACGATTGCGTTCCTTGGCGCTGAGGGATTTGGTAGAAACGCCCTGGGCGGAAGGGACGGAAGAGTTATAGAAGTGACCAATCTGAATGATTCCGGTCCCGGTAGTTTGCGCGAAGCTTGTGAAACACAAGGGCCGCGGACGATCGTGTTCAGAATTTCCGGCACCATTGATTTACTGACGCCTCTCGAAGTAACCGAACCGTACCTCACCGTCGCCGGTCAGACTGCGCCGGGTGATGGTATTTGTCTCAAGCGGAGCGAGTTTAAGGTCTATACACACGACGTGATTGTTCGGTTTCTGCGTTCGCGACCGGGAAATATTTCCGGCAAGGAAATGGACGCAATGGGTATTGGCAGCCGTGCGCACGATGTTATCTTCGATCATTGCAGCGCTACGTGGTCGGTGGACGAGTGCCTTTCCCCGTCAGGCGGTATCTCGAACGTTACGGTTCAATGGTGTTTGATCGGGGAATCACTGAACAACAGTGTGCACCACAAAGGGGAACATGGCTACGGGTCGCTGGTGCGTGCCATAGGCGGCGTGACGCTGCATCATAATCTCTGGGTGGATAATATTGCAAGAAATCCGCGGCTGGGCGATAATTATGGACGAGGATTACCTACATTTGATGTTCGCAATAATGTTATTTATAATTGGGGCGCTGTTTGCAGCGGAATGACGGGCGACCACCTCAATGCCAACTATGTCGGGAATTATCTGCGCCCCGGACCGAACAGCAGTATGAAAGCGCCTATTGTCCTGACCGATACCGCCGATGTGAGTTTTTTTCTCCAGGGAAATATTGTCGAAGACCGGCCGGAATATGCCGGCAATTCCGCTTCTATGTTCAGATCGGGAAAATCCACAGGGCGTTTTACGTTGGTCGATACACCCTTCGTTGTCATTCCTGTAACGACAACCTCGGCAGAGGTGGCATATCATGATGTCGTAGCGGGTGTCGGCGCCGTTCTCCCGGCTCGTGATCCTGTGGACACGCGGATCATCCGTGAGCTAACGGCAAATACCGGGCATATTATTGATGCACAGGAGGAAGTTGGCGGATGGCCGGAGTTAAAATCACAGCCTGCCCCTATTGATTCCGACCACGACGGCATGTCGGATGAGTGGGAACGAGCGCATAGATTGAATCCCAATGATCCGACAGACGGCAATAAAAAAGATGTTGACGGATATACTATGCTGGAGGAGTACCTGAATAGTTTAGTTTTGCAAGGCAGTCAAAAGTAATATCTTTTCATAACATAAGAGACATTAAGAATTTCACTCAAGCTGTGATGAAGACCCGCCAAAAAGACGGCGGGGAAATGATATTGTAGCCGCGACCGACTTGCCCGACGTTGCTTGGCGGGTGGTCGCGGTATGCAGGAAGCGACGTCATCCGCCCAGCAAAATGGCGGACAGGACGACCTTGGCTACAGTGTAATCGCGAAGCAATAGCTTCGCGGAACCGAAGACTTATACATTCAAAAACTTCACCCAACGGCTCAACGAAATTCTGATGGTTACAAACTCTTGCGCTTATAATTTAAGAAAATATTTTTAATCAGACTTCGGTCATTTCATTTCGCAATTCCAATGACTCCGTATCCAACCCTCGCTCCGGCATTTCCGGTTGGTTGTGTTTTAAAATCATCTTCTTTTTCATGTACGATAACTGCATGACCGATAATTGAATTATGGCCATTCAATTTCATGACAGAATCGATATAATCGAGATGTGCGTTACCGCTTGCATCAGCTTCGACGTTTCCCATATCGCCGGCATGACGTTTCTCGCTCATCGGCATACTGTGAGGCATGCCCATCGGGTTAAAGTGTCCGCCCGCCGAACTCCCATCGTCAGAACTGATATTGCCGAACTCATGAATATGAAATCCATGTTTTCCCGGTGTTAATCCTGTCAGATGAGCAATAATGCGAACTCCTTTATCGGCTTCCTCAAATGTCACGATACCGTGCACCGAGTTCCCCTTTGTCGGTGTGATTACAGCAAGTGCGTGCTTGATTGATGATCTCTGGTGCATTGTAGAATCATGTTGAGCGAAAAGCAATTGCGTGCTCATGAGGATCAATGCAAGGCTGAGAATAAAAAAGGTTTTTTTCATACTTTCTCCTTATTATGAAATGATGAATTTTTTAACTCGTATCGATTTCTGATACTTCATTTCCTTTTATAACCATTTTTTTAACTGAAAAGTTGCAAGAAAGGACTTTTTAGTTACAAATTTTTGTTTAAAGATAAATGAAGAATAAGTCACTCAGGTTTTGGAAGTACACTCCTCTCTGCATCAACATTCTTTTTTCGCTGATGCCTGCCCCAACATTGGCTGGTCCCCCTTTCAAGACCGATGATCCACAACCTGTTGACTATCTTCATTGGGAGTTCTATGTTGCATCTGTGCAGCAAATCGGAAGACACGAGATCGACGCAACATGCCCTCACTTCGAGGTTAATTACGGTGTAATTCCCAATATGCAGTTACATGTTCTTCTCCCTTTCGGATATGTACATACAGATGCGGCAACTCACTTCGGTCTCTCGGATGCGGAGATCGGGATCAAATACAGGTTCGTTGAAGAAACAGAATCACACCCTCAAGTAGGGCTCTTCCCTTTGCTCGAATTGCCGACGGGCGATGAAAACAAACAATTGGGTACAGGGAAAATTCAGGCATGCATTCCCATATGGATTCAAAAGAGTTGGGGAAAACTGACGACGTACGCAGGCGGAGGGTTTTGGTACAATCCCGGACCACAACGAAAGAATTGGGTGTTTACAGGCTGGGAGGTTCAATACGATTTTTCAAGTGTCGTTACGCTTGGAGGAGAGTTCTATTACCAGACCGCCGACGCTGAGAATGCTGAATCCAAGGGAGGATTCAACTTAGGCGGGTTTATCAATCTGAACGAGTACCACCATATTTTGTTTTCTTTTGGCAGCAGTGTATCTGGTCCAGAGGCAATTACCGGATACATCGGCTATCAACTCACGATTTAATGATCGATGGAGCAACCATGGAAAAAGAATATTCCAAATCGTCATTCAACAAATTCATTCACGCGCCATGGTCATACGATAAGTTTGCCAGGGTGCTCTTCGCAGTTCGATTGATAGTCGGCTGTGTGTTTCTCTCCGAGGGCATTCAGAAGTTCCTGTTCTCTGAATCGCTTGGCGTGGGTCGCTTTATCAAGATCGGCATCCCTGCACCTGAAATAATGGCTCCCTTCGTCGGTGTTGTCGAAATAGTCTGCGGGGTGCTTGTTCTTATCGGCCTGATCACACGGCTCGCTGCAATTCCGCTCATTATTAATATGCTCGTTGCAATCTCAACGACTAAAATTCCGATTCTACTGGAAAAAGGATTTTGGGCGATGGCGCACGAGGCACGAGTAGATTGGTCGATGATACTCGGCTCACTTTTCCTTCTGATCGTTGGCGGAGGTCAGTGGTCGTTGGACAGATTGATAGAAAAGCGTTGCGATGAACGGAATCAGGAAATAAATAAAACTTAAAAGACGCGACTGTTGGTTGCGGTATGAATAAAACCGACGTCATGCGTAATAAAAATTGGTGGGCAAGGCAATATTGGTAGCAAGAAAAGGACTGTGTAATCGCGAAGCACCAGCTTCGCGGAACAGAGAACTGGGAAGGAGATGCAATGGCAAAAGGAGAAAGTGTATGAACAAGATCATGATCACATTGCTTATTTTTCTTTTTTCAATTCCAGGTTACGCGCAAGAGTCTTTCATGACACTGGGTGAACGAAGTTCCCTTAATCTTGATGGAAACTGGAATTATATTATTGATCCGTATGAAAACGGTTATTACGATTACCGTTGGCAGCCGAGTCCGAATGGATTTTTTAAGAATGAAAAGCCAAAAAACAAATGGGACCATATTGAATACAATTTTGACACATCCGATACCTTGACTGTTCCGGGTGATTGGAATTCACAGAGAAAAGAACTTTTCTTTTATGAAGGCACCATCTGGTACAAGAAATCATTCGATTTTAAAAAGAAGAACGACACGCGGGTTTTCCTGCGCTTCGGCGCTGCAAACTACCTTGCTATTGTGTATCTCAACGGAGAAGAACTTGGTGAACACGAAGGCGGATTTACACCGTTCAGTTTTGAAATAACGAACCTTGTCCGGGAAAAGGACAATTTCATCGTCGTGAAGGTTGATAATAAGCGTTGCGCTGAATGTGTTCCCACTCTGAACACGGACTGGTGGAACTATGGCGGCCTGACACGAAACGTGAGTATCATAGAGACTCCAGCGACATTCATTAGTGATTACGTTGTGCAATTGAAAAAAGGATCAACAGGCGAAATCTCCGGTTGGATACAATTGAACGGTTTCAAACTGCATCAGGAGGTCAGCATTGCTCTGCGTGATGCCGACATTCGTCGGCGGTATAAAACAGATTCAAGCGGATTTGTAAAATATTCTTTTCCCGCATCAGTGAAACTCTGGTCTCCGGAAAATCCAGTACTGTATGAAGTAACAATTTCTTCGGAAACAGATACTATTGGCGGAGTTATTGGATTTCGAACGATCGAGACGAAAGGAACACAGATACTCCTCAATGGCAAGCCGGTTTTTCTGAGAGGTATTTCCATTCATGAAGAAGCTCCTTTCCGGTCGGGACGGGCGAACAGTATTCAAGATGCGCGTACATTACTCGGGTGGGCAAAGGAATTGGGTTGCAACTTCGTTCGGTTGGCGCATTATCCTCATAATGAAAACATGGTGAAAGAAGCAGATAGTCTCGGATTGATGATCTGGTCTGAAATTCCGGTCTATTGGACAATCCGGTGGGAGAACGATCAGACATTTAAAAACGCATCACGGCAGCTCTCCGAAATGATTGCACGCGACAGAAATAGGGCATCGATCATTTGTTGGTCTGTTTCCAACGAAACGCCTTTGAGTCCACCGCGATTAGAATTTCTCAAAGGCTTGGTGCGGAAGGCACGAGAGATGGATCCAACACGGCTTCTCACTGCTGCAATGGAACGGCACTATATCGATGCGACGACACAAATGATTGATGATCCGCTTGGAGAGTTTGTCGATGTGCTTGGGTGCAATGAATATATCGGTTGGTACGACGGGCTGCCGCAAAAAACCGATGCCATCCGATGGAAAACAGTTTTTAATAAGCCGCTCATCATAAGCGAATTCGGAGGCAGCGCGCTCTTTGGGTATCATGCGGATTCGCTGACAGCGTGGAGTGAAGAATTCCAGGAGTCACTGTATACACATCAGCTTGCCATGCTTCGAAAGATTCCATTCTTGAGCGGGATGAGTCCATGGATTCTCATGGATTTTCGTTCGCCGCGCAGGCAATTGCCGGGAATTCAGGATTTTCGGAACAGGAAGGGATTACTTTCTGAAAGAGGAGAAAAAAAGAAAGCATTCTATGTGCTTCAAAAATATTACAAAGAACTCCAGCAGGAAAAGTAGATATGAAAAACCGAGACCAGGAAAATGATTTTGTAGCCGCGATCAACGAACGCGGTATGCTCGAGCCGACGTCAACGACCTTGGCTACAGATAGCTCAATGGAGGTGTAAGATGGAAACGCGAAAAATAAAAAAAGTTTTTAAAAGTCAGCCTGTTCTTGAAGGAGCGGGAGTTCGTCTCAAACGGGCGATGGGAAATAAAGAAGTGCCTCAATTCGATCCGTTCCTTCTTTTAGATGATTTTCGTTCCGATCATCCGGATGATTACATCAAAGGATTTCCCTGGCACCCTCATCGGGGAATTGAAACGATCACGTATATGCTCAAGGGAAGCGTGGAACACAAAGACAGTATGGGCAACAGCGGGATCATTTCTTCGGGTGATGTTCAATGGATGACGGCAGGCAGCGGGATTATACATCAGGAAATGCCGAAGCCGGGTACAGGAGGCGCGATGTACGGGTTTCAACTCTGGGCAAATCTTCCAGCTTCTCACAAAATGATGGATCCGCGGTATCAGGAAGTTAAACAGTCGGATATTCCGGAAGTGGTTCTGGAAAATGGAACAAAGATAAAACTCGTCTGCGGCTCTTACAAGAAGACAAAAGGACCTGTACAGGATATTATTGCCGATCCGGAATATCTCGATATTACCGTGCCGTCAAAATCGGAATTTATACACGCGACGAAGAGGGGATATACGGTCTTCGCATACGTGATCGAAGGGCGAGGATTTCTGTGCAAGGAGAGGAAGCCGTTTTCCTATGAAGCAGATGGAGTCAATTATTTTGATATCACGCGTGAACCGTACGCATCCAATGGCACGCTCGTCTTGTTTGATGACGGCGATCAAATCGTTGTTCAAACGGAAGATCAGCCCATGAGGTTTCTCCTGATATCCGGGAAACCGATCGGTGAACCCATTGCATGGTACGGGCCGGTGGTGATGAATACACAAAAAGAATTAGAAATTGCTTTTCAGGAATACGAGAACAATACATTTGTGAAGAAAGGGAAATCCTCGTAGGAACGTATGACGATGCGTCGCTAGAACATCAGCAAGAAATGCGGGTCGCAGGAATAAGCAGAAAATTTAGCGAGCAGGTACACATTACAAGGAAGGAGAAAAGACAATCACAGCTATGGATGAACTGAATTTGGAACCGCTGGAACCATTAGAACTACCAGAGCCGAAGGAGAAACAAGTTGTTGCATCCGGTACGCAGCGATGGAACTTACGGCGATTGATTCTTCCGGCCGGTATTGTGATGGGAATTCTTCTTGCTGTCGGGATCTATCTGCTGGTCGCTCCTGCCCCCGAGAAACTTGTTGCCCAGGTGTTCAGGTTCGAAATTTCAACTACACCGAATCCGGCAATAGTGGTCATTTCCATTTCGAATAAACAGGAGAAGCAAGCAATCATTGCAGAATTGTATCCTGTTTTCTTCGGGAAGAAATATTCCTCGCTCTATGCGAGATCCATTGAATCAACGATTGAAGGAACCTCGCTGCCGCTGGTACTGAATCCCGGTGAAGTGCGCGTGTTGAAAATACATTTTTCGATCACGAAAAAAGATCTGGATCAGTACGCCGATCAACTCAGGGATTCCAGCCACATCGTGGTCTTTCAGAATGGGCCGCCGGCTGGACAATTAGAAGGATTTCTCGGATTGGGTTGGAAGGTCGTGGATGCCGATGGAAAGAATTATATGAACACCGCACGTCTCGCATATTATGTTCTCACGCCCTCTCCCCCGGGATTTGCAGACCCCACATGTTTGACCCGCTCGTGGACACTCTCTGACGAACCGTTTGAATTATGCACGCAGGAAGAAATCGTGAAAGAAGGGGGTTAAGTTTGTACATAAATTCAATGTCTCCTTTTCTCTCGCAAGAATCTTTTTGTATATTATCTTCATTATACCTATTATTAAAATATTCGGAGAGAATTTGCCGGCATCGCACTTTGTTTCTCCGGCGGCGGGTAACGTTCAAATAATTATATGGGTTTTGATCTTGGAATGAGAACATCAAAGAGAATCAGACAAAAATCGAGAAGGCGTAGACTTATAATTGTAAGTCTCTTGACGATGGCTTTGATCAATCGGCCATATCTTTACAGCTCAGAGAAGTGTAATGATAGTACAACACAACAACAAGAGATCACTCCAAAAGGACAGAATATGAAAACTCCACTGAAGCCGCCGTACATAAAAAAGGTTGGGCAGCGCGGCAAGATCGTTATCTGGGTAGTCGATGGCACTTACGTAAGAACGCATCTCGACGAAGAATTTACAAATTACGGACAGCATGGCGGTTTCAAATGCATCCCGAAAGATGAATTTTGGATTGATAAGGAGGCGCAGGAGGATGAACAGAGCTTCTTTATCGACCATTTGTTGGTTGAACACCGGTTGATGGAGAAGGGTGTTTCGTATGACAAGGCGTTGGAAGCTGCTGATAAACAAGAGATGGCAGAACGTAAGAAAGCGGGCGATGTGGAAAAGCTGACAGCGGGAGGAAATCTTCCCGATCCAACAAAAGTGCATGTGCGGCTCTGGAAGAAACTGGAAAACGGGATTAGTGTATGGATCATCGATGGCAGGTTAGTGAGAAGTGTGTTCGATGTTGATTTTACAGAAGGCGGGCATGACTATGTATATGAGTTTGTGCCTCAGAATGAAGTATGGATTGATAATGATCTCGAAGAGGCAGAGCGCCCATATGTACTTCTTCACGAACTCCACGAACGGAATTTAATGGCAAAAGGATGGACGTACAGTAAAGCACACGAGGATTCAAGCAGGATTGAGTATTACTGTCGTCAACATCCCAACGAGTTGCACTTGGAGTTAGCAAAAGAAGGATGGGAATGAGGGGATTTTGTGTCTTTCTCTAAGTTTAAGCTCCCCGCTTTCGCCTGCCTCGCCTGCAAGTGGGCGGGAATGACAAATAAGATGTGGGAAGCGAAATGATTTTGTAGCCGCGACCGGTGGTTGCGGTATGCAGGAGCAGACGTCATCCGCCTATCAAGATGGCGGACAAAACGACATCGGCTACAGAACTTCTGCTCTCCATCGGGCACACACGGTATTTTACTTAAGAACATATTTTGTCACAATAAAACCTGTATGGATAGTACCAGAAAGACAGAGAACGTGACAAGAGGAGTACTTTTCAGCGTACCCCATATACTCGAACTTCCTGAAGATAATTCTATTCCGCTGATGAGCAATTGCAATCCGTCCTATTCGGTTATTTCGTTGTAAAATACCACAGCGGTCCATTGAGTGTATCTGTCTCGGTGACTTCATCAATCCGCCATACGTATTTCGTTTTCAACTTTAGAGTTCCCGGATTAAAAACGTTTTCTCTTTGATTTCCCTTAAATTCCAGTTTATCATTCTTGCCAAAATATACATTGTGCGAAATTGCATTTCGGGATGGTACCCATTTCAACAACGTAGTTTCATTGGGTACTTTGAATGCGCCAACTCTTGGTCGAGGCAGAAAAACTGTTGGGAGAACTGATGGCATCGTCTCTTCCGGGTCCCACATGCCATCGAATGTCCATTTTGCTGTGATGTCGTTCTGTTTCGGAGCAGTAGCGGCTGTTTCTAAATTATCTTTGAACCATGCATAATCGCCGCCATCACGGTGGCAATTGTAATAATAATGACGGTCGCCCCATTTCCATTCTGTTTTACTTCCTGTAGGCCAATAGATGGGTCTATCTGCCATTGCTTGCGAGAATTGGCAATCCAGCAAAAACATTTGTCCATCGCGATGATTTCTTCCTAACGGAAATCCCTGCACACCATCGAACGAAGAATACCGTATAACAAATTTCTGGTTAATATTTGCGTCGCCATCGTGCCAGATACTGGCGCTGAGGTTGTGTCCATAAAATTTGCTGTCGGTAATGTAGCACCACCCGCGCGGACAAACGTAATCAACACCTCCTTCAAAATAACAATTGGCATGGTAATACATGCCGTTCTTTTTATTCCAAAGACTGAGCGTATCTCCGCCGTCGGCAATGATATTGCAATTAATAATAATGATGCGTGTTCCTCCGCCGCGAACTGCAAACTGATGACTTTCGTCATTATGCAGCGTGCCATAGTTATTATGGACGGTAAGATTCGCCAAGGTAATATCTGTCGCAAATGTATCGATATTAACTACTGCCGAGCCCCAATCCCATGAACGCTCATGATGATGTTGGTCGTTCCAATTTTTCCTCAGTTCTGCATAGATAATTCGCGTGCTGTCGCGGTCCTCGCCGACAAGTGTAATAAAACTTTTTGTAATGAACAGCTTTTCGTGGTACACACCGTTGCGGATCAGTATGATGACGTTTTGCTTGTTGTCTGCCGGCACGGAATTAATCGCATCTTGAATGTTTGTGAACTGCCCACTTCCATCCTGTGCAACAATAATATTCGCCTTCTCCCCTGCCGACACGCGAGAAAAGAACACACATGTAAATACGATGATTATAAGACCGATAATTCTTTTCATTTTATTTAGCCAGAATAAGTTTTATGGTTTGTGAAAAAGATTTGAATACAGGCGCGCAAAGCACAAGAAGCAACAGAAATTTTCCCATATAACCGCTCCTTACAGAATAGTTGAATTTTCAAAAAATCACTTCAGTATTTCTATCAATTATTTTACGAATTCTTTTGATGAACTTCTACTTCAACTTGATTCCAGTTCAAATTATTAAACAAAACCTCCGAACATTTTCTGATCGGAGGTTTTTGGGGAAAACGTTCTGGATAAGGCAGCAGTGGTGCACACCTATCACGAACGATTTCTTTACTTTAGAAGTAACATCCGCTGTACAAGCGAGCTTCCGTTAAACTGCAATCGTGCAAAATACACGCCCGATGCCAGTCTGTTTCCTGAAAACTCCTTCGTAATGTATTGACCTGATTTTGCAATCCCGTCAAACAGCGTTGCGACTTCCTGTCCAATCAAGTTATAGACTTTCAATGTTGCACGGCCTTCCTTGGGAACAGAAAATTGTATCTGTGTTGATGGATTGAAAGGATTCGGATAGTTATTAGTCAATTTTAATTCACGAGGGATCGATGCGGCTACAGTATTTTCTACAGACACGGTTACAGGCATATTGTCACCGGCTGTTGCATTTGTCGGCATCCAATCATAAGTAATGTTTGTAGAACTTGACGAATTTTTCGCAAACATGGTCGCAAGCGAATATGTAGCAGCTTCCTGACCAGATAGCTGTCTGGCTTGGTTTGCTAGTGGCCAGCCGGCAACTGTTCCACGTGAGGTTATCGCTCCCGCACCAATGCAATTGTATTCTGCAAACAATGTTGGATTGGTGGACATTGTTGTCCAACCTGCCGTTGCCAGTGTCGAAGGTTCATTGCAATGAACAAACACAGCGCGTGGAGAACCTTGCCATGGCCGTCCGAGGTAAAACGATGTTACGGCAGTGTGGGGGTACCCACAAGAATCGTTAACAGCAACGGTGTTGGTATCGGCTGTAAGATTGCAATTACGGAACACAAGTCCATATTTTGCAGTCGATTCCGCGCTGGGTGCCGTGATGGAAGTCCCGGCATTCGACATCGTCAACGTTGTGCAACTATCAAACACACAAACGCCACGGCCAAAAATATAGTCAACAGTTCCCGTAATGAGACAATTCTTAAAATATGCACGCCCGTATGCTGTTGCTGAACTGCCGCCAGCATAATACGTATCCTGATAGCCACGCAATGCGCAATTGATAAACTCCTGACGATCTCCGCCATTTGTCATAAGCGCCACTGCCTGCGTACCGGAAATTGTACCCCAACGGTTCGGCCAATAGGTATTTTGGATCGTAATATTCTTGACTACAAAGTCGAATCCTAAGACAAGGAAAGTATAGGTACCGCCGGTCCCTGGAACACCCGAACTTGTGTAATCACTATAAATCCAGTTCGTAATAATCGTACTGTCTCGGTCTTCACCAACAAGATTCACGTTATAACTCGTTGCAAGAAGCGTATCGCGTTCAAAATAGATTCCCTTCTTCACGAAAATCGTCCATTTGCCGGTGTAATTAGCGGGCACTTTTCTGAGAGCGTCACAAACTCTTGTATATTGACCGCTGCCATCTTTCGCGACAACGACCGTTGAGTCATTTGCTGGTGTTAGTGTCGTGAACGACGAATCGAGACCATAACCGGTTCCAGCGCTATTCGTTGCATACGCACGGACATGATACAATGTTGTCGCACTCAAACCCGACATACTGCGTGTGAATGTTGCAATACCAGTTCCATCGTTTGTGGAGCTATTTGTCAAATCTGGATTGGCTGATGTACTCCAGCAAAGACCTTTTGCCGTCACATCTGCTCCGCCCCAATCGGTAATCTTACCACCACTTAACGCTGTGTGCACCGTAATGCTCGATATAGCTGTAGTGGATATGGTCGGTACAACAATCGCCGCATACGTTGTCATCGTTATTTCATTTCCATAACTGATACCTGCGCTATTCGTTGCATACGATCGGATGTAATAGAGTGTCCCTGCTGTCAGTCCGGTGACCGAACTTGTAAAAGCACCGGTCCCCGTGCCATCTGATGTATGGCTATCAGAAATCGTTGCATTTCCACCGGTATTCCAGCACACGCCTTTCGCTGTTACGGTTGCACCGCTATCAGCCCAAACTTTGCCGCCGGTTGTCAGGTATGTTGTCGAAATATAGGAAGCGGCTGTTGTCGTTACGACAGGCATCCCGGCTGCAATAGCCGGACTTGTTGTTCCCGAAACGGTGACATTAGAGATTTCCCAATATTTTCCGCTTGCAACACCTACGGCATACATTGGATAAACTCTTACAAACAACTTACTCCCGTTCGGAACAGTGATCGGTGTCGATGCAAACGAAAGTATTGGCGAATAATAAACGGTACTAGTCGTAATACTGTATATAGGGGCAGAGTTCACTTCTGTGGCCTTTGTAAGGAAGTTCGTTGTATCAGTTCCAACATAATACCAGATATTCACTGATGTTTTGAAATTTCCGATATTGTCGCCCAAACACATTGAAATTGTGTCCACAACAAAACTTGTGCCCAGTAAAGGAGCAGCAATATATTGTACAAACCGATTAGGATTTTGTTGAACACGTGTATAACCAGCTAAGGAATCAGCAGGCCAATAGCCTACTGCGCCGCCTGCCGGATACATCCTCTGACTATTGGTGATATTAGTAGTGCCACTACCTGGATATGATTGCGTAGTACCGGCATAGGTATAGAATGTCAGCCCCTGTGTTCTTTGTGTATCGGCACTGATGCTACCAGTTGTAATAGGCTTCGCATTTGTGGAATCGACCCTCAGGTTCCAATTTGCATTAGTACCGCCGGCAAATGCCACATTGCCGAGGACACAGACAACAACGGCCAAAAAGAAAATGGTGCGGAATCTCATCTTCATGATTCCTTCCTCCAAATGAGTGAATGGATATTTATGATTTATTGATGATGAAAAACACTTTTTTTCAATGAAAGAATTGAAATATTCCTTTAGAACACATCACACACATGATTAATGGAAAACAAGTTCAGCTATTCTTTTCAGGGAAAAAAGCAGAATGAGGTAAGATGCAGGAATATGCGTTGAAAAGCGGTAGAGATAAGATGAGGCGATGGGGCGCTATAAAGTATTCTTCATGACATTTTGAAAATGGTCTCGGTATGTTCTACTGAGTTTCAACTTTATTCCAGTAGAAAGAAACACATCGTAATCACCAGATTCATTGGAACGGAGATTTTTAATTTTTTCAACATTAACAATTGAAGAGCGATGAATCCGGACAAACTGCTGCGGATCCAGATTTTTTTCCAAAGTAATAAGTGTCTCGCGCACCAAATGTTTTTTTGAATTCAAGTGCACGTACACATAATCACCCGCAGATTCAATCCAATCAATTTCATGGACAGGTATAACCGAAACAGTATCCTTAGATTTAATCAAGAGACGGCTAAGATAGTTTTTTTGCATTACAGGAGTATTCTGATCTTCGGCGTCTTTTTTTGCTACAGCGAGATAATCATCCACTACAGATTTTAATTTCTTCGCATAGAGTTCAAAATTGCGGTGATTCGCCTCAGCCAAGACCACTTGAATCGCATTTCGAAATCTATCTTCGCTGATTGGCTTCAACAGATAGTCCAAGGCATGGTATTCAAATGCCTTAATCGCATGTTTATCGTAAGCCGTGACAAAAATGATAATAGGCATTGGCTGAACTTCAGCCTTCTGCAAAACTTGAAATCCGTTCATACCCGGCATTTGAATATCAAGGAACAACAGATCTGGGCGCAACTCAATAATTGATTTGACCGCTTCCATGCCCGAAGAACATTCGCCCACAATGCAGATATTCGGATATTCTTTTAGACGGATACGAATACCTTCCCTTGCATGCGGTTCATCATCTACAATTAAGGCGTTTATTTTCAAAGACTATTCTCCGTTATACATGTTACTTCAGTCTCTGTTTTCTTTTCATGAAATGGAATTCGAATCCTTACGAGTATTCCTGTATTCAAATCATCGCTTACCGTACATGTCTGTTTATCTCCGTATAATTGCCTTAGTCGATCTTTAGTAATATTCAATACAGTCCGATCTTTTCTGTGCCCTTCCTGTTCATTATGCGTTTTACTGGACTTCCCTTCAATTGTCAAATCTAGGATTTCTCCTTCTTTTTTCGCCTTAAGGGTTATTCTTCTGCTAGAATTACCCCGTACAGAAATACGGCCGGCTATTTCTTCCACAATCGGTTGAAGGATAAAATTTGGAACAATAGCATCAACCACTTCTCGATCAATTTCCTCTTTTACACCAAACGTATTATTACTCCGCACGTTTTCTATTTCAAGATATTGGTTGAGAAAATTTAATTCTTCTTCAAGCGTAATTTCTTCCCGCTCTGCGTCATAGATTGTCGTTCGCAAAAAATCACTTAACACGTTTAGTATATGGTTAGCATCCTTATTACGGCGTTTCTTAACTAACTCGGAAATCGTGTGCAGAGTATTAAACAAAAACTGAGGATGGATCTTGCTTCGTAACTCCTGTAATTTTGATTTTATCAGCTCTGCTTCTAATTGAGAACATTTAATCTCATTCTCTCGATTTATTCTTCGATACTCTATCAAATAAAAGGTTAAGAGGAATAAAACATAGGCAAATATTTCGATCCAGACAGATGGGTTATTAAATAGGATAAAGACCAATGATGCTGTTTTCCCCTCACCGAGAAGCAGTCTGTCTGTAAAGAGAATGACAGTTTGATGAGTGAAGAATGAAAGCGCCAATATCGTTATATGAACGACAAACCATTTGAATAAAGTTTTACGCTTTAAAACAATGCGTTGAGAGAGCCATTGGACAACATACGCTATCAAAATAAAATACCACCAATAAAGAATTTGGGTAATTCCGATCCGCAGGAAAGTATCGATGGAATGAACCCCTGTCGTGAAAAGATAAAACGCTTGCAGAGAATTAATAACAGCGATAAGTGTCAGGATCAAGAACAATGGAACATACAGGTTCAAGTCGAGTTGAGATTTAGAAGCGGCTATATTTTTTTGAGGGAATTGCCTCATTGCACTTTTGCCGGATGCTTACTGTTGAGAAAAGGAATTCGAATTGTTACCCTCAAGCCTCCCAACGCACCTTTGTCCAGTAAGAATTGGTGATTCTCTCCAAACAAATGGGCTAACCGTTCTTTTGTGATCTTCAAGCCAACCCCTTCTTTAGATTTCTTTTGCTTCCTCGTCAGCCCCATCCCCGTTCCATTATCCTCCACTATTATCGATAAATATCCATTCTCTTTCTTTGAGGTTAACCATAGAATCCCATTTGATATTTTAGGCGCGATTGCATGATAGATTGCATTCTCAACAATTGGCTGCAGCAGAAAATTGGGAACTTGTGCTTTCAAGGTATCCTTGGCAATATCTTCCTTCACTTTTAATTTATCATTAAACCGAACTTTTTCGATTTCCAAATAATGATTGATAAATCTGAGTTCCTCCTCCAAAGTGATTTCCTGCCGTTCACTTTCATAAAGAGTGGTACGTATAAGTTTTTGCAGCAACGAGAGCATTCTCTCTGCTTCCTTGTTATCCGCTTTCAATATCAATGTAGAAACTGTATTAAGCGTATTAAACAAGAAATGAGGATGCAGTTGACTCTCAAGTGCGCTTAATTGCGATTGAGCCAACTGCGCTTGTAACTTTGAAAATCTCAATTCATTTAATTTACTCTGGTGCTGATATTCAACAATGCGAATGCCCATAATGATCGCAAAATAAACAATCATATCTAACCACACCCACGGATTGTTGAACATGCGCCAATGGAGCATAGCGTTAAAATCATTCTTGTCCGCTAATATCGATGTTATGATAAATGAAGCAACCGTCTGCCGAATGAGAACGATGACAATTGGAAGGAAAAAACACACAATGAGCCAATACAATAATTTATGAGTGTCTATCGTAATTCTGACGGCAATCCAATAAAGAACAGGAACGAAAAGAAACCAGCTCCACCATAAAAACAGGTTGAATGGAATATGCCACCAAAGGCCATATTGTACCGGTTCATACACGTCAACAATGTAGATATGCTGAAAAGCTCGTGTAATGGCAATCATTGTTAAGACAATGAACAATAAACCAGAGACATACCTATCGAATGAATACTTACGAATTGTGGAGGAAAGCTGTATTGAATTTTTCTCAAGCATTTTTGGAATCTCGTAAACTGAGCATAATATTGCCAAAGAATATTCTCAAAGCAAATAAATTTGTTCCTACTGAAAGGGATATAGTACAATAAAAAAGCCCATCACAAAACATCGAGGCGAGCCTTTTCATTGTCTAAAGCAATCCGTGGTCTAATTTATTTTTGTACCACAGCGTTAACGTTCACATCTTTACTAAATTCAATTCCTTTTTTTGCTTTCGAGATATCCGTATTCACTACTTGGATGTTTTCTGATTGTTTACCCGTGACTCTCATGAACAGAGAATGACCTTCATTGAACGTCGAATGTTTTATTGTAATATTCCGCGCATTGTCGATATCATATACCGGTCCTTGTTCTAAGAGAACCTTGACATTGTTAAACAGCAGCCCTTCCGCATCGATGCAGGAGATTCCTTTTTTGGCAGAGATGGTAAGGTTCGTAAATTCAATATTACGTGCAAATTGCTCTGGAAGACCTTGAATAAAAATAGCTTGACTCGCACCGTTACAGACAATGTTTTTGATAAAAAAATTCTGCATTTTTGGTGTCCTTTCCGTCACCGATGCACTCGTCCGTACCTCACCGGATGCAGGTTTATCATCTTCATAGTACATATCGAACAAGATCGCTTCATTGGCAATGTCTTTCATTTGAATGCCATCGATATAAATGTTCTCTGTTAATCCGCCGCGAGTGCGGGAAGATTTGAAGCGCAGTCCGACATCTGTACCGATGAACGTGCAATTGCGCACCGAGATATTTCGCGTTCCGCCGTATGTCTCACTTCCAATAACAAATCCACCATGACCCCGATACACAATACAATCTGCTATGACAATGTTCTCGCATGCAGCAGTCCAACCCCGTCCTTTTTCAATGGCGCCCGGCTTCAAACAAATAGCATCATCACCGGCATCAACCACACAATTATAAACGACCACAGTATGAGAGGAACCGATATCGAGTCCATCCCCGTTTTGTGCATTCCATGTATTCTGTATTTTAATATTTCGAATCACAAGATTTTCACATTGGACAGGATTGACACAGAATTTCGGTGAGTTCCGGAATGTCGGTCCATCCAAGAGCACTTTGTTGCACGCATTGAACACAACCATATTGGGTCGAAGAAAATCTTTAGCACCGGTAAAATCTTCGGCGGTGAGATTTTTCTTGTTTTTCCTCAATGCTTTAAGATATGCTTCACCCTGGAGCGCCTGCTGCGACGGCCACCACATCTTTCCATCCTCGCTCACCATACCGCCTGATTCGATAGTTTTTTTCCACTGGCTTGCAGTATATTTTTCTTTTTTCATAGGACGCCAGACTTCGCCGGATCCATCAATGACTCCATCACCGGTTATTGCTACATTCTCTAACTTATACCCGAAAATCGGATTTGCACATGCAAAATTTTTGGATGATGAAGTTGGATACGGAACCAGAGGAAAATCATCCCGATTCCTGCTGAATATGATTACTGCGCCAGCATCCAAATGGAGATTAATATTATTTTCGAATCTTATAGGGCCTGTTAGCCATACACCTGTCGGTACAACAACTTTGCCGCCGCCTGCTTGAGCACAAGCTTGGATTGCACTTGCGAATGCTTTCGTGTTCATCGTTTGTCCATCGCCCACCGCACCATGGTCGACGATGCTTACTGTTCGTTCTGGAAAGTTTGCTACTTGAATCTCGGGCATCGAAAAAGGTAAGCCTGTAGTATACAACTTGGGAACAGGTTGTGCCGAAGTTTGAGTGAATACAAGACTATACACTATGGTACAGAGGACTACATGTATTCGTATAAGAATGGCGTAGGTTTGTTTCATCATTGATGCTCCTTAGTTATTTATTCTGAACCAATCGAAGTCAGAGTAACCATTCGATATACTCTCAAATGGACTCGAAGAAAATATTCCTACTTTCGCTCCGATCCATTTACCTTCACGTGCAACAAATTCCTTCCCGAGCGGTTTAAATACAGAGCCTTCTCCGCTGTAACTGAAGCGACACACCGCTTCTGTATCTATCGCAACACGCAACATCACTGAATCTCTCATGAACAATACATCTGCTTCTTCTATTTCTCCCGTCCCTTTGTCTGCATCCTTGCAGACGACCTTTGTAAGATGAACGCCGTCGGTTTTCTTCACGATTGAGATATAGGAATAATCAAGTCCCATAATGATGAGACCTGCTTTTTCGCCAACGTTTGCTGGACTCAATATCACTTGCGTCGTTGCTATGAATTCCGGGGCTGGAAATTTTTGCAGCAATAAATTGGGAACACTCCAAAGATTAACATTGCTGTCCGGAATTACGATTGATTTTAATCGTAAAGCTCCCTTCTTCTCTGTCAACGAATACCACTGATCAGAATGATTCGCCTGCCATTGCCACTGCAAACCTAACGCTGTAGAATCAAACTCATCATTAGTTTGCGGCATTTCTATCGGATATATTTTACCGACATCTGGTTTTTTCCAGGCCATCACTGGTTCACCACAACCGGAAGAATCCTGATTCATTCCCATACGAGGCCAATCATTCATCCACCACATTGGCTGGAGGTGAATAATGCGCCCATAAGCACCGCGATCCTGAAAATGAATAAACCATGAATCTCCTTTTTCCGTCTCAATCCATCCGCCTTGATGTGGTCCGTTGATTGTTGATTTACCCTGACGCAGAACGATCTTCTCTTCATACGGACCAAGAACATTCTTGGATCGCAATACCGTTTGCCAACCTGGAGCAACACCGCCGGCAGGAGCAAAGATGTAATAATATCCATTTCTCTTATAAAACTTCGGTCCTTCTATTGTTGGATGATTTTTGTGTCCGTCAAACACCATCACGCCGTCATCAAGAATTTGTTTGCCATCTGTACTCATCCGGTGGACAGTCAGTACACTGTTGAACCCGACTCTACTCTTCGCCCATGCATGTACAAGATAGACATTACCATCGTCATCCCACAACGGACATGGATCAATCCATCCTTTCGCTTGCCTCACGAGAAGAAGCGGCTCCCATGGACCCGAAGGATTCTTAGCCTTGGACATATAAATTCCAAGATCAGGATCACCATAATACACATAGAACTCTCCGGCATGGAACCGTATGCTTGGTGCCCAGCATCCTTTGCCATGTTGAGGCTGTCTATATTCGGCTGATGGAAGATTTTCAGACACATGACCGATAATCGCCCAATTCACTAAATCTTTTGAATGTAATACAGGCATCACTGGAGTGCAATTGAAACTTGACGACACCATATAGAAATCTTCTCCTACTCGAAGAACATCAGGATCGGAATAGTCGGCAAAAATAATCGGATTCGTGTATGTCCCGTTACCATTATCAGCTACCCACAGCGATTTGTTCTCACTTCGTTTGATTTCTCCCGATGCGACTTGAGCATATGAATATGACGGAAGAGTAATAGGAAGGGATACGACGACCAAGTATATAATTGTTCGCAGGTTTACATTTTTAAAGAAATTGTGAAAATACTGCACTTATTTTCTTTCAGCATTCAAGCAATAACTTAATTCACGCAGGTCTTACACAATACGAGCCTTGTTGGTAGTGTAATTGTTCGCGGAATACTCTTGTTTTTTTGTTTGACATTTTCGATCGTCAACTCCAGAGCCTTCCTTCCCAATTCTATTGTCGGCTGTTCCACATAGCTCATCGGAGGCGAAAGAAATTGATTTAATCCGCCGCTATTTCCAAAGGAAATAATATCAATATCCTTAGGAATGGTCAGACCATAGTGCTGGGCTGCACGATACACACCTAATGCTACAGGGAATGTAACGGCAAAAATCACTTCCGGCAGATTGCCTGAATCATAGAGTGTTTTGAATCCCTTAGTACCATCTTCCTCGCTAAATCCGCCATTCACGATCCACTCTGGTCTGACGGTAAGCCCATATTTTTTCATCGCAGATTTATATCCTAACAATCGCTCTTTCCCAATATTAATATGTGTATACCCGGCAAAATGCGCGATCTTCCTATAACCGACTTTAATTGCTTGTTCTACTGCAGAAAAAGCCCCTCCCTGATCATCTGCGACTACACTATTAAATCCTTGTATATTAATCACTCGATCCATGAATGTGAGAGGAATTCCCCATTTCTTTATCTTTTGAAAGATTGCATCATCTTTTGTTTGCTGTGACACCGAAATAATCAGACCGTCGACGCGCATTGAGAGAAGCGATCGGATATGTTGTAACTCACGTTCCGCATTCTCCTGCGATACCGTGAGAATAATTTCATACTTTTGTTCAAACGCTGAGTCATAAATAGCTTCAATGACATTGGAAAAGAAAGAATGGGCGATTTTGGGAACAATGACGCCTATTGTCCTTGAGGAATTCGAGGAGAGATTCCTTGCCATGTAATTTGGAATGTATCCCAATTCGCGGGCGACTTGCTTGATTTTTTCCTTGGTCGTAGAAGAAATATCTGGATGTCCACGGAGAGCTTTCGAGACTGTCACTTTCGAGACATTTACTTTTTTTGCTATATCAGCAAGTGTTATCTGAAATTTTTTCGTCATCTATACATATTCCTCGTACGGCAATAAAAACGAAGCATCCGATATTCAAAATCACTATCCATGCAAACAATAGTAATTCTCTTCGATCACGAACAATAATTCTTGTTGTGTGCGGCTGCCGATTCCCATGTATCCTTAAGAATCTCCAGCGAAAACGCCGCCGGCTACACAGAGAGCTTGACCAGTTTCACATTTCCGATAAAAACCTGTCCCCAAGTTTATTCGCCGATTGGGGATCAATATATACGTTTACGCCTGCTGAACGCACCATACTGCCTGACTAGGTGCTGGAATCGGGATTAAGCAAACAACGATCAAGCATTTCTTTCATTACAAGTATCATAGTTTTCATTTTACTCTATCAATAAGATGGTGACCACAACCCGAGTATAAAAATATTTCTAATGCGCTGGAATTNNGCTTAAAAGCCATTGGAAAAGATTTTTTCCTGTCTTACTATTCTCGTAATCAATTGGAAGTCGGCGTGTATCCATATACTCATTATACAACCAGGGATCCCCTACTGCGAATACCAGGCCCTTCCCAACACGTGCTGACGCCATGAACACCAAATCATTCTCAGTGAGAATCGGTTCTGCCGGCTTTTCAATTTTGAGCGAACAAATCTCTTTCATGAAAATCTGTTTCACATCTTTAAAGATGGGATGTTCTGGCAGATGATCGCTCTTCCCTGTCTCAAAATTTCTACCAAGAACTTTATGATAACAGTCTTCGTTAAAGTGAATACCAAAATGTTCCGATAAGTGATTGAGATGTTCGAACTCCATGTTTCCTTTATCATTTCCCATCAGCACCAACACTCCGCCTCGTTCTACCCAGGGAACTATTACTTTGATTGCTTCTTCTGAAATGTAATTGGGTTGTCTAGGTTTAGTTTCATCAGGAGTATCCGGATCGACAATAATATAAATACTTAAGCGGCGTAATGATGAGTCGGTGGGAATGCTTTGCAGCGTATCGAGATGAGCACCTAAAAGATCGATGCTTCTTCCTAGGATAGAGAAACCACTATTGGTGGTATCTTCCCATATATAATGCCAGCGTTCAAGAACAGAATCTTTTTTCGATCTCCATTCGTTATTAAAGAAGTAATCGAGCCCGACGACTTTTCCTTCACCAACTAAATTCTTGGTTTGTGCTGGTACCAGTTCATTTTCTAAAGGCAGGTGCAATTCCTTAATTCCATCGACAACGAATGAAGCCATTTGAATTGCACCGGTTCGTGTAAAATGTGTGTTGTCTCGTTTTTTATTCCACAGACGAAACTCGTTGTCTTTGACACCAGCAAGATAATATGCCTTCGATTGCTCATCGCCTAGCGCCGCTACCATGCTTTTTGTCTTTTCAAACATATCAATGAGCGGAACATTCTCTTCCTTCGCGACTTCTTTCATCACAGCCGGGTATTCGCCATGAGTACCAATATAGTGTCCATCTTTATCGAAATCCCGCCGTGTGATCGGCGTTAAGAGAATTGGAATTGCCGATTTCTCACGTGTTTCATGAATAATTCTTTTGAGATTATCTTTATAGTCAGGACGTGGGGCAGCGTATCGTAAAGTGTCTTCTTTTTTTGCATCATTATGACCAAACTGAATAAAAACGTAATCATCCGGTTGAAGCTGGTCATACACTTTCTTCCAGTTTCCTCCAGCAAGAAAACTTTTAGTACTGCGGCCATTGACCGCATAATTCATGATGTGTACATATTGAGAAAAGAACATGGGGAACATTTGTCCCCAACCATGTTCCGGATTATCGGCGAGCGGTTTATCCGCCATGGTTGAATCGCCGATAAGAAAAATGCGGGTGGTCCTCTGAGACAAGCATGCAACAAAAAGCATAATAATGCAGCAAGCAATAAAAGGCCAGATCAAAAGTCTCATTTTCATAGAATAGTTCGACATTGCATACTCACCTTTCATCTCATTTCACATGTGGTACTGTCATATATTTTTTTTCTAGTTCAAGAGCCGCAAGAATAAATGGACCGATCGCCTTAAAGTCATTCGTTCGTTGTTTCTCATGAATATAATATTCATAGCTTCCATCGCGGTATGGAATTCCACCTAAACCCGCTCCTTCCCATGTATGATGCAAAAAGATTAATCCTTTCTCATCCACAGTGAGCATGGAATCAAGAATTCCCTTAAATGATTTTTGTGCAACTGCCCAATACGATGTATCGAGATATCCTTTGTTGGCGCCTTTTGCAAACGCATAGACAAACATGCACGATGCAGAGGACTCAAGATAATTCCCTGCACGGCTTCCTTGGTCGAGAACCTGATACCATAATCCTGAATATGGTTCGCGATACTTCAAGAGCGCCGCAGATTCTCGTTGCAGAATTGCGATGAGTTCAGCACGCTTTGGATGATCCTGCGGAAGATAATCCAACACATCCACGATTGCCCACATATACCATCCTATTGCCCTGCCCCAAAAGTGCGGCGATACGCCTGTTTCTGGATTTGCCCATTTTTGCTGCCTGCTTTCATCCCATGCATGATACAGCAATCCGGTTTTTGGATCACGGGTATGATGTTCTATAAAGATAAATTGATTGGCGATATCATCAAACGCAGACGGCTCATTGAACATATGCGCGTACTGCGCATAAAACGGTTCTGCCATATAAAGACCATCCAGCCACATTTGGTAAGGATAAATCTTTTTATGCCAAAAGCCTCCTTCATTCGTCCGAGGCTGGTTAGCAATCTGCTTACGCAGAGTATCGGCGGCAATTTTATATTTTTTTTCACCCGTCGCTTTAAAAAGTTCCAGCAGTTGTCTGCCGGTTGCAATATTATCGAAATTGAAGGAAGAATAATCATAGGTCAGGATGGATCCATCATTCTGCACATAGAGATCTATGTGCTTCTTGATATAGTCGAGGTAGGTTTTATTCTCGGTGGCAAGATAGACTTGATATACTCCCTGGAGCACTACTCCGCGTTCATAATCCCACCGCGCGCTGCGGGGTACACCGGTGTACTGAATAGTATCCGGATGAGCACGGATAAAGCTATCGACAATCTTTTGAGAAAACCTGTTTCCCTGTGAATTCAGTTGTTGAGTGGATGAACAACTGCAGAAAAGTACAAAAACTCCAACAATCCAATGTTTCATAATTTGACCTACTCCTATTTCTCCAATATCTAATATGAATACTCTTGCCCACCGTGGACTCCAACATCTCGGACGCTCCAGGGTGGGCAAGCAAGTACAAACTGCTACAATGTAACTTCCATCAAAATTACTTCATCAAAATCATACGCTTGACATCAACCGACTGGCCAGCTTCGATCCGGCAGAAATACGCACCAGAGCTCAGATGATCTGCTTTGAAAGTAACGGGATACGTTCCGGCTTCTTGATGACCGGAGAATAAGGTCGCCACTTGCTGACCCATTAAATTATACACCTTCACCGTCACATAGGATGCCTTCGGAATTCCATAGGTAATAATGGTGGAAGGATTGAACGGGTTGGGATAGTTCTGATTTACAAAGAACGATTTGGGAATCGTGCTTGTTGTCTGTGATTTCACGCCGGTCAAAATTTGATCTCCAAGCGCCCAGACACCATTGATATTAATTCCTGCATTGGTGGCAGCCACAGCTGTTGTCACATTTGTAAACGGTCCCTCTTGGGCCCATGCTGTTCCAGTTCCAGTATACCACATAGGAACAAAATGGGGTTCACTTGCACTCGCCGGTACTTCGGCAGGGTCATAATGAAACTGTAACCCAGCACTCGTTATACCTGCATCAGCAGTGACAGTCCAATAACGCTGTAATGCCTTGGTCACATCACTCAAATGAGAATTCGCAGGAGTCGATGCTGTAATCGTCACTGTTCCAGAGCCTGCGATACCTGTTGCAATTGCATAATTGTTATAAAGGGTGCTGTTTGTTCCGGTGCAAGTAACACTTCCATTTGAAGTTCCATAGGTGGTTTTTAACGACCCGCCGTTATCTACGACTAGAACGCCGGTCCCGCTAAGAGTATTTGCACCTATGTCCAATGTCGAACCGTTTGCAACCTCATAACTAAATGCAGAAGAAGTACCGATAGTGGCAGTGCTCAAAGTTAGAGTTTGAGTACCCGATTTCGCAAAAACAATTTTTGCACCGTTATTAGAAGTAGTTAATGAGCAGGAAGAAAATGACACATTGCCGTGTACATACCAGTACACTGGACCGACTGAACCCCGTTGCATTGCCCACCAGGAGGTGGTACTTCCACTTCCATTGACAGTCAGATTCCCAAATACATTAATCTGATAGTTCGTCAAGCCACCTTGCAACGCGCTACTTGATCCATGAGCGCCAAACTGGCCATTGTACATTATTAAATCACCCATAATGTTAATCGGTCCGGCATATGTCTGGGTAGTCGTGCCGGGAGATGTTAAATAAACTCTTCCGCTGGCTCCGGTCGCGCGTACAACAAAATTCCCGCGGATGGAGTCTGTAGTACCGGTAAAATTTAATGCCAAGTTCCCTGTTTGGTTCGGGCAGTTCCATTCAAAATTATAGAAATATTGATTACGGTTATTCGGTACTGCAATAAGCGTAACAGAACCAGGAGAGGTCAGACATGTTGATCCGACATTCCAGGTCGCTTTGGGATACGATCCCGCATCACGAGCATGTTTATAGACACCATTGACTACCATGGAACCGCCGCCATGAACTGAAATTCCAGCAGAACCAACACCGGCTCCAAGATTCGGTGGACCTACAGTTACCGTATCACCGGCACTTACAACCAAGGTTGCCAACGAATCGACAAATACAGAATCCACGACCACGTTCGCAGTGATGGTGATTGTATGACTAGCAAGTATCTCTATCTTGCCGACACTGGAATCAGGAGTAACGGTAGCAGCGATCCACGCGGCTCCATTATATTTTTGCCAGGAAGCTATTGCATTCCAATTGCCCGACCCAGCTGATCGATAATCATTCGTCACCTGAGCAAACACCGCAATTACAGAAATAAGCAGAAGCCCTGTAATTGCAAAAATTGCACGCATCGATCTCATATAATATCTCCTTATATATTGATGAATAATTGATTGTACCAACAAATCTATCGCCACATCTTGTGGTCTATTTAGTTACTGCAACGCTATTGTAGAGTATACGAAAGACCAAGAATAATATTTTGAAGAGTCCGACTATTCATATTAACATTCGTTATCCACATATCTTCATAGCTCAACGTTGAATATTCATAAGCAAGATTGAGTTGCACATTCCGATATTTCACACCGCATCCAATTGCATACACTGAGGAGGTGATTACCTCTGAACTAATATAGGTGTTTTGAGGGGTAAAAACCTCCGTCTGTTTACTATACCCGCATCTCAGCGCAAGCCACGGAATGGGATTATACTCGAGACCGGCTTTAAATTTATACCCATCAAGCCACGGCTCTGATGAAATTCCGCCCGCCGTATATTGTGCAGTACTATAGGGCAGATATTCATATTCAACATTGAATGAAACATTCTCACGAAGTGCAATACCCATCCCCACAGACCCTCGCAACGGTAATTTCATCTCATCCGAGCTGCTCACAGGAACTGAGACAGAATTCGATCCTGCTGAATCCGTTTGGAGTGTCCCTTTGTAATCACGAGAGATCGTTGTCGGAGGCTTGACTGCCACACCAAAAGTAACAAATCGCCCCTGGTATGTGCAACTGATGGTATACTCTTGCCCGCTATAATCCGATGTTCCGACAAGAGAACTGTTATAAGAATAGGAATACAGTCCAAAAAAGGTTTGATGCATGATAAGCAGACCACGCCCAACATGATAACTATAATCATTCGTTGTCCCTTTTAACAACTGTGCGCTCACACCAAAAGAGAATTTATCTGAGAATGCCACAGAGACAGCACCGCCAAATCCGTAAATAGATCCTTCTCGTTTTTGAACTGTCTGGAACCATGTAACAGGAATAGCATCCTGATTAGCGTCCGAGAGAGGATGATTAAACGGTGCCGGTATGTACGAACCAATATCAGGATTTAAATTATTACTGTTTGCGTAATAATAATCTAAATTAGCATATTCGAAAGTGCCAAGGCCCACCGCGAACTTCATTTTCCCCAAGGAAAAAGGTACAGCAAGGAATGCTTGAAGAGGCATACTCGAATTTTTCGTATACTTCCAATTAGGCTGGATTTTATCCAATTGCCGTTGTACCGTATCCCTAGCTATTGAACCACTATTATAGAGTGTATCCGGGACTCTTGGTATAGTGATTGTATCCGACAATCCTCCCAGTAAAAGGCTAAAATTCGGATAACTTTGCATAGGAAACCATTGCTGCGTTTGATCATTTGTTTTATATCGCTGATAGCCGCCGATGGATACCTGAATGCTCTCGATCGTTTGTAACGCAGCTGGATTGGCAAACATGAGTGAAACATCATTCTTAACGGACAAGGTCACGCCGCCCATTGCGCGCGAAATGACAGAAGGATCCGTTGTTTGGTTCAATCCCTCCGTTGTAAGGATTTTATTGTAGTCTTGCGAAAAAATAACTGGAGAAAAAACAAATACCAGCAGGCAAGGTATGAGAAGGAATTTCGTCTTGTTGTTCATCATAGTTCAACTCCCAAGCTAATACGATGGGCATTTGTAAGAAGATAGGTACCAAGTGCTCCATAACTATAATCAAGCATTAATTTTACTCCACTTATTGTATAATGTAATCCCCCGCCGAAAGTGAGCCCTTCATTGTCATAATTATATTTATATCCGATGCGAAATGCAACCGTTTGGGCATACTCATATTCCAATCCCATGTGTAGCTGTTGATCATCATCATTCGGTTGGAACAGGTCGAAAGCCATGCTTAATCTATTATTTTCTTCTGAATAGAAGAGGCTGTTCGGGCCGATCAGATCAGCCGCCATTCCGATACGGAAAAGCATCGGTGCGTGCTCTTTCTCAACTGCATAGGCAAAATCGGGTCCAAAATTCTGGACTGCTGCAGCAACCTGGATTGTCCTAAATCCCGTATTATAACGCATGCCAAAATCGAAAAGATAAGTGCCCACATCGGTTTTATAAGGATGTCCTGAAGGATCGAAGTATGTCATATTGCTTCCATTCGCGAGATTTTCGTAGGCATATTTGAATGTAATTCCCATCGCAAATTTCTCTGTCAGGCTTTTTGCATAGGTGAGCCCTACCAAATAACTGTATGGCTGGAATGTATTGCCCGTGAGACCAGGATAGGGTAACTCTTTAATGGAAGGAGAACTATTAGTCGCTTCATCGAATTTACCGTAGTCCACATATTGCAACTGTAAGCCCATTGCTCCAAAATTACCCAGAGACATTGCGTATGATAATGCAGCTAACTGGGCATCAAAAATCCATTTCGTGTAGGTTGTGGAAAATTGACTGTTCTGTGTCAACGCAACACCAGCCGGATTCCAATACACAGCTTCTGCACCGGAGGCCCAAACGCTATATGCATCCCCTAAGGCAGTTGCACGGGCACAGGGCATGACCTTTAAGAACTGCATCGAGGTCGAACCCACCTGTTGTGAGAGAGCTGACGAGGCGATAATCAAGATCGCTACCAGCAATAAGAGAATTTTATATCTTGTTTTCATTGCTCTCGATTCCTTTTTCTTAACGAATAATAACAAACTTGTTCCAAGATCGGTTGCCCTTATCATCTTCCACAACAAAATAATATACACCCGATGACACCCACTGATTATTCCTGGATATCTGATACCATGCCTCTAACCCGCTATCAACGCTATGCTGAAGGGTTTGAATTAATTGGCCGCTAAACGAAAATATCCTGATGGTGCAACGGATAGGCAACCCCATAAAGATAATCTTATTCTGGGCAAGTCCGCTAGCAGATGCTCCTGTATTTCCTGAATTTACAACAAACGGATTCGGCACTGCCCATACTTTGCCAAGCGAAGCAAAGGCAGGTTGTGCTGTGCCGTGATACGTCAAATTTGTTCTGCCGCTTCTTTTACCTATAGAATCGACGGAAATTATGCAATAAAAATATTCTTGCCCGACGGCACTTCCAAAATCCGTGTAGATGTACGTGCTATCTTGCAATGCTAACAGACCGTGTGGTCCTATGCCTGCTGTATCTTTATAATAGCGAGGATCATGTCTTCCCACACTATCTAAAGTCGTCCATGGCCCAATTGGATTACTTGCACGCTGCACGAGATAGTAACTAAATGGTTTACTTGCATAAGAAAAACTTTCTACTTGTGTTCCCCAAATAACTTTGTTCGATGCAGCGACAGTATTCTTTATAAGAAGAGCAGGTGCCGGAACGGGTACGTAAATTCCTTGATTATAATTATGGCCTTCAGGAGAAGGCGAAACTTCTGAAGATGGTTCAAATTGTGTCGAATCATATTTAATTAATGGTCCACCTTTATACATTTGAATAGCCCTATCGGCAACATCATGAAGAGAGATAGCTTCCGTATCGACATAATCGGGAAGTTTGTGATTTTTCATATACGTGCTTCCCATAGCTGTAAATGATTGATCCGTCAAGTAAGGATATTGCAGAGTACCATACCAGCTTGGAACAGGGTGGTAACCCGGCGTGTACGGAGTTGTCATATTTTGTGGATCCGCACTTCCTCCTTCCGTTGTTTGCTGTCCACCGGCGCCACCCAGGTCTTTATAGATGCTATCACTCTGTAAGCCGGGGCCGAAACCGGCAACCTCGGCAATGACAAAGTGCATTCTTTCTCCCGGCAAGAATGTATATGGACCGAATATGAAGTATTTTCCGGTCGGATTCCGGTATGCACCGTACCAATTTGGACAACCTCGCCCCCACCAATATTTCGGAAAATAGCTTGTATCTAAGTAACAGAATGGTTTATAATAACGAGTTTGTTCAATATCCATCAATCTTGTTTGTCGATCGGCACCCATATTTCCGTTGTCATTTACAAGAAGATATGGTTGTCGTAATGTTTTGGTTTGTCCTGAGGGGTCTTTAACTGTATTCACTTCCCATACCAAGTTCGTATCTGACGCAGGTTCTACACCCGCACGATTAAACAATGGACAAATGACAGTGTACTTCGATGCCAGATGAGTATAGTCGTAATACAGCGGAAAATATCCCACAGCCCCCGGGGCAGTCAAGATCGAATCCTGGTCATTACCATTAAAGCGTGGAACACCACCAACAGAATGATCGTACACCATATAGCGTGTCCAATTAAACCTTCCATAGACATAACCCAGCGCTCCTGCTTTATCATCTCTCATACTCGCTTCTGTCCAGTTGTTATTATTCAATTGCATATCCGCGATCAGTGATGGACCGAGCGAGTAATTGAAACTCACCGCCATTGCCCGAAGCGTATCGGGACGTCTATTGTCTAACTGATAATCGTACATGATGAAGTCATTATAGCCCGGAAAACTCCACGCGCGACTCGTGCGTGTAACTCGTATTCCCAGCGGGGTGTCCCATGTCGAAGTAATTATTTCTTCTGCTTCAGTCGGGATGTACCTCGTATTGATATTCCCTGTCGAATCTATTGGAAAATTCGATAGATAAGTAACAGAGATGGGAATCGATTGAGACGGTATATTATTCCCGCTTGCATCTGAAAAGCCGCCGCACGCGGAATACATACGAGGAGATGTTTTTACACCCGCTTTGAGCACAGCAGTATCAGCGGCTAGCCAGATTCCTCCGCCAAACGCGTTATAAAACCCGGCATAACTTCTATCTTGAATACTAATATGATATCCGGTATATCCACCAAGGCCGTCTCCAATACCGTTGCCCGGCCATGAAAACGACGGTTGCCCGAGAATACCGCCTGTCGTGCCGCCTTTGCCATCCAGCGGTCTTCCTAAATCACCAGTATTAAAAACTGTTTGATGCAGCATTCCGCGGGAATGGACAACTTTGCCCTGAGATGATGCATGTGAAGTTGCGATGAACAGTAAAACAAGAATAAGGTTAATTGATTTCATAATATTCCCTGCTTAGAAAATGTTGTCATTTAAAAATCAATGGAAAAGCCAAGATGAAACGACCTCGGCTGATTTGAATAAAGCAAAAAGTCCTTGTCAAGACCTAAATATGCGAAGCTCTGCTTTGCATCATTGAGATAACGCAATCCGTTCTGTGCATCAATGGGCAGCGTGTTATAGAGAACCGCATTCTGATTTTGTTCTCCAGCAGTAGTTAACTGGAAGACATAATTATAATTAAAGATTCTGTTGTCAAAGAGATTGAACACTTCCATATACAGGGTTGCGGTGACGCCAAAGAAATCACGAAATCTCTTTGATATTTTTAGATTCGTATTATACTCCCACGGTGACCGCATATTATTGATAACCACCTCACTGGTGGAACCATATAAAGTATAGGGTCTGCCGCTTCGGAGAAATGAATTTGAAGAAAGAACAATATCGCTCAATGGATATATTTTCCCGATTGCGAATCCCCATTTTTCCGGGGTTGCATATCCAAGGTTAATAAGGATATTATGTGTCCGATCGAAGTCAAGGAGAATATCTTTTGAGTCGGTGACGGGAACGCTGTAATAAAATATAGGTGGAGAGCTTCCCACTGTACTACTCTTGCCCGTAGCATAGCTGTATTGATAATTAACAGATCCGAATAAATCTCCGCTCCGTTTATTCAAAATGACGCGGAAGCCGCGGATATTGGCATAATCACGATTAATCCACGTTGTGTATGAGAGAGAACCTGACGCTGTGCCAAACGTTGCTTGTTGAATAAGGTCTTTGACATTCTTATAATAGCCGCTGACATCGAGTGTGAGTCCTTCGCCAAAACCAAGCATAACACCTAAATCATAACTGTTTGTGATTTGCGGTTTCAATGTCGGGTTGCCCAGCTGGTTGGCATTAACCGGGGTGGGGGAATTTGTCTGATACATTGTGTTTCTTGAATCGAGGAGATACTGGAACGCAGGACGTTGCATAAACGATCCATAATTCAAATGGAATACCGTTGAAACGGAAATCGGGAACGAGATACCGATGCGGGGCTGGAGACGCCCGACGATAGGAACTTTCTGGTTGAGTGCGCCTGGACCTAAATAGGTCAACTTGCCCGTTGTATCTGTTGAGTAAGGATACTGGTAATACGGGGCATAAAGACTAGAAGCAGAATTAGAATTTTCATCCCAGAGATCCCACCGTAATCCTATATTCGCGATCATCCCTTCAAACTCCATCTTATCCTGCACATATAAACTGGCTTCGAGAGGATACGCAGAATAGATATCATAGACCGGATAATTATTCCCCATACTTAGTCGGTCGTTGACGTCGATCGTATAGTAATTCGCCTGTATGCCGGCATCAAGCAAGTGGGACTTTGTTACCTGGCTCGTTAACGAGGCATCTAGTGAGACAGTCTGCGATTTTTCATCCTGAAATGTAGTATTGCCTCCGCCAAAATTAAGCCCATCTGGTGGGTTTTTGGCTGCCTGCATCATGACCGTCCCCCAATACAAGATGTTTGCACGCAATGAATCAGGGTAATCGCTAGCAAAGGGAGTTGAGCCGAGTCGTTTTCTCGTCAGCAAGGTATTTAACTTGACTTCATAAAATGTCCTCTGACTCACTGCCTGTGTGAAACGGATACCGGCTTGTTGATTGGTTATCGATTGGCGCTGAATGGATAAAATATCATCCCACAAATAGTTATAAAAACCTGGGATTGGTACATTATTCTGGTTCGGGAATTGGTTTGTGTTGTTTTGGGAATAAGCAGCGCTGAATCTCAACGTCGCATTATGACCCATGTCGGCGACTATATTCCCCATAATTTGTTGTTGGACATCAGGATGTTCCACAATAAGCTCTGGCCAAGAGGTAATATTATACAACGCTAGGAACATTTTGACATTGTCCGCGATAGGTCCACCCGTTGAGAATTCCACTGAATAATCTAAGTTATTTTGATAAGACGTGTTGTTGAGATATCTTTTCGATTGCAGCCAGAGCGCACGGGCCATTGCTATCTGTGCCACCGAATCATTGGCTAAAGAGTTAGCTGCAACTCCCATTGCAATTCTATTGCTCTTGCCGGTAGAAGCATTGTACCAGGTAGTATCATTCAGCATCGTCTGGAGGTACCTGTTATCGCTAACGCTATACGGGTTGCCGCCGAAATATCTATTTGCGGGCAGTGACGTATTTACTTCGGCATAACTATGCCATTTATCTGCCTTGCCCTCTTTCATGGATATGTTTACGACACCGGATTGAGCATTGCCGTACTGTGCACCGAATCCGCTTGTGACAACCTCGACTTCTTCCACTGCACTCATGATGGGTAATAGTCCCGTTGAATTATCCAACGGATTGGTAATTCCCATGCCTTGTAAAGTATATAATTCTTCCCCACTTCTACCGCCACGGAAATGCCCATCGGTGACGTCCGCTGCAAGTCCAATGACATCTCCCACACTCCTCATACCAGCAAGCTGCTGTACATCTTCGGACCGTATGATAGAACTCGTTGACGTTTTTTCCGGTTCTACATCGGGACGAGTGGCCTCAACGGTCACTGCTTCCTGTTCTAAGGCGGTAGGATTAATTTTAAAATCTGCTGTTGTGGTGCGCCCGGAATTTACGATAACCCCGCGTTGGACCATCTTATCGTATCCGATCATCGAAGCCTGCAGATCAAATTTACCTGCCGGGATGTTCAGAATAAAATAGGACCCTTCAAGGTCAGATGCCGCACCCATGCTCGTTCCAAGGACCACAATATTTGCACCGATCAGCGGTTCTCCTGTCACGGCATCGGTAATGACACCTGAAATTTTTCCGCCATTCTGTGCGAAAAGTGTATTCAGCGCAACGATGAACAACGCACTGATATACAGTGTGAGTTTTGTCTTACTATTTGCCATTTGGTCTCCTTATCACTAAGATGACAAGTATAAGTTACATGGGGAACATAAAAATCATTTACTATTTACTTTCACATTGATCATACTCAAATCTTTTACATTCTCGAGAACATTCGGCTGAGCGACATTGGTAAATGTGCAATTCTCAAGATATATGTTCGTTGCCGGGGATCGATCATAGGCGCGAATCCAAATACCAAATTTGCTCTTGTCACTTTCAATATTCTTTAATTCCACATTTTGTACAAGAGGCGTAAAACTTCCAGCATCTCCTTCTTCATAATAGAAATCGATCTGCATCACTGCATCTGAGACCTGTCCGACCTTGATATTCCTGAAATACACATTCTCCACCACTCCACCACGAATAGAATTCGTTTTAATGCGAAGCATACGGTCGAGATTCGGGCTATCCATCGTATCATTTTCTGCATAGACATTGCGTATCCCACCAGAGAGTTCGCTTCCTATCGAGACGCCGCCATGTCCATTCTTCATCCGGCATCCTTGAACAATGATATTGGAACAGGGAACATTCACTCGTCGACCGTCATTATTCCGCCCGGATTTTATAGCGATGCAATCATCGCCGTTATTGAAGAAACAACCTTTGATTAACACATCCGTGCAGCTCTCCGGATCGCAGCCATCGGTGTTGGGCCCTAGTCCATCTGTCGTTACACCAATGATTGAAACATTTCTGCATAGTACTGGATTGAGAAACCACATCGGTGAGTTTTTGAAGGTCACCCCTTCAACAAGAATGTTTTTGCAACGGTATGGTTCAAAGAAATTCGGACGCAGATAGGAACCATCACCAAAAATACGTTCTGCAACCGGAACGCCCTTTTCCCCCATCTCAAATAATTTCTTGCGCGCAACATTTTGATTGGGCATGCCTTCCACCCAACCGGCTTCTTTCTTTCCTTTCCAACTCCACCAATAGTCATTTGCTCCTTGTCCATCCAAAACCCCTTCTCCTGTCACAGCGATGTTTTCTTGCTCATACGCATAGATGAGTGGAGAATAATTCATACACTCGACACCCTCCCAGCTCACAAATACAACAGGAAGGTAATTTTTTGGATCGGTATGGAATTTGATTGTCGCTTCTTTAGAAACATACAGGTTGACATTGCTCTTCAAGTGGATGGCGCCTGTAAGATAGATTCCTTTAGGTACCACAACCCTACCGCCGCCTTCGGTGTTGCACTTAGTAATAGCTTTCTTGAATGCCTTGCTGCAATCGGTTTTTCCATCACCAACCGCACCGAATCTTGTGATATCAAAATCTTTTTGGGGAAAAATTGGGGGAGAGATTCTTTGTAATAATGCCGGGAACGCATCCCATCCTTGGAGAGCGGATTCGGGTTGTTGAGCAACAACAAGAGAATTTGCGAGCACATAACACAGAATACTCAAAACAAAACTTCGTAACCCAGAAGTCATAGGCACTGCCCTCTCTTCTATATATTCTTGTTCACAATAGAGAATTAAAAACTATTTTGCAACAACTTTTTTCTAAAACATCTTTTCTACCATCAACGGAAACCTATTTTGTAAACATCATTTTCCGTGTCTGTGTAAATGACTGGCCTTTTCCGGTTATTACCGATAAACGGGCAAAGTATAGACCGCTGGACATTCTGGACGCGTTCCATTGAATAGAATAATTGCCCGGCTGCATTTGTTCATTCACGAGGGTTGCGATTTCCTGCCCAAGTATGTCATATATACTCAACTTCACAACACTGACTGTCGGCACACTATATCTAATTTCTGTAGACGGATTAAAAGGATTTGGATAATTTTGGTCAAGAGTAAAATCATTTGGTAATGTATTTTCATTTCTTACTGAAACCGTCTTTAAATTTCCATATTGTATACCATTAATATCTGCTCCGATAATATCTACTCGTCCCGGCCCTTCTTCGGTACCAAGACGCGCAATAATACCATATTCTAATGTAACCAAGTCTACAAGCATAGTAATTGAATCTTGCTTGGAATACCAAAAATATGAATCAAATTCAATAACATTTGTCAAATGTCCAAATATTTGCATTTGAAATATCCCGCCAATTTTTGCTTTTGCATAATTATTTCCCTCTATCAGACACCATGATTCTCCGGTTTTGCCGTTAAGTTTGTATATAAGACCTCCTCCATTTAAACCTGGACCCCATACATTATTATTTTGATCAATCTTATATCCAGCAGAATCATGTAAAAGAACAACGGATTTCGTGGGGTTTGTGTTTATCGCTTTTTGAGTGAAATAAATGTTCCCGCTGCTATCGACTGAGTCTGATATTGTTGAAACCTGAATTGTGTCCGGCTGATATCCAATATCAGAATGTTGGTATTGGAATATATCGCCTTTTTTATGAGGAATGGTGGTATTTGGCTTAATATTTTGAGATAAAATCTTGCCGCAGAATAGAACCACAATAAATATGAAAGTAAACTTATTCATTCTCACTCTTGATTTAAAATATGGAATGTTTTATTCTATCCAAATATTCTATGATATTATATAAAGTTAATTTTACTTGGTTTTGTTGCGAAAACTTTTCAAATATATTTCCATATAAGTCATTATTGTCTTCATTAAGAACGATAAAAATGGTTGAACAATAACAATGTTTCTCTGCCGATTAATTATAGTTCTTATTCTAAAAAGCTAATTTAAATTATCTATTTGGTTACACCATAGACCACCTACTATTGCTATTTCAATATTTGTCTCTGAAATCCATAAGCATGAAATTTGAGAACTCATTGATATCTGTTTGATCATCATCGAGTTGTTGGCATAAGAAAGAAAGGAAATATCCAAGTGCAAAAACTGCGGTAAATTTTCTTTTTAAGATAGATTCCATTTAACGTCCCACCGAACATTTAGGAAGTATTTTATAATTGGATATTAAGCAATATTAATAGAATTACCACTAGTACAACTACTAGTCTTTTTCACTTTTTATGCCTGTTTTGCCTAAAAAAACTAGTAGTTGTACTAGCGATATTCAAGTTTGAACTATATTATTATAGGAAAGCCAAAAGGAAGTTTTTAGACGAAGAAATAAATTAACTATTAAAAA
>PLMS01000010.1 GCA_003142575.1 Ignavibacteriota bacterium
TCTGTCCTTTTTAAAGTGGTTAGAACGCACATGGTAGATATTTCATAATTTATTAGATTGTTTATAACGTATGCAGCGCCGCCGATCCTCTGTTGCCTTGCTTTGTAATTCATTTTAGGTAAAGAATTTTGATCGTTTCTCGATACGTACTTGAAGCTGATGAAGCCTTAATCTCACAAAAGTATACCCCGCTTGTAACTTGCTCTGGAGTCCATCCTACATCGTAGCGTCCAACTGGTAGTTCAGCGGAAATCAACGACGCGACCACTTGGCCGAGAATATTGTAAATTTTTATTTCTACTTTTGAAGATGCCGACACATCATATCGAATAACAGTCCTGTAATTGAAGGGATTAGGGTAATTCTGATAGAGTTTGAAGTTACTTATCACCAAAGTAGGAGGAGGCGATGGTGGTGGAAACTCGATTCCAGGAATCCGTTTGCCCAATGGAGCAACCGACTTGTATATGCCATAGTCTTGAAATCCAACAAACAAGAAACCTTGTGCAGAAATCGCCAGAGAAGTCGTGTAGCTACGGGGGAGACCATCGCTGAACCAGTTCCAACTATCCACAGAATCGGCAAGCCGGAAAACCCCGGAGGATGTTCCCAAGATGACATTCCCGCTGTCATCTGCTGTAGTAGACATCACATACGTGTCGAAAAGGCCGTTATTCAGCAATGACCAGGAATTACCAGTATCCGATGAACTGTATACACCATTATATGATGAGCCAAGAAAAACCTCCCCTCGGGCGTCGACGCTCATCGACTCCCATGCTGCGAAATTTCGTTTCAACGGCACCTCTTTGTACACTGCTCCGTTGCGCAATATGAGTACACTGGAATCCTTCGCGACATAACAATTGCCAAATTTATCTGTCGCTATAGCACTCGATATAGATCCTGCGTAGCCGTTTCCCTGCGCTACACTCCTCCATGAATCCCCGTTATTCGAAGACGTGTAGATGTTGTTATAACCATCCACAGCATACAGATCACCAGTTGAACTCTCGGCCAAGCCATAGAAGAAGTAGTAGTTTGAGAGTACAGAAATCTTTCTCCACGATACACCGTCGTCAGTTGACCGCAAGAACCCACACTCGTTATCTAATGCAGCCGCTATGAAGATACTCCCCGCGCTGGTCGAAAGTATCGGTGCATAAGCACTCAAGCTTGTAACAGTTGAATCAAATTTCAATACCGTCCAGCTAGCTCCTCCATCAGTGCTACGATACCAATTCCATAAACTCTGCACCAAAATCGAACCGACAGAGGTGAATTGAATTCGTTCAATCCGTCGGGCATGGATACCATTGTTGAGTTCTTCCCATGAATTGTTTGATTCGTGATATCTGTAAATTCCGTTACTGCTGCCCACTAAAAGATTTCCACTCGCATCTCGACCGATTGATCCTGGATTACCGTTCGAGAAACTCAACTGGGTCCATGTCTCTCCAGTGTCGGTGGATGTTAGAACATGATTGTCAGTTGTAACAAAAACATGCCCATCATCTTCTATATAGATACGCCAAACATCCTCTTGCAAAGGAAGAATAATATGTTGCCATGTTTCTCCAAAATCCGAACTTCGATAAAGTTCAAAATCCGCTCCATAGTAACGGAGAACGAATAGGTGCCCGCGTTTGTCGCTGATAAGATTCCAGGTAAATGGCGTCTCGTACGCCCGATATGCCCAAGTTTTTCCAGTGTCGGATGAGTAATATGTCCCGGAATCCGATGGACAGGCGAACTTCCCGTTGCCGCATAATACCACTTTCCATATTTTTGTTCCGTTTAAGCCGAGTTGAATCCAGGTCTTTGCAGTATCAGTCGATTTCTTCATGCCGCCATAATTCGAACCCGCATATATTTCTCCGTTCGTATCAACGGCAAACCCTCTGACATCATCTGAGAAATAATTCCAGGTACCGCCTCTGTCGGTTGAGATGAAATCGCTGAAATCTGTTTCGGCGGCTATTACATTCGAGCCAAGGACTGTGACTGGTTCAACATCATTATGCAACTGTGATGGGAATAAATGCAGTTCCCAGTGTGCTCCGTTATCCGACGATCGATATACCTCCCCGTTTGTCGATATAAAAAGCCAGCCGGCGGAATCGCGAGCAATGCTTGAAACTCCCCCGCCCGAAGGGCCGGGTAAGGGTTCATACATCGTCGAATTGGACAATATCGTTTGTAGTTGTAGTTGATTCTTTGCCTTCGTAAGAATATTCAGTTTGCTTTGGTCGATATATTGTGTTTTGGGTACGAGTGAAGGAGGCATGGTGGAGTGAAATACTTTTCTAATTGTTTCACTACGCTTTAATACCTTTTTATCGATCTGCTTAGTTTGACAAAGGATGATAGAATGTGATAAAACGAAAATAGTAAGATTCAGAAACAAGTATTTGAAAAATATCTCAAAACGATTTGATATTTTATTTTCAATGTTCAACTTACCTATCCTTATTTCCCCAATAGCATATCAACATTGTTAGACAGCGTTGCAACTAACTATTTGAAAAAGGAATTGACAGTTCGTGCGCCCTAACGGACCGGCGCTAAGCTGCGGCGCTGATAATTATCAAGTTGCTGAAAACGAAACAANNAGTTCATGCTGATAACCAAATTGATAAGTATCAAAGTTATAGGTACTAAAAACTGAATAATAAAAAACTCAACCCACCATTAGCCATGAATTTAGTACCACGCTCATTCCGTCAGCTTGAGCGCATGGTTAGGCAGCAGCCAGTACGATTAATTATTATCTATTATACTCCGTCTCCCATTTTTGAATTCTTAATCTTAACTTCCGTGAATAGCAAAAAAGGATTACAAAACACAGTCCAAAACTTATTGCAGAAAGGACGAGTGTTACAGTTACACACCAGTTAATATTTGAAAATGAAATTACGATGTTGAGCTTGTTGTAATAGGAGACTGCAATAAGGAACTGAAAAACAGGAAATATGTGAAAGAAAATGGTGAAAAGATCTGGCATCCAAAAGTATCTTTTGTGCTTATCTTTGCTATAAAGATGAGATGGATCATATTCTTCTGGAAATGGTTTTCGTTTACCGATTATTTCTGCTCGCTTTCTGATTCGCGCGTTTACATATTGATCTCGTCTGAAATTATAGGCTATAACCACAACTATATAAGCCCCCGACAATAACAAAATAATGGAAGCGAGAGTAACAAATGAAAAAGCATCAGAATCTCGCCAAAGGTTTTGATATACGTAAGCGTAGCCCAAGACAACTGCACCAAGAAATCCAACAATCTTGATAAATGATTGTTCACGAGTTCTTTGATTCTCGGCAAATTGTGTATGGAATCCTTTGAGTAGTTCGTTCGGAAAATTTGAAATATCGTCTACTGCCATTATTTTTATCCTCTTCGGCTTAACATAAAGGCTGCTGCCTAACGGATCGGCGCTAAGCTGCGGCGCTGATAACTATCGTAATGCAACCAACGAAACAGGTTCATGCTGATAACCATATTAATCTGCACTCAACCAACGAGGTACTGAAAAGTTAATTATAAAAACTTAAACCCACCATTAGCCATGCAAATTGCAGTGAGCTCATTCCGTCAGCTTGAGCGCCTGGTTAGGGCGCAGCATGGCGATTTTAATTCTCTTTGAAACGATTTACCTTTTTTGTAATAGGATTACACCACCATACTGAACATTTTGCAGCGAGCCGTCGGACCCGTTCTAAGTATCGCCTATACTTGTACCGATTGTTGAATTCATCCAATGGTTTGTTTTCAATAAAAAAAACAATTGGCGCAAATCTTTCAATTCGTCGTTTCTTGAGAGTATTGAAATGATATACCCAGCCTTCAGTTAGGCACTCAACGAAGATAAGATGTTTGCCGCGGAAGAATGCCAGATCAGGACAAGTGCCAGCACCGTTGACCGTGACTCCTTTTGGATAGACATCATAACCTTTCATCAGCAAATATTCGGTTGCTAATCGCCGAACAACTTCGTGGCGTTGATATTTATTCTCCATGCGTTTTTGTCCAGAGCGAACAGTACCACCCCCAAAGTATGGATCGTAAAAAGGAAGTTCCTTATCAGAAAGAATATCTAACTTACTACGACGGCGAACTTCTTTTAAAGTGATTATTCCCATAAATAGACATTATGCTTAGTTTCAGCATAACCCGATCGTTTTGCGCAGAAAACTCATTCTACAACTTTAACGTGGTCGTTGACGAAAGTCTGTTTAGTTTCAGGGTTGATACTCCCAGAAACGGTGATGTCTAATTTAAATATGTGTTTGCCTGCAATCGAACCAACCATTCGGACAGCATATACTTTGGTAATATTTATATTGCCACCAACCGAAGCTGTGTCAGATCTTTCAAGTTGAATCTTTTCAACATTGGACATTTGGTGAACTTTTTCCGCTTCTTGAATTGCCCGTTCCTCCATAAGTTTCGAGAGCTTGTTGAAAAGGGAGCTAAGCTGCTGAACTAAATTGGCCTTTCTAGATTTCCAAGACATGAGACTTGTCTGGACTGAGGTACTCCAATCGCTCTTAGTGTGGTTCAAAAGATATTCTTGTAATGTGCCTATCATGTCATCACAACTCTTCATTCGCACGGCGTAATCAAATGAATGTTGCATCACGTCTTCAGCAGCTCCTTGGAGTTTTTGGATTTTCTCGAAATCCAATGTGCGATTTACAACCTCTTGCAAAGAATCTCTCTTTGCTTGCCAAACATTTAAAGCAGTTTTTGCAGTTACATTCCATTCGCCTTCTGGATGAGCCTTTATAAAGTTTTGTAGAACGTCGATAACACTTTGACAAGATTTGATGTTAGCCGCAACATCACTTGTGCCAGCGATGTTTTGCTCTGTGGCTGCTAGAAGTTGTTGAACTGGCTCATAATCCTTCTTTGGGTTTGAGCACGAACTTATAAGAAAAGTAATTATGATAAAGAGCAGAAAGGTGTAAAGTAATCTAAATGTCATGTTATCTCCTTAATTATTGTTGAATTTTCTTTTGTAGCTGCGCCCTAACGGATGGGCGCTAAGCTGCGGCACTGCAAATTTGCAACATGCACCCAACGAAACAAGTTTACGCTGATAACCAAATTAATTATTCCCCAACCAACGAGGTACTGAAAAGATAATTATAAAAACTTAAACCCACCACCAGCCATGAATTTTGCAGTGCGCTCATTCCGTCAGCTTGAGCGCCTGGTTAGCTGGCGTTGTAATATTTTAATTTCTTTTAAAACCCATTATATCCTGAACCAATGGAGTTATTGAAGATTCAACGCCAAAGAATTTCCCAAATTGCAGAATACACTTGACCTGCAACATATTCGATAATATTAAAGGCCAGAATGCATCATGTTGTTTTCGTATTTTATAACGATATGTGTAGAATTCTACTTCTTGCATTCGATCACTAATATCCGCGAAATGTATACCAGCAGATGATTCAGCATAAATATGATGATAGAACCCTTCAATATGGAATTTTATTGCCAAGGCTTCTCTTTCATTGCGGGATAAAAAACTATTGGCGTTTTCAAGCTTATTAAGTTCTTGTGGAGCGGTCGCGTATTTTTCAAGTATTACATTGTAGTTGCCAAGAACATTATTTTTGAAATCTCCATTCATTAATTTATGCAACAAATCAAACTTCAAAGACTTATCCATATTCTGCTTCATTTTTACTGCGATCCAATCACGATATCTTTCAGTACGTTTGAATATTTCCAATAAATTATCCTGCGGTTCCGTGACGTAAAAGAAAGCAAGGATTGCCTCTAATTGAGTACGCAATAGAATAAAAGAGTCAAGACTATGTCCCGACATCGTAAGTGTCTGAATTGCATCATGATGACCAATTGAAGAATAATAGATACCTAAAATATGGGCAATAAAAGGCTCAAAGTCGTCAGAACCAATGTCTTCTCTTGTTGATTGTGGAAAGAGAGACGGGGCATTCATTCCAAATTTAGTAAGCCTACGTGCCTCTTTTAATTCTGCACCTCTTTCTGGAAAACAGTAGGATGCAAAATCATAAAGCTGATGAAGTTTAGAGCCAAACGCAGAAAATATTTGTATCATTTGCTTTTTTCTTGTTCAACGCCAGCTAACGGACCGGCGCTAAGCTGCCACGTGACCAACTTCCGTAATGCACCCAGCGAACTGAGTTCACGCTACCAATAAAATTATTAAGCACAAAAACTTTACTCGCCATGTTAAATCGCACTCGGCTCATCCGGTCAGAAGTTATATTTAAAAAGTCGATTAATCAAAGTACCTTCTTGGAAGTTCATTTACTTATCAAAGGAGACTTTTTATGCATACCACACAACTTATTTCATTCGCCAAGGTTCACTTCTTCATCGGT
>PLMS01000043.1 GCA_003142575.1 Ignavibacteriota bacterium
GCAAGCTGCCCGCGCCAGCGATTATACCGCATTTCTCTATATTGGCAAATTGATAGAGTTTGGCGAAACAAAACGCATCTTTTCTGCCCCGAAAGAAAAACAAACTGAAGATTATATTACAGGAAGATTTGGATAAAAGGAGATACCACTATGGAACGTCATTTTCAAAAAGAATTAGAAAGCCTTAAGACTTCACTCGTCAAAATGGGAAGCGTGGTGGAAGAAAATATCGAAATGGCAATTCGTTCGGTGATGGAGAAGAATCAAGAGCTAGCGCTTAAAGTGATCGAGACAGATACACGGATCGATGCACTTGAAATCGAAATCGATAACGCCATTGTTGATTTACTTGCCTTGCAGCAGCCGGTGGCAAGCGACTTGCGATTTATTCTAGCGGCATTAAAAATCAACAACGANNATTCCCAAAATGGCAGAAATCACAAGGACAATGTTAAAAGAAGCGATCGACAGCTTCATCCTTCTTGATCCTGTGAAAGCACGTATCGTTTTAAAATCAGATGATCAGATCGACGATCTTAACCGAATAGTCATACGAAAAGTCATTGAATTGCTGAAGAGCAACAAACAGACTGCCGAATGCGGGTTGGAATTAAGCCTTGTGAGCAGAAACATGGAACGTGTNNGCTGATTTAGCGACGAACATTGCCGAAGAAGTTATCTTCCACACTCAGGCGCGCGTGGTGAAACATCACGCAGAGGAAAAAAAGGGATTCTCGTAACGAATCATTTCTTCGTCAAGTATCCGGGATAAAGTTTTGCCGCACAGTCCGGACAAATACTATGACTAAACTTTGCATCTGATCGGTCTTGGATATANNGATTCGATTTGCGTCCAATATCCTTGATCATCACGGATCTTCTTGCAATTCGCACAGATCGGCACCAATCCACTTAACAACTTCACGTCGGCAAGCGCATCTTGAAGCTGCGCGATGAGCTTCTCACGTTCGGCTTCTCCTTTTTTACGTTCGGTGATATCACGACTTATTCCAACAGTACTGATAATTTTCCCTTGAATATCACGAAGAGGCACTTTTACCGTTGTGACCCATCTTTCTTTCTCTTTCTTGCTTTTGTCTATGGTGGGACCTTCATATTCATATATTCCCTGGCCAGACTGAATGATTTTCTGTTCATCAACAAAGTATCGCTCTGCTAACTCACGTGGAAAGAGGTCGTAATCTGATTTTCCTATCAGCTCACTCGGAGAATTAAATCCAAACTGATGTACAATTGCCATGTTTGCAACAACAAATCGACCTTCAATATCCTTAATATAGACGTAATCTGGTAAATTGTCGATTAATGTCCGGAGAAGATTACGCTCTTGCTGCAATGACTCCTGCATTTTCTTTTGTTCCGTAACATCGCGGCCAATACCTACCAAACCGGTGATTTGATTATTTTCGTCGTGTAATGGAAGCTTTGAAGTTACCAGCCAACGTTTCTGACCCTGTTCATCAATTACATATTCTTCTCTGTTGATCACCGGCTGTCCGGTTTGTATCACTGTTCGGTCGTCAGCAATAAAGCCATCTGCTAATTCTTTCGGAAATAATTCAAAATCGTCTTTCCCTAAAACTTCTGCCTCGGATTGCAGGCCCATATTGTGCACATCGGCCAAGTTGGCGATGGTTTTGCGGTAGGTGGTGTCTTTTACATAAATTGCATCTGGAATATTATCGATCAATGTTCGGAGAAGATTGCGTTCCTTTGTAAGGGCTGTATCCATCCGCCTTTGTGCTGCTAGATCTCTGGCTTGCACACGCCACTTGTATATCCAATAGACTATGCCTGAGAATACAGCCAGCAGTATCAATCTGAACCAGAGGGTTTTCCAGTACGGGGGTGTGATAGTAATTCGTATGGATGTTCCTTTTTCATTCCAAATCCCGTCGTTGTTTGAACCCTTTACACGAAACACATATTCACCCGGATTTAAATTTGTGTACGTGGCCTCTCTTTTGTTACCCGCATAAATCCATTTCTCATCAAAATTTTCCATTATGTAGGCATATTGATTCTTTTCAGGCGCCGTAAAATCCATCGCAGCAAAATAGAAAGTCAAGATAGATTGTTTATAGGATAAAGTCAGATTCTTTGTTTCTGTAATGTCTTGAATTAATGGGGAGTTTTTAGTACCCGGTTCAACTCTTGCATTAAATAATTTAAGATCGGTAATCAAAACATCAGGGATGTTTTTGTTTTCGGTAATTTTTTCGGGGTAAACAATGTTAAACCCTTTTATGCCTCCCATTAAAAGAGCGCCATTTTTTGTATTCAGAATGCTTCTTTCATAGAATTCATTACTTTGCAATCCATCGCCTTTAGTAAAATTTTTAAATTCCCCTCGTTTATAATCTAACCGACATACTCCCTTGTTTGAGGTCACCCAAAGAACTCCTGATTTATCCAAAGCAAGTCCTTTGATAACATCACTGGGCAATCCATCTTTTTCATAAAACCTTTTAAAAGATCCGGTATTGGGGTTAAACCGGTTCAGACCGTGGTGCGTGCCGATCCAGACACACGTATCATTTTCAACCAAGATATCGGTAGTGGTAGGATAACTCAAACTGTTTGCATCATGTGGATCAGGCATGAAGGTTACAAAACGATCTTCACCTGGGGAAAAAATCTGGAAACAGTTGGTAGAACCAATGAGTAAACGCCCTTTAGAAAATTTTTTAATTTTTATAACCATTTTGTTGGTCAAACTGCTGTTGTCTGGCGTATAGTTTGTAAATTTTTTCTCTTTGATTTGATAATGAATCAAACCGTGTTCAAAACTTCCCAACCACAAATCATCACGATCGCCTTCTGCAATCGTATATATATTGTCATCTTGAATACCGCTATTCTTAGTAGTCAACGATGTAAATGATTTGGTTTTGCTATCATAATGAATGAGTCCTCCGCCCCACGTTCCCAACCAGATTTGATTATTGGAATCTTCCATGATGCAAAGGATTGCATTGCTGCTTAAATGGGAATTATCCATATTGAAACGCAAGAAGCGATTAGTCCGTACATCAAAAAGATTCAATCCCCCGCCATCCGTTCCCACCCATGTATGACCTTGATGGTCTTCTAAAAAACAAGTGACCGTATTATGACTTAGACTAAAGGGCGCCCCCGGCAATGTTTGATAATGAATAATGGCATCCTTATTTTTAAAGGCTATATTGAGACCACCTGTAAATGTACCAATCCATAAATTACCTGTTTTATCCTGATAGATTGTCTCGATCGATTCATTATTCAAACTCTTTGGATCGTAATCATCTTTTCGATAATGCCAGAATCTTTGAGTTTCCCTGTCGAATAAATTAATTCCGTCATTCTCAATGCCAATCCACAGATTTCCCATATCGTCAACATAAAGGGATTTTATCCGATTATTTGAAAGGCTGAATTTATCTTGAGCATCATGTTGGTAATGAATTAAATTTGTGATTTTACCTTCGGGATTGTTTTTTAGGCTATAAAGACCCTCTGTGCTTCCAAACCATAGAGTTCCCTCCCAATCCTCTTTCATATCCAAAAAAAATGTATTTGACAAATCATCGGCATCACTTTCCCCTAAGGTAATATGTTTGAAAGTTCTTGTCTCAGGCAGAAACAGGTTCAATCCTTTCCGTGTTGCTACCCACAATCTGTAATTCTTATCAATCAATACACTTTCTACATTATCATCACTGAGGCTTTCGGGATTATTGGGATCGTGAGTAAAATGAATAATTCGGTTTTCAACACGGTCAAAATATATCAACCCAACGCTGGTGGCTAGCCATAAGCTGCCCAGAGAATCCTCGGCAATTTTTGACACGATGCAATTTATCCCTCTTAATGGAGAAGATTTGTCAAGCATATAATTTAGAAAATGATCCTTCTCCCGGTCATATAAACATAAACCATTTTGTGTGCCAATGAGTAAATTCTTATCATGGTCCTCAATCATGGTTTTCACAAGGTTATCCGCGAGACTGGTAGAATCAGCAGGATTGTTTTTATATACTACAAAATTGAAACCATCGTACCGGTTAAGCCCATCGTATGTCCCAATCCATACTAAACCTCTATGATCCTGTAAAATACTTATCACAGAAGAGGAGGAGAGGCCGTCATCCGTTGTCATATGTTTGAATTGCAGCCGTATCGGTTGAGCATATATACTGGAAATGGATGTCAGTAGAAAAAGAAAATAAAAGAACAGTGTAGAAAAATATCGGCTCTTCATCATTAGAAATATTCCCTTCTTTTTATGACAGACTATTTTTTAGGGAAATAATTGGAGTAGAGTTTTACCGCGCCCGCCATGGCGGCATTGCTCTTGTTTTGTCGGAACGAAAAGAACCATCCTCGCATCACACTCCCATATCTATGCGAACGGCTATTATGACGAGTTATCTCTGGAGCTTGTGTTGCTGTTGCCGGAGTTGGGATTCTCTTCATTCGGTGAATCCGGCGGAAGAGAAGACGAAGCAATTTCTTTCTGTTTCTTGATTTTTGATAGATACCCGCCATAGAGTTTTTCTGCACACTCCGGACAGACTCCATGGCTAAACGTTGCTTCTGAGTGTTCATTGATGTACTCTTCCAATTGACTCCAATATCCTTTATCATTTCGTATTTTCTTGCAGCTTGCACAAATTGGAATTAGACCATTCAACACTTTGATTTTGGCTAATGACTCATCGACACGCTTTTTGAGCTCTTTTTCATTTTCTAAAAGCTGCCATACACGCCACCGGTACAAACCGAACACGATTCCTACAACAATAACCAATATGAAGCCGTAGAACCACAAGGTTTTCCAAAAGGGTGGTGTGATTATGATTTGGATTGAGGTCCCGGTTTCATTCCAAATCCCATCGTTATTCGAACCTTTTACCCGAAATATATATTCGCTGGGATCTAAATTTGTATACGTTGCTTCTTTTTTATTACCCGCATAAATCCAGTCTTTATCAAAACCCTCCATCTTATATGCAAAACTGTTTTTGGGAGGATTCGTAAAATCCAATGCGGAAAAGTCGAAAGAAAAAAAGGTTTCTTTGTAGGAAAGTGTCAATACTTTGGATTCCGTGATCGCTTTGGTTAGGACAATATTTCCATTTATTTTTTGTCCAACAGCTACCGAACCGTTATAAATCTTAAAATCTGTTAATACTACCTGAGGAGGAATAGTATTGGTTGTCAAACTTCTGGGAATGAAAGCATTAAAACCATTTGGTCCTCCAAATAATAACCTGCCATCTTTCGATTTACAATTGGCTTTTGAGAAAAAATAATCTTGCAAACCATCTGTAGCATCGTAGTTATGAAACGTCTTTATTTTGGGATTAAATTTCGAAATTCCATTTTCTGTGCTTATCCAGATAATATTATCATTATCTTCTAAAATTCCTTTGATGCTATTGTGCGGCAATCCGTCTTTTTCAGTAAAAATAGTAAACTCATTTGTTTTTATATTGAGCTTATTCAGCCCTCCGCTATTAGTACCAAACCACAGAGTACCTTCATGATCTTCGTAAATACAGAATATATTATTTGTGCTGATACTGTTACTGATATTGTTATGCCTATAATGATTGAAATAAAGTTTTGGAGCAGGCTTTTTGAAATCATAATCGTCTAATTTTACCATTTCCAGCCCGGCGGAAGTGGCAATCCACAGATAATGGCGGCTATCTTCAAATAAATCTGTCGTATACATCCCGACAAAACTACCAGGATTGTTTGGATCATTTTTGTAATAATAAAACCGGTTTGTTTTCCTATCAAATAAATTCAACGTTCCTTCCAGTGTGCCAATCCAGAGATTATGTTTGCTGTCTTCCAATAACGCCCATACATTATTGTGACTCAGAGAGTAATTGTCGCCTGGAATATGAGTATAGTGTAAAAATTTGTTTTCTTTTCTTTTATAACAATTGAGTCCTTTGGTATAGGTTCCGATCCAGATATTACCTTCAAAGTCTTCTGCCAGGCTTACAACGACATTGCCGCTAATAGAGTTTGGGTTAGAAGGATCGTTAAGGAAATGTCTGAAATTCTTAGTTTTATTATTCCAAAAGTTTAATCCGCCGCCATCAGTCCCAATCCAAAAATTCCCATCTTTGTCTTCTAGAATGGATGTCACCGATTTATGGCTCAAACTATTTTTATCAAAAGGATTAGGCTTATAGAGTTCGAAATTCGTACTAGTCGCTTCAAACTTGTTCAGGCCCATATTAAAAGTACAGATCCAGATAATACCCGATCTATCTTCAAAAGTTAAATTGACAGCATTGCTGCTGAGCGAATTCGGGTTTGTTGTTTCGTTTTTACAATAATCAAATAAACCAGTTTTTTTATCGTAGAATGAAATTCCGCCTCCATCGGTACTAATCCATAAAATTCCGTCTTTTGCCTGGCGGACGTGTGTTACAATATTAGCGGATAAAGAATTTTTATCTGGTCTATATAAATATTGTTTAAAAACATTATGTTTTTTATCCCATGAAATCAAACCTGCACCTGATGAACCGAACCAATATAAACCGTCGGAGTCTTCTAATTGCAATGTTACAATACCGGTCTGTTTTTCTATGCCTGGAATATTTATCGGATAACGGTCGAAGTTGTCGGTTTGTGGATTATATCTGTCAATAATTTTATTATCGGCATTTATCCAGATATTGGATTTCCTGTCTTCATAAATGTAACTAATAGAATTTGTGCTGACGCTGTTCGGATTTTTATTATCGTGTTTATATTGCTTAAAATGCGGTTTTATCTTACTGAAATCGGTCGAATCATTGACGGGTAAAGTCCAAATGCCCTCGTTATTAGTTCCTATCCATAAGATTCCTTTTGAATCCACAAATAATCTTGTAAAATTAGTACCTGTTGATGTGTCATTAGGGGAAATACGTACGAACCTGTCTTTAGTTTTATCATACATACTTAGCCCGGTATTACAAATAATCCAGATCCTGCCATTATTATCTTCAGCAAGTCTCATAATTCCATCGGAAACAAGTGTCGTGGAATCATTTTCAACAGATCTATACACCTTAAACGTATTTCCATCATATCGGTTGAGGCCATTCCAGGTTCCTATCCATAAAAATCCTTGCTTATCCTGTAACATTGCATTGATATGAACATCTGAAAGTCCTTCGCCTTTAGAAAATTCCCTGAATACCATACTTCTGTTTTGCGCGAGAGTATTATTCCAAGTGAGGACAAGAGTGAAGACCATGATAAAACCTTTTATGTTCCGAAAAGATTTCATAATCATCCTTTCACAGAATTAGTCAGAACCTCATTGACGATACTGGACACAAAGTTCTTCGGCATTCTTCTCAACTTGTCCCTGTCGTTCAATCAACAACTTGTTTGCCTTTTTCATGTCTTCGCCACGCGAGCAAAGCTCTTCGGGATCAACATACATAACAACGATATTTCAATTTTTCTTCTAAGGAAATATCTTTTATTCGTTTTTTTGTACAATTTCCCCGGATACAGTTTCTTCATACCATTATGGCGGATACCGTTACTAAAGCGAGCCAGTAATCGCTCCTGTCTCAGGTTTAAAACAGGTTCAATCCTCTTTGCATAGTCACCTATAATCAATCACCTTTATCGCGCCCTACGCTGCTCCTGCGGCAGTGGCTCGATGGCTTTCTTTGCATATATTCTGGAATGAACATGAATTGGACTTTCAAGTATGTGCTTCTCGCCCACATCCAAAGAGTCAACCCTTAGTTTCTCCTGTGACAAACCATCTGTGGCGTAAAAAGTTTGTCGGTGGTATGATTGCTATGCGGCATAAAGAAAAAACTCTTGCGTTAAAACGAAAAGCGGTGTATTCTATGACAGCAGTGGGTTCAGAAAAAATAAGTAATAGAAGGAAAGACTTCATGTACTTTGTCCCACGTCACCTACGATTCTTCTTCCTGGAACGAATAGGTATAAATAGAAAGGCAGTCGAGAATTTTCTCTATCACCTTGATTATTACCTATTTTCTTCGTTCATCAGAACGGTTAATCCTCTTCGGTTGTGTTCGAGACAACTTCTTCGAGTGTGGTACTTCCCTCTTTCATTCTCTCCATTCCCGATCGTCGCAATGACCACATCCCGTCCTTCATTGCTTGCTCACGGATAGCATTCTCGTCAACTTTATCGCCTGCATTCAAAATAATATCCTTGATTGGCTTAGTAAAGTATAGAGCCTCATGAATTGCAGCGCGTCCTTTATATCCGCCGCTACATTTTTCGCATCCGACTGCTGTATAAAAAGTATGGGTAGCAACATCTTCTTCGGTAAGACCAAATTTCAAGAGGTCTTTCTTTTCGTTGTTATCCATCGGTTTCTTGCATACAGGGCAAAGTGTACGAATAAGCCGCTGGGCAACAATGACATTGATAGCATATGCAAGCAGGAATGGTTCAATACCCATTTTGAACAAACGTGCTATTGCACTGGGGGCATCATTTGTATGCAATGTTGAAAACACCAAATGGCCTGTATTTGCCATCTTAATGGCCGTTTCTGCGGTTATCTTATCTCGCATTTCACCAACGAGCACGATGTCAGGATCGTGACGCAGGATTCCACGGATCGCCTCGTCAAATCCCATCTTAGGGCCAATTTTCAACTGACGCGCCCCTTTGACGATATATTCTACCGGGTCTTCGATCGTTAACACGTTCACAGTGGGGTCAATAACCTGATACAACGCCGCAATCAATGTAGTTGATTTCCCCGATCCAGTCGGACCTGTAAGAATGATAATTCCCTGAGGTTTGTTTATTGCTTTATAGAAAAACTGGCGTGCAGGTCCTTGTAACCCTAATTTTTCTAAATCGGTGATAACTTTGCGATCATCCAGTACGCGGATAACAACGCTCTCAAACTTGTGTTTGAATTCCGTAGTTACGATTGGCATGATCGAAACACGGAACCGGAGTTGATGTCCGTCAATAACGCGTTGTATGAATCCATCTTGAGTCATTTCACGTTCAAACCGATCTACATTCTTCGTACGATCCTTGATCACCGCGAGCACCGCCTCGGGAACGGTGTTTTCTTGAATGTGCCAGACTTGCAGTTCGCCATCCATGCGAAACAAAAAGTTGGTTCGGTTACCTTCCGCCGCGACGACGTGAATGTCACTTGCACTCCGTCGCACTGCTTCAACCAAACACCCCTCGAACAGATTGACCAAAGCGCTCTTGCTGATTTCTGCTTCGAGAGCCTGTTCATCAAGCTGATCATCTCCTCCAGCACCATCATCAACTGTGATTTTATTATCATCAAGAAGTTTCAGAAACTCGTTCTGGGCAGGCGCCACTTTATCCATTAACGACTGGAGTTCTTTTAAGCGCACGTAACAAATTTCGTACTTCTTCACATTGAAACTGCGAGCTACGACAGGCAGATTGCGATCGGTAGGATCCGCTGCGATAATGATGAGTTTATCCGGCTGGCGTTCATCAAATTTGAACGGCAGCATCTTTGATTGGATCATCATCTCGCGCTGCTGGTCCGAAAGCTGGTCGACATATTTCTTTATAAAAGCGATCCGCGCATCATCAACTTTTTCATCCCCTAGAAAGACTTCGCGGAAAGCATAAAGATTTGCCACTTCACGGAATACCGCATCGTGATCTGCTCCAAATTCTGTTACAAGGATCTGCCCAAGATTTTTTCTGTTTTTCCTGTTTTCCTCGGAATCCTTCATCTTGAGGGACTTCTCGAGCGTCTCAAAGTCGATAATTCCCTTTTTGAGGAGCGTGTAACCGATTTTATCAGTTATATCTATTTCGGCCATGATTCCATTCCTCTATCCTTGAAAACGCCTTCCTTGCATTTACGGAAGTAAAAAGTGCAATGGCAAGAGCATGTGCGCTCCTGGGGTTTCTGGTCTTATTAATGCTGTTTCCGAAGAAACGAGAGTCAACGCTGTAAGCACAATCATCATGATCATCGACACTGACAATTGAATCATTTCGATGGCATTTTTCATACGATAGGATGTTTCTTTTTCGTAGTACTCTGCCAACTGAAGAGCGGTCGCTTTCACTGTGCCTGTTTCGGCGCCGGAACTAAATCTAGAAAGAGCAGTTCTGGTGAACACACCAGTTGCCTCAAACGCCTCCGTCAAACCTTTGCCGCGTTCGAGCATCATCGGTATCGCTATCGTTTTGATCTGATGTTCCATATATCTGTTACCGCATGCCTCTGCTGCCATTCGGATAATTTCGATGTTTTCGCCCGATCCGCTGTAAAGCGCGTAAAACACACGGCAGAATATTTCGATGGCGGTTTTGTGCAACATAGAACCAATCACCGGAATTTTTATCAGGTACTGGTCTGTTAAAAACCTTCCACGCTCTGTTCTGCTATAATAAAATAAGGCAATTAATGGAACAGTAAAGAGAATGGTTAGAACAAGTACATTGTCCATCAACCAATCACTAAACTTTAGTGTCGCCGCAGTCATAGGAGGCATTTTAATGTGAAATTTCTTAAACATTTCCGCTGTTTTGGGAAATATGTATGCGACATAGAACAAACAGGCAAGAAACAATACGAACAACGTAATCAATGGTGTTATGAGTGCACTCTTAAGGTTCCTTTTGAATTCTGCATTTCGTTCCATAAATTTTGCAGCGCTCTCATAGATCTCCACCATATTTCCGCTCTTTGAGGCTAAGCCAAGCATTTGTGCGGTGAACTTGCCGATCACCGGCGCCTGTTTCATGAAAACTTTTTCGCTGTCTTTTCCTTGCTTCAATTCCGCATTAATTTCCTTAATTGATTCACGAAGAGTTGCATTGGGAATGTCGTTGATAAGCAATTGCATCACTTCATTGAATGGAAGTTTTTGCCTCATTAAATCTGTACTCACCCGTACAAACGTGATGACATCAACTATGGGAGCTTTATGTTGTTTAGTACCAAATAATTTTCTTCTAACATAGACAACACGAAATCCCATCTTCTCTAAAGCAACGCGGACTTCATCAGAAGTGAAGGCTTTCTGTTCACCATCAATCGCTTTATCGCTTCCTTTTTGGACGCGATAAATGAACGTAAGCCGTTCGTGAATTCCCGTCACTTTGAATTTCTTGTCGCGAGAGAGTTCTGCTGCTTTCGTTTTAGCAATGGTTTTAGTGTCAGCAGTGATTGACCCAGAAACTGCCTTCCCCGAAAGCGTCACACCATCGATACGATATTCAGGCATACGATTTTATGCTTTATTAGTGAGTAAAAGATTTGAATAGAATTATCTCCATTTTCATACTACGATAATACACTTTTTCGCTCTCTGTGTCAAGAACCCACGGTTCAACTATTCTCCTGCTACTACTGGAAATTGCCAAAACAGCAGGTTTTCAAAATGAAGAAATTCACGCAAAATAACTGAACCCAATCCACTCCATTTTCCTTCAAACACAGCATATTGAGCCACCATCAATATGAATCAATTGTCCATTCACAGAATCTGAAACTTTCGATCGAAGTAAAGAGAATTTCATCAAGCAACTCTTCCAGTTCACTCCAATGAACTGATCTGAATATCGTATTTGCCCCAATCGGCTGTCGAATCTCGTATGTTGGGTTGCGCAGTCCGCAATCTCTATCCCCTTTGTAGCATATCCCGTACCATTTCAGTAATGCGGCGGAAGTCGATCTTACCGCTTCCCATCTTTGGAAGATCTTCAATCACCACGAAGTGCTTCGGCAATGCGATATTCGGTAATTCTTCGGACATTTTTTTTAGAATCATCTTTTCGTCAATTTTCTGCGTAATGGCTGCGACAATCTTTGCTCCACGCACAGAATCAGGCACTTCCACAACGCAGCATGAAATTTCTTCCGGCAGAAGATGCTCCAGCACGTTTTCCACTCGGATCAGTGACACCATCTCGCCGCCGATTTTCATAAACCGTTTTAACCGACCAACATGCCAGAGGTATCCTTCTGCATCGTGATACCCCATATCGCCGGTATCATACCACCCGTGGCGGATACTGAGTGTTGTCGCTTCAAAATCATCGAAATATCCCTTCATGATATTTTCGCCCTTCACGAGTATCTTTCCGATTTCACCAACACCACATTCCTCACCAGTCTCGTAGTTCTCAACGCGCACCTTTACATTGGGTAATGGCTGTCCCACACTTCCAACCCGATTAGCCGCAGGAGAATTCACACTAATCACAGGACTTGCCTCTGTACAACCGTATCCTTCCAGTAGAGCAATATTGTGTTTATGAAGAAATTCCTCCCGAAGTGAGTCGGGTGTTTTGTCCGCACCGGTCAGCATGATACGGCATGTGGCAAAATCTCCCGGTGCAGATTTTCTCAAATATCCCCACATGAATATCGGCGTACCCACGACAAATGTAATTTTTTCCTCGCGGATGATATCGCAAATATTTTTAAAATCCAATGGATTAGCATACGTCACAATTGTCATCCCATAATACAACGGAAGCCACAAGTTTGCCGTCAATCCAAACACATGGAAGAATGGAAGGTTGGCAAGAAATATGTCTTCAGCGCTAAGATCAAACACCTTGGAAATACCGACAAGATTAGCAGAAATATTCCGATGTGTTAAGAGAACCGCTTTAGGATCTTTTTCACTTCCGCTCGTAAAAAGAACAGCGACATTATCATCTTCCTCGCCGCCATGGATTTTTTTCAGAAGCCGTTCCACGGGAAGCTTTGCACGGAGCGCCGCTTTGATTTTACCGAGAATAGATACTTTCGCCAAAATGTCCTCGATAAAGATCATACCAGGAACTCGTGGACAATTAATCTTTTCGAGGAGCGCTTTCGATGTGATGATAGTTCTCAATGCGCATTTCTTCTGGGTATATTCGCAGTTTTGTGCAGCACCGGTGGAATAGTTGACCATCACTGGTGTTCGACCGCTCATAAGCACTCCAAGAATAGAGAGCGCACACCCGGCAGAAGTGGGTATCATAATACCGATAAAACCCTCTTCGAATTTCCTGAACTTATCCGCCAAGATGAGCGAAGCAATAAGCGCTTTTCCGTAGCTGATATTCTTACCCGTCGTGCGGTCAATAATTGCCGTTTTGTTTTCAAATTTTTTGGCGATGCGTACGAAGTGGTGATGAAGAAGCATATCTTTTCCTTTTGAACGACAATCGAAATATAAAATATATTCCGTGCTGTAACTGAACGACAATGTATTTTGATTCAAGATAGAAGAGTTTGCGAACAACGGCAAGAAAAATAATTGATCAATTAACCGGTATAAGAATAATGAAAACTCAGAATAGAGTATTAATGCCGATCCCAAAATACTGTCATGAGATAGAAGATCGTAAGAATTGCCCCAACAGCCGAAACGCCAAATGTCATCGCCGGTGAAAATGCATACCACAGCCATCCCGCCACACTGCTGGCAATCAATGTACAGATACTTTGCATGCCAGTATAGAATCCGATGGCAGTTGCTACATCGCTCTTCGGAACAATATTAGATATCCATGCCTTGGATATTCCCTCAGTACCGGCGGCATACATTCCATAAAAGAAGAACAGCACAAGCAAAGCAGTCGTTGATGTTGCAAAAATTATTCCGCCATAGACAAATGCAAACAACGCTAACCCGAGAATGAGTGTCGTCTTCAATCCGATCTTATCTCCCAGCGCGCCCATCGGATACGACATCAACGCATAGATAAGATTATAAAAAATGTACACACCAATCACTTGTAGATCAGTTGCTCCCTGATGCCGCATCATCAAGAGAAGCAGGATATCGGAACTATTCACTAATGCAAAAAAGAGAAGTCCGACAACAAGAAATCGGAATTGAAGCGGAGCTGTTTTCCAGTACTTCAGGAATGCAAAGAATCTGGGCCTCTCCACCGGTACTGATTGTTGGTGTTTTTCCTGCACACGAAATGTTAATGCAATTGCAAACACTCCTGGAATAAAAGCCAACAGAAACAGCGTTTTATATTGCCTCGGATAAAATATCAGAAACACCAACGCAGCAAGCGGACCGAGTGCTGCGCCGAGCGTATCGAAGGCTCGATGAAATCCAAACACTCGTCCTTTAAACTCCGGTGCGGTTTCCGCCGATAGCATCGCATCGCGAGCACCAGTGCGAATTCCTTTCCCCAACCGATCGAGTGTGCGTACACCAAATATCCAGAGTGGAAATGACATAACCGCCATCATCGGCTTGGAAATTGCACTGAGGGAGTAGCCAAACTGGATAAATCTTTTTCGTTTTCCTATTATATCCGAAAGATGACCAAAATATCCTTTGCTCAATCCGGCGGTCGCTTCCGCAATACCTTCCAAAAGGCCTATGAGCACGACAGAAAAACCGATGCTCGTAAGATACATCGGCATGACAGGATAGAGCATTTCACTGGCAATGTCGGTAAAAAGACTCACGACCGAGAGCAACAAAACAGTGTGGGTAATAAATTTCATTACATTTTTCCCATATCAAAACATTCAAATATACTCACCATCTATCGATAGAGCAACACCGCCAAGTTCATTTCCGGATATTTCGATGGAATGAAACAAAAAGTTTGTTATATTTCCCGCAACATTTTTTTGACCATTCACTTTATAGGAGCGATATGGACTTCGTTTCGATTCTTCGGGGGCTCTTTGGCCTCATTATTATTACAGCCCTTGCCTTCATTTTTTCCGACAACAAGAAAAAGATTAATTGGAGACTCGTCGGCACCGGTGTGCTTCTGCAATTTGCCTTCGCTTTTATCGTTCTGAAAACCAATATCGGCCGCGAAATCTTCAGCTATTGCAGCAAGTTCTTCGTCTGGCTCTTTAGTTTTGCAAGCTACGGTGCACAGTTTGTTTTCGGTGGGTTAGCAAAGAATGCCGGCACCGAAGGAAGTCTTGGATTCTTCTTCGCTTTTCAGGTGCTTCCGACCATCATTTTCTTCGCCTGCTTTATGAGCATTCTCTATTATTTAGGCATCATGCAGCGGATTGTGCAAGGCATTGCGTGGGTAATGCTGAGGCTGCTGAGAACCAGCGGTGCGGAATCGCTCGATGTCGCCGCCAATACATTCATCGGTCAAACGGAAGCGCCGCTTGTTATTCGCCCGTATCTGGCAACGCTTACGAATTCCGAACTCTTCACCATTATGACCAGCGGTATGGCACATATTGCCGGCGGCGTGCTGGCAGCATACGTGCAGATGCTTGGACTTGCATACGCAAAAGCAACCGGGATACCTGTCGACGCCTCTCAGGTCTACTTTGCCGGACATCTCCTTGCCGCAAGTATTATGGCTGCCCCAGCAACCATGGTCGTTGCAAAAATGTTAATGCCGGAAACAAGCGAACCGCTCACTATGGGAACCGTGCGCATCAAAATCGAGCGAACTCATTCCAACGTCATCGAAGCAGCAGCCGGAGGAGCAAGCGACGGTGTGCGGCTGGCTATCAATGTGGCAGGTATGCTTATCGCGTTCATTGCTCTCATCGCGCTGATCAACGCGCTGCTCGGATATGTCGGTGATGTTTCCGGGTTAAACGTAGTCTGTCAAACGCAATTCCAGCAAAAGCTTTCACTCGAACTCCTCTTCGGGTTAGTCTTCCAGTTCATCGCATTTACCATCGGTGTTCCATGGCACGATGCGCTCAATGTCGGCAGTCTGATGGGAATAAAGTTGGTCGTCAATGAATTCGTCGCGTACTTGCGCATGACAGATATGATTTCCGCAGGCATGCTTTCGCCGAAAGCCATCGTCATTGCAACGTATGCGCTCTGCGGATTTGCGAACTTCTCTTCCATCGCCATTCAAATCGGCGGATTGAGTCCGTTGGCAGAAAATCGCCGCGGCGACATCGCAAAGCTCGGTTTAAAATCAGTGCTCGGCGGAACCATCGCTACCTGGATGACGGCATCGATTGCAGGGCTTCTTGCGAATTGATTTCATTAGGTCACTTCAAGGATGACACTATGAACGATACTCAGAAACGATACAAATGGTGTGTGTTGGGAGATTGGAACGGTTTCTTCGGATTGATGTTCGACAATCTGACCGTTCTCTCCTTCCTTGCCGGTATTCTCATCTTCGTCTTCAAATATCCGGCAGATATTATCTACACGCGCATGTTTCCCGGCACGGCTTTCGGTGTGTTATTCGGCGATCTCATTTATACATGGATGGCATTCCGGCTTGCCAAGAAAACTGGTAACACCAAGGTCACTGCCATGCCGCTCGGACTTGATACACCATCAACAATTGGTATCGCCCTTGTTGTGCTTGGTCCGGCATTCATCGGATTGAAGGCAGAAGGAATTCCCGAACGCGATGCCGCAATGATGACGTGGTACATCGGTATGGCAACGATGATGTTTATGGGAGTGATAAAATTTATCTTCTCCTTCTTAGGGCGTTGGGTGCAGAAAATCGTTCCGCAGGCAGGATTGCTTGGTTCGCTCGCTGGTATCGGGTTGGGACTTATTGGGATGACTCCGTTGATCGACATTTTCGGCATGCCGCTCGTCGGTCTCATTGCACTGGGCATGATTTTCTATACACTTGTTGCTGGAATCAAACTGCCATTCAAAATTCCCGGTGTGTTTGCCTCCGTTGCTGTAGGAACAGCACTTTACTATTTACTCGGTCCATCAGGAATTGTTGGCGGCACCTACGCAGGCCCTCCTCCTGTTGAACTCCATTTCGGATTGCCCCTGCCAACCTTGGATTTCATCAAAGGACTCGGCCCCGCGTTGAAGTATCTTCCCATCGCAATTCCATTCGGCATTCTGACCGTCGTCGGCGGCATCAACGTGACTGAAAGCGCCCGTGTTGCAGGTGACGATTACAATACGCGTGACATTCTTCTGACCGAAGCAGTTGCGACACTCATCGCCGGAATTTGCGGCGGTGTCGCACAATCAACTCCGTACATCGGACAACCGGCCTACAAACATATGGGTTCACGCGCAGGATATACATTGCTCACCGGTATTTTTATAGGCCTGGGTGGCATCTTTGGATACGTGTCATTTATTGTTGAACTCATTCCCCGCGCCGTTCTCGCACCCATTTTGATTTTTGTTGCGTTCGACATTATTGCGCAATCATTTCAGACATGTCCGGCCCGGCATGCGCCCGCTGTGGCATTTGCGTTTTTCCCCACCATTGCGCGCCTTCTTGCCATTAAGCTCGGCAACCCGGATGCAGTGCTTCCGGAGACATTCAACAAACTGATGACTGTTCCCGGAAAATCACTTCCCGAAATGCTTATCATTGTTGCACTGGGCAACGGCTTTATTGTCACCAGCATGCTTTGGGGAGCTTTTCTGGCAGAACTGATCGACCGTCGGCTGCGTGCATCAGCCGCGTACCTCGTTGCACTCGCCGTGCTTGCGTTCTTCGGCATTATTCACTCGGCAATGCCCGACGGTGTGATGTATCTTCCATGGAATCTTGTCGGGCTGGCAAGACAAATTCCGTATCAATTCGCCACTGCCTATCTTGTGCTTGCAGCGTTCTTTTTTGCAATGTCGTGGACGAAGGAGAGTAAAGAGCCGGTCACCGGAATGGGGCATTGATCTAACAAATTATTTCTCGAAATAAAATATGATACTATCACTCTATGTTTGGATTTCGTTCGGCATCATTCTTCTTATTTGGTTTTGCCTTGTAGGCATCAGCCGATTGTTCGACCGCGATCCGGTTCTCTATCGAACCGGATATGTTTTTCGAAAGATCGGCAATGCAATAACCTTCATCAATCCGGCATGGAAACTCCATATTTCCGGGGAGAAAATATCAAATCCGCGAAAGCCCTATGTTGTTGTCTGTAACCATCAATCGCTCGCCGATATACCGCTCATCAGCAACCTGCCATGGGAAATGAAATGGATGGCGAAAGAAGATCTGTTCAAAATTCCTATCGTCGGTTGGATGATGCGGTGGAGCGGCGATATTTCCGTCGATCGAAAAAACCCTCGCAGCGGTGCGCTCGCGCTTATTAAAGCCCAACGAGTGCTTGAACAGAAATGTTCTGTGATGATTTTTCCTGAAGGCACTCGCACACTTGACGGGCGCGTGCGGCAATTCACCGATGGGGCATTTCTCCTTGCCATCAAAGCTAAAGTATCAATCCTGCCGCTCGTCATCGAAGGCTCGCGCGATTGTATTCCGAAGAACAGCTGGAAATTTGGCAAGCCCTCGCACATTTTTTTAAAAGTCCTGCCTCCTGTCGACACTTCTTCGATGACCATACAAGATGTTTCTACCCTGCGCGATACCATACGCATGACAATTATGAAACAAATAGCAGAATCGCGCTCGGTACCTGTGGACTCTGTAGACGGAATGAATTTACTTTCTGCAACATAACTCCCGCTCGCAGTCTGGCTGCTCGTACACTCTAGTACACAAAAATTACTTTTCTGTTCCACGAAGCTATTGCTTCGCAATGGCAAACCTCTCGCAGTGCAGAAGACAAATTATTACCCTCGCTGTAAGCCGGTATAGGATCAGATTCCTCCCGGGATGTTCATGTACAACTTCTACAGATTCCATAACAAGTGCAAAATATCTTTGTAGTATCACGCTCCGCGTGATGCACTCTTCTGGACAAGCCGAGTGAGCGCTACTGGCGCCATCCTGCTACATGAGAATTAAAATTGATAGCGGGACTTGGGCGGCGGGATAGGCGGCAATTAAAAAGGTTTTTTAAAATAATTCCACAATAGTGTTTGGACAATCGCAATAATAAACCAAACACCAGATGCTAGTACTATGGCCGTTACAATCTTATAATATCTCGAAAAGATCAGCAACGATAACAAGAATGCGAAATATGTGATTAAGGAAATCATTCCAAAGATTATCGTTTCCTGCAATTTTTCTGCGTTCCCTTGCTTGCCGACAAAGTAATATGAAAATATTGCCATTGAAGGGAACAAAGGCACGAGGGCGGATAGAATATAATATTTGCTTCTTGATAAAAGCTGAATTACGAATACTATGATAAATCCGATAAAAGATTTTATGATTATCTGCAAATCCATACGATCTCTTTTTATGAATTGCCGTCTAACAGGCGGATCCCTATACCTGTAACACGCGTAGCGTGTTACTTCTTCTATAGTTTATTGTACTTACTTTTAAATTAAAACAAAACCTCTGCTCGCCATGAATTTTGCAGTGGGCTCTTTAATAAATATAGCATCTTTATGTATGAAGTTGTATTGCACTTCGTGTAATAATCTTGAAGAATGTCTGCGTGATTCATTCTTCTGGACAAGCCGAGCTTGTTGAGCGCTGTTTGCGAAATCCCGCTGTATTTTAGCGGGGAGCGCCTGGTTAGGGCACACCGGATAATGAAATATCTGTATTCAGATAACCGGTTATGATAACTTTAAGTGTAGAAAGTGATATTATAGTAATTTTCATACTCACCGTTCCTGAGTATACGACTCGATCGTCGTAACTCGATATAACTAAAAATTCTTTTCCATTGTGCTGAACAATGTCGAAGCAAAATATGTAATCGAACTTTATTGAACCTCCATCATGCTGCTGAAGCCCAAAACTAATAGTGGATGGACGATATCCAACTGAAGTATAATCTATTTTGTACGTTATGGTATCTTTGTTATCAAAAGCAATACAATGCTTATCCTTGTTGAAGGTGAGGAACTTGCGTTTGGAAAAATGTTCCAATTCATATTTTGGTAACGATTCGAGGAAATCATCATTAATGTAGGGCTTTAACGTGTCAGGAATCTGATAAGAATAGTTTACTTTCACTGAAATCTGCTTGACGAGATCAAATTTCTTGGTAATTTCGTAGGCAGTGATAAAAGTAAGTCTCTTAGCATCGTAATTTTCAGCTATATCAATGAAATACAAATGATTCTTGAATGTGATAGGATAGAGGTATTTATCATCAATTTGCTGTAAAGGGCGATATATTTTTTTTGTTTTATCAAATTTGTAAATAAAAAAATGAGGGAAGTACCCGGTCCCTTCTATTTGTAGAAATATTAATTCTTTCTTCTTATCCCCGTCAATATCGGATAATAAGGCATACCGATTGTTACGGACGATGAATTCGAAATCTTCATCCGTATCCAATTGATTGGCGGTAACGAGTTTGTCAATCCGAGTATATTTGTCCATATCGCCAACATAGAGTCTGCTGGAGTCGCCTGACATGAGTTCAGAAATGAATTCGGCAATATCCTTTCTCCTGCTTTGAATACTATCGGCCATTCCCTTTTGCTCTTTGGAGTACACAATAGCAGGCAGAAAAAGAAGTAGACCAAGTAAGATTTTATTCATACACTTTTCCTTGAGTGTGCCCTAACGGACCGGCGCTAAGTCCCGATTCGACCAAAGGTCGAATCGAGGATCCCGTACAGCGGGACTGCAGCGTTGATAATTTTCAATATACACAAAACGAAACGAGTTCATGCTGAAAACCGAATTAATTTACTCCCAACCAACGAGGTACTGAAAAGTCAATAATAAAAACCTCAACCCACCATTAGCCATGCTTAACGTCCATACGCCCATTCCGTCTGCTAGCTTGTTGAGCGTTGTCTGCGAAATCCCGCTGTATTTTAGCGGGGAGCGCCTGGTTAGGGCGCAATTTCTATTTCTGTTATTTGAATAAATGAACCATTCGGCTCTTTGTAAACAATTGAATATTTTCCTGACGGAATATTCCCAAGCAACAAATCGTCACAAGTTGACTTGCGACCTTGACCTGCAACAGAAGTTATCAAAGATAAAGAAATGACATTATCTATTCTTTCTGATCGGATTTCCTTGACAGACATACCAGAATTCATCATCTGTGGTCTAACTGTAATAGTTCTGAGACCTGAAATGTCGCAATTTACAGGTAACATTATTCCTTTTTCAGCGCGATATGGTTTACCGATAGACATCCCACCGACACTTTGGATGAACGCCCAATCTTTATGCTCAACGGTGCAACCAACAATTAGAAATGCAAAGAATATAGAAATAATTAGTTTCATGCTCTTATTTAAATTGCGCCTAACGGATGGGCGCTAAGTCCCGATTCGACCAAAGGTCGAATCGAGGATCCCGTACAGCGGGACTGCGGCGCTGATAATTTTCAATATGTTGAAAACGAAACAAGTTCATGCTGAAAAGTTTATTATTAAGAACCGAAACCTATGCTCGCCATGCTTAACGTACCATGCTCATTCATATTTAGTATCACGCTTCGCGTGATTCAATCTTCTGGACAAGCCGAGCTTGAGCCGCTTGTTGGGCAGCAGGTCATTGAATCCACCCATTCTGTCTACCCCCTACTGCCCGGTCTTAATGTACTTGACGGCTCGATCTAACGGTTTGTCATTTCCATGGAGCAGAGCCTCGCGATCCGGTTTGACGACGATATCCGGAATCACCCCGCGTCCCTCAAGCACGATTCCATCGGGTGTCAGGGACTGGGCGGTCAAGTATTGGAAGGTGGTGCCATTAGGCAGTACTTCTCCATCGGATGGACCCACAGCCCCGCGACTCCTTTCCCCAATCACAACTCCCCGTCCGATGGACTGAAGACATGCAGCAAAACGTTCGCTGGCCGATGCGTTCTGCCCGTCAATCAGCACAATCACGGGGCCGGCGTAGGTTATCCCGTTTGGTTGAATAACAACTTCCTCTTTCCTGTCACGATACTTGAAGACCGAGAACAGCGTCGGCTTCTGAATGAGTTTCGCAACAATGGCTTCTCCCACCGTATGCATACCTCCCGGATTTCCCCGGATGTCCAGAATAATACCGCGAACATCCTGCATACCTTCGAGCGCCTGCTTAAAACGTTCATCCACTGGAGAAAGAAATGTGCTGAAGCTGATGTACCCAATGTTGTCTGCAATTCGCTTTGCTTGAAACTCGACAAAGAATGGGGGCAAGGACTTGTCGAGGATCGTCTTTCCAGGACGTTCCTTCCTCAACAACGTGGTTCTGCGCAGAGAATCTGTTCCATCCAGAAATGCAAGCGATACCGACGTACCAGGTGTACCTCGCAGGCGATTGCGAATGCTGCGGTCAAAGTTCGATTGTCTGCGCCACTCGCTGACATTCGGAAGCTCTTTCTTCTTGCTATCACTCAGGATCTTTTCCACGGGAATGTCGTCGATGGCTTCGACGATGTACCCTTCCCTCAAGCCCGCTTGTGCGGCGGGATAACCCTCCCTGATGGTGATGATGACCGCTTTGCCATCCAGTATGCGGGTTTCAAGACCAACGGTCCCAGTGGCAGGGCCATCCGGTTCAGCCCGAAAGACAGAGTAGTGAGACAATCCCAGTTCGCCAAGCATGCGGTTCACAATCTCAAGGAATCCGGTCTCATCATCGGTATGCTTCACGAGATCGTAGTACTTGTCATGAATCGCGCTCCAGTCAAGCCCGCCGAAGGTGGAATCGTAGTGCTGCTCATGCACCGTTTGCCAGATTGCCTCATAGCTTGCGATTCGCAGGTCGGCGGTATCCTGCGCCAGAGCGGCACCGGATAAAGACAAACTCGCGATGCATATTGAACAGAACCATTTCAGCCATGTAAAAACCATATCTTGTTTCCTTTACTTTGTTTATGGACGTGTATTCTAAGATTCTACCGTTGGAACCACATGTCCGCCCAACGGATGGGCGCTTCCGCCCAAAGATAAAGCACGGCGGATAAAAAGCTGCGGCGCCCTGCCTGCGTGCCGGAGGCACTTCGGCAGGCAGGTGATAAGTTTCAATATATACAAAACGAAACAAGTTAATTATACTTACTTTCAAATTAAAACAAAACCTATGCTCGCCATGAATTTTGCAGTGAGCTCATTCCGTCAGCTTGAGTGCCTGGTTAGAACACACGCGGTAAAATATTTGTTTGAAAAAACATCGAGCAAAATATGAAAATCTAAATGATTCGTCTATTGTTCAGCTTTTCTTTTAAATTCGTACTCACCAGACGGGTCGATCTGCTTCATTGAGACCACCTTCCCGTCTTTGACGAGGAACTCAATTACAAAATCAGAAAACGTCAGTATTCGGAATTTCCTCAACTTGTAGGGAATGAGTTTGTACACTGGTTGTCCAGGAATATTGAGATACAGGTTGTTGTCGCTTTTTAGCGATACGTCGAACGTGGAACCTGCAGACTCGTACTTGCCAGTGTAGGCTTGGAGTGTTTTCGGATCACTCAGCGATGCTTCCGGCTTGCGTACGAACGTCGCCTCAGATTCATCCAGCGACATAACGGTCTGAGAGATCTCTCCCTGTGGGTTCGTCTTAAAATTCACCGACCACAATCCATACTGCTCGTCGTTCGGACTATCGAACCTATCAAAATGATAATGCTTGAGCGGAAGCACTATCTTGTGAAAATCGAATTGAAGCAAGGAGTCCTTCATCGAAATCTTCAATACACCGTACGCGGGATGTTCATACTCGCCGATATAATCTTCAAGGAAATGCGAGGGGACAGTATGAAGCACTTGCGCTATGCCAGCTTTTTGCCTGCCCTCCCTGTCCAGCTTTCTGGCTTCCGTTCGATCATTTAGGCGGCGTTCGCTCCAGGGTGTTTCAGGAAGTCCAAGCAGGCGCTCATAGACATTATAGCTGATCACATTATATAATAGCTCACTTTGGTCGCCGATGACGAAGACGATTACGCCGATGCTGTCATAGGGCATGCACGAAATCTGGGAGTGGATGCCGTCGAGGTCTCCGCCATGATAAGCTAAGTAATGTCCCCTGTAGGAAACAGACCATCGTCCCATGCCATAAACTGCATTGAGCCTTTCGTCGAACCCCCTGTTTTCCAACTCCCTATTCGGCATTGCGATGGTCGGCTCGAGAGTAGCTTTTACGGCGCTCGACGGAATAACCTGCTTGCTTTTGTACATTCCGTTATTCATCAAAGCGATCAACCATTTAGAGAGGTCGTTAATATTTGAAATGATGGAGCCCGCTGGACCTAAACCTTGCGTATCTTCATAATACGGAATTCGATAGAGGATAGTGGTGTCGCGCTTTTCATTAAAAGGAACAAAGTGGTCGTCCTGTTTCAGCATCTCGGCAATGCTGAAAACTGTGTTGTTCATTTCTAGCGGGGTGAAGAGACGTTCACGAACAAAGTCTTCCCATGTTTGATGGGTCAAGTATTCAATAATATAACCGGAGGATGCGTACATCATATTGTTATAGAGAAAACCCTGCCTCAGCGGCTGGCTCGGCTCAAGATACTTGAGGCGTTCGAATAGCTCCTTTCGAGAGAAGTCAGATTTATACCAGATCATGTCATGACGCGAAATCCCTGAACGATGCGAAAGCATATCACGGATTGAAACGGTGTAGTTGAGATCTTCGTTGTAAAATTGAATAATTGGAACGTATTGCCGTACCGGTTTATCCCAATCCAGTTTTCCCTCATCGACCAACATGCCAACAGCAGTCGCTGTGAAGAGCTTCGTGTTTGATGCAATCTGGAAAAGTGTATTGGGTGTTACGGGGAGTTTATTTTTGTAATCGCGGTAACCGTACCCTTTCGCAAAAACGAGTTGATTTTTTACAACGATACCAACTCCTACTCCCGGTGTGTTCCAATCTTTGAGAATTTTCTCTATATATGTATCAAAGGTCGCGAGTTTTTTCTGGATATTGATCTCTTGAGCAAGTATTGGCAAAGAGAGAAAACCGCAGAACACAATGAGGATTGTTCTTTTAATAAAGTTATGCATAAGTCCTCCAAAAAATAGTTTCATTATTTAACAAGAATTTTTTTATAACTCCTTGTGGATATTTGGATGGTCGATTTCGCATAATTTATATATGTACGGCATAGGTAATTCGTGTGTTCTAACGGACCGGCTCCCGATAAATCGGGATGCGGCGCTGATAATTTTCAATATGCACCCAACGAAACAAGTTCATGCTGATAACCAACTTCATAAGTATCAAAGTTATAGGTACTATAAACTGAATAATAAAAACACAAACCCACCACCAGCCATGCGTAACGCACCCAGCTCATTCCGTCAGCTTGCTTGTGCCCGCCGTCTTGTTGGGCGGGAGCGCCTGGTTAGGCAGCACGGTTCTTTTCTTGAACGAAACTGACATGACATATTGGACACTCTTTCGGAAATATTGGAACACTATTCCAACGTAAGACAACCTCACCGCATGCTGGGCAACGATAATGTTTTAATACGATATTTGTTATGCGAACAATACTGATTATGAACAACACAAATGAGAAAATGCCCAACACCCATAAGTGCATTGGTGATGAGTTATTAAGTTTCCCAATATTTGCGCCCAATATCCAACTAACTACCATTACAACAAACCAAGGAAGTGATAATCGACCTGTAGTTCTCTGCCGTTCACTAAACTCTTCTGCATATTTTTCTTTTGACTGAAGCATCGTGCTGCCTAACGGATCGGCTCCCGATAAATCGGGATGCGGCGCTGATTATTTGCAACATGCACCCTACTAAACAAGTTTATGCTGATAACTTTCAATTAAACACTATACCTTTGCTCGCCATGAATTTTGCAGTGGGCTCATTCCGTCAGCTTGAGCGCCTGGTTAGGCAGCCAATAGCATGATAAGGATAACATTTTAATTAGTAGAAGTTGGTGGTTCTATCGGCAATGGTTTACCGGCTTTGACTATTTCTAGAGCCTGAGCAAATCTTCGTTGAAACGTCGTTTCTGTCAAACCAGTTGCGATATTAGTTTGAACCTTACGTTTGGTCACGACTGTAACCTTCGTGTTACCTTCGTTAATTTTCTCAACCCATATACCAATAAGTGTTCCCGAACTAACAAAATTTTGGCCCGTAGTTGTAAGCATATAATTCTCTTTTTGATGTTCTTCTATGGTTTCACAATTCTCCCATCTTAGAACAGTCATAGCTATCTCCCATGCCTTACCTTGGTCTACTGAATAGACTTGCACTGTACCTTCATCTTTACTCCTAAGAACGTCGCTCATCGAAGCACATCCAGTTATTAATAAGCATACAATAATAACGAAATAAAGTGTCTTCATAAATTCTCCTTTAGTGACTAATTGTTAAGATTTACGTTTACCTTTAAGTTCATCTAGTTTTTCTTGAGCCATTCGTGCTAAATGTGGAGCGCTGTAAACATATTCTATAATTGCTTTTGCCAAGCTTCCCAAAATTGGCACTTCGTCAAGAGTAAGTTCTCCTAAACCTGCATGTGCCCCAACATTCCTAAGATTTCTAAGCCCATCAGCCACACCAACAAGATTATTTGGAATTTCTCCCCTTGTTGCAAGATCAGCTAGTTTTGAATTTAGGTCTCTTCCTTTAGCGTTACGATCTTCACAAACCATCTCAAGCATTCTACCGATCAAGACGCCATATGCGTTAGCATCGATTGAGCGAACCTTAAGGGCGGCTTCATATGCTTTACTTATTGCTTCCGGCATTCCAATTGGCAACTTATCATTTGTAGGATAGAGAATTTTGATAGCTGGAAGATCTTCGTCAGGAATGGCTTCAGAATAATATTCTTCCGTCAATGTTAAATTACTGCAAGAAGGGCATTGTAAAACTTTATATATGTAGCCTTCGTCCCAGTGAACATTGGGATTTTCTTCTTCATAGCAGGTTTCAACAGTAGAATATGTTGCCCCCTTTTTCATTGGTGAATAATTTCCACAATGACCACATTTCATTGGTTCAGAAAATTCAACTTTATGTTTCCCTGTTCCCATGGAATCACCTCTATAATTGGCTGCCTAACGGTTGGCAACTAAGCTGCGGCGTCGAAAACTATGAGACATGCAAATAACAAAACAAGACACACGTCTATACGCGCGCCATAAAAACAACGTGTGTTACTTGCCATGAATTTTGCACTCAGCCATCAACCGTCAGCTTGAGTTGCTGGTTATGCCAACAATTTGAAAGGCACACAAATGCTAACAGTAATTCACAAAACTTTAAGAATAATCCACCGCTCATTACTTGTTGCGCGGGCGGCGAGAACGAAAGGTTGTAGTTTATTGTCTTTTGCACATTCTATTCTTTTGCGTTTTGCGGCACAGTCTTTTAATAAAGGGAATCATTATGAAATCAAGGAACAAATTGAAAAGGGTGTAATCGTTTATAGCTCCACACACAAAGAACGAATGACGACAGGCAAACAAACAATCGACGGTGTTGAATGTGTTTGGTTTGATAAAGAGAACCGACTGCACCGAGAAACCATTAACTCTGACAAATTAGAACTCGTTACCTCGTAGGAGGCAATGGAGTTAGGGTTGGGTTTTTATCGGTTAATTGTTCCGGTCTGAAATGGTCATTGACTTTTTTAGCACCATCAAACCATGAACAATTTACGCGACCGCCTTCAGCAATAGATGCAACGGTCATTGGAGGGCTACCGCTTTTTAGCCAAACAATTGTACCAGGTTGTAAATCAGACATTGTATGTTCCTTTAATAAAATGAACTGAATGGTGAATTAAATAAGGAGAAACATTATGAAACCCAAGAATCAAAATGTTAAATGTACCAACGCTCATCTGGTAAGCTTAAGCCACCGGTTAGGGCGCACACCAACAAATGATGAAATTGTCCTGTTTAATGTTTTGGAGACTTTAATTCTGCAAGAATCTCGTCTATCTGCTGAGCAGACATGTTTGGATTGGTCTCCACGAGAATACTTCGCATCTTTGAAATCGAGTCTGGACTATGAATGCCGATTTTTCCTTCGACTTCTGCACAGATGGTTTTGTAAGTTTCGGTTGATACATTTTTCTTCAGTACGTCAATAATCATCTCGGATTTACCGAGACGATAAGTCAAGAATGCGAGTTGACCGGCAAGAGTGCCAATTTGTTTTTGCTCAGTAGCCATTTAGATATTCCTTATGATGAATGATTATGGATATTATAAATAATTCGATATATCTCTTTGAGAATTGTTGTGCCGGCTAATTAGGGTGACGTTGAACTAATTTGTAGATAATAGGGCTACTTTTAGTAGTAGCATTATGATAAATGAAAAAATATGCCGTGTAAACTGTATCTGCATAATAGTATCCACAGTCTATACCGAATTCAACAAAATTGGTAGGAATTATATTAAAATTTGGATTGTTATATATCGGCGTAAATGCGTACTTCTTGGTTGAGTCAACAAGAACTACATGTCCTACAAGATTGGCATTTGAAGTTCCAGTTGAGATGGTGAAAAATTCGCGACATGCTTGATTAAGGTTTATAACATGAGAGGTGTCAGTACCGTCATTACCGTAAGTCACAATATCAATAACGGTATCTATCTTGACTGGCGGCACAACAACAACAGTATCTGTTTTGGGTGATTGTGTAGATTCAGATGGACTACTTTTTTGACATCCGAATAAAAATAGGAAACTGTAAAGCATGAGAAATATTTGTGTTATCTTTTTCATACACGCTTCGCCTTTCTTTCTCTTTTTGCGCCTTGTTGGTCTTTTAACTGTGCCACAAAACGCTTTAGAAATGTATGTGCTTATTTTTACTTGATCGCCGCCCGTGCGGCATAACGGACCGGCGCTAAGCTGCGGCGCTGATAAGTTTCAATTTGCAGAAAACGAAATGAGTTCACCATGATAGCCTTCAAAATATACAAAACCGTTGCGAGCCATGCTTAACGTACCCAGCTGGCAACCGTCAGCTTGAGCGCCTGGTTATACCGCTTGCGTGTTTTATATAATTGAATTCTACAAATAGAATCTTTGTCGTTTATTAGGTCATGGAAGCAAAATAAGAGAATATCTAACTTTGATGCTTGAAAAAGTATTCTCTTCTTTATCTGCAAACTTAATATCTGTGAAACGAAATGAAGCCTTGATTGTCGGCGTGTTGATCAACAATTCTGTCCCAGGTACATATTTATTTCCATTGATAGCGATTTGACCATGTTCACAGAGAAGCTTTACTTCTGTACTAGCTTCAGAGGGATCGATCTTAAAAGAAAAACCTATCGGCGACGGATCAGTGAACTGACCGCTAGGTAGCCAATGCGCATCTAAAAGATCGTGCAATTTATCATATATATCTATGTCCCTGCTGAGAGTGAAAGATGTGTCATAAATTGGTATTCTTTCTTTGATTTCTTGTTGTTCGCGACGAAACTCAGCAAATGCCTTGCTTTTTAATGAATCGAATGATCCTCCATATTGTTTCCATTGTGGAACAAAATGTTTGTTTTCCCATAGAGGAGAGAAAATAGGATCAACAAAAGAAACGTCGCACCATAGATTATTCGTCTGAATATTGACAACTTTTCCAAATATACGCTTCTCAGTTATTGAACCAAACTTGACATAATTGTAGGGAATAGTAAGTACGCTATCCGCAAAAATGCGCAGTCCGGGGTATCCTGCAACTAAATCTTTGTCATAATTTTGATGCTCTCGCAGGTCTTCTTTTGATACCCAACCTGAAAGCACAGTGTCTCCATCAAATTCGGCCTTTCCGATCCAATTAAGGCTTACCTCATCGATCCACTTAAGGTTTAGTCGAATTCCTTTTCCTATATTAGTAAGGAAGACAAGACTATCTTGACAAACACTATCAAAATCCTCCGAGGGCTCTCGAGGAATATAAGTACGCCTTGAAAAAGGAGTAATGGCATTTGTAATGACAGAATCCATTCGAACTGCGCACCAACTATCCCGACTTAAATCCCAGCCAACAATTGCCTCGCCGGTTAACATCCAAAGATAATTGCCAACTAGTTTAATACTACTGAAAGAGCCACCTAACAAAGGCAGATCACTATCGTTTATATTTGCAATTCTGCCATTATGAGTATCAACAATGACCAAACCCGATGCATCTATAGTTCCACCCTCAGTTCGTAACGCAGTTGTAATGAAAATTGTATCTCCTAGAGCATAAAGATGATTTGCTGAGCTTGACGACAAAGATGGATCTCGTAATACTCCAAAAGTTTTTTGTTTGAGATCAAAAATTCCAAGACCACCGATTCCGGTAGAACCTTCGCCAGCATAAAAATCAATCGTGAACCAAATGCAGTTGTGGAGATGTATAGTATCGCCGATATTTGCCTCTAGTCCAGAACCGGGACTTGGATTAAAACGCCATCTTTTGTAGGCATTAAAGGAAGGAAGCGGAAAATCGTATGTGGCAAGAGAATTTCCCTCCTTGAGTGAAATTTTCTCGGTTAATATCTTTTGGGGAGTTGCTTCATCTGAGAGCTTCAATAGCCGAATTGCCTCGGCTTCTTCTATGGAATTCCAATGTAATGTGTCAAGGTCAAATGCCATTGACCGGTCACTGCTCATGAAAATTAAACGATGGTCAATAGCAAAAAGGTGTGGAAGATCGCGATGCAGACCAGGGCATGTATACGTAGACCATTGTCCATTTGAGTTTCTTTGAACAATAATAAGACGCATATACCAGAGACCAGAAAAATAAACATTTCCATTGTACGGAGTAATTAAAGAAAGATGCGGATATCTTACGCCGTATGTGTCATTAGGAGCAGCATAAGAATTGTCAATCATCACTATTATAATAATTGATATAAAAACTATGAATGACTTAAATGATTGTTTGGTAAACATATTTTATATCCCTAAATATCATTCATTGACAGATACGTTTGCACTCAACATTGTGTATTACTCTTATAAGCGCAAGCGGTATAACGGACCGCGGCTAAGCTGCCGCGTGACCAATTTTCAAAATACACTAAACGAAACGAGTTCAAGCTGAAAACAAAATTAAATTTACTCAACCGACGAGGTACTGAAAAGTTAATTATCAAAACGTCAAACCACCATTTGCAATGCAAATTGCTCCCACGCTCATTCGGTCAGCTTGAGCCGCTGGATATT
>PLMS01000027.1 GCA_003142575.1 Ignavibacteriota bacterium
AAGAAATTAGGCTTTGATGGTATCGTGGAAAATAGTATTGATGCCGTGAGCGATAGGGATTTCATTCTTGAATTCATCTCTGCATGTAGTTTGATGATGATGCACCTGAGTCGTTGTGCAGAAGAGCTCGTGCTTTGGACCTCGAAAGAATTTTCCTTTGCTCAAATCAGCGACTCCTACACGACCGGCAGCAGTATTATGCCGCAGAAAAAGAATCCGGATATGGCGGAACTTGTCCGCGGTAAAACAGGGCGTGTGTATGGCGCATTGATGAATCTTCTTACGATGATGAAAGGACTGCCGCTCGCATACAACCGCGATATGCAGGAAGACAAACAGCCGATGTTCGATGTCGTGAAGACGGCGCGAGAATCCCTCTTTATCCTTGCGCATATCTTAGTTCATACGACGTTCGACAAATTCCATCTGGAAGAAGAACTCCGCACAGATTTTCTCACTGCAACGGATATGGCTGACTATCTTGTCACGAAAGGCATTCCCTTTCGCGAGGCACATACAATCACAGGCGAAGTCGTTCAATACTGCGTGACGCATAAGATGTATTTCGGCAATCTGGATCTTGGCACGCTGAGGGAATTCTCGCCGAAATTCGAACCGGATATCTTTGATTTTATTTTACCTCAAACAAGCGTTGCGCGCAAACAATCAGCAGGCAGTACAAGTCCTCAAGAAGTGAAAAAACAAATTGTGCATTGGACGCGAGTGTTGAGTAAACGAAGAGTCTAGTGCTGTGGTCCTTGCGCTGATTATGAAAAAGCCGTCCTGTTCCATCAAGACGGCTTTTGTGTCTCTATATGCAACTACGCAACTATTATGTGTTCACTGCTTAACTACCAGTTATACCGTATGGTATAGGTAATCGTTTTTTCTTCGTCTTTTTCGAGTTTTACAGGAAACTTGATTGTAGTCTGATCTACTTTTTCCCAAGAGATGTTGCTTTTTGTAATATCCCATTCATTCCATCGCCATGGATGTTCATAGACAAGAACTTCGATTGGTTCTGATTTGTGATTGCGTACTTTTATTTCAAATGTTTCATCTATCATATGTCCGGAAATGACAACACGAAAATCTTTCTGCGCTCTTTCGCCGACAATGTCAAACGCATTGCCGAGATAGAGTTTGATCTCTTCGTCCTTTGGTGTGTGGTCAATTTCATCTTCACCAATGAATTGCTCCTTGCCATCGTCATCCCGTTTATAGACGCGCACTTTTCCTTTTGGAAGAGCAATGCCGAGTCCGGCTTTCTCTTCGTTCTTAAAAGTTACAAATACACCGACTTTTTTGTTCGATTCCTGGCCGAAGCTTCCCTGTGCACGATAGGAGTAATTATTGTACCAATACCGCCATTGATCAGAAAGTCCGTCATAGATAAAGACTTTTTTTGAAAGAACATTCTTTGCAGATATCAATTCAATCTGCTTTGTTTCGTTATTCCCAAGGTCTGTTTTGCGCTGGAGCGAGTAGAGTTTGTATTCAAAGAGTTCTTTCTGTTGGAATTGAGGTGCAGCGGCTTCTTCAGCGAATGCCATCTTTGATCTCATCATACCGCTCACCTGGGCCTGAACATCCTTTACAAGATTCACATCGCCTGCCACTAATTTAAGTCCGGCATTTTTAAATGAAGTGCCTGAATTGTTCGTGACCGTCACCCAACCTGTGAGATCGATTTCTGTATTTTTTGAACTCAAGAGAGCAACATAATTGCAGCTCCACGTCAACTGATTGGCAAGGTAACTGATTTCCGTTTTGTGCTGGCCTGCTTTCGTTGTATTGACAAGCCACTCAAGCTGAGGTTTCAGGATTAATCCCTCCGGCAAACTGGGAAGGACAAGCCGACCCTCGGGACCGATTTCAATCTTCCCATTAATTTCTGCAATCATTTGTCCGGTTGCATAGTACGGTGTACCTCCACCATATGGATTGTATCCAGGTTGAGGCTGCCATCCGGTAGCAAGAAGTTTTCCTTTGACTGTGTAATCTTTCTTTGATTCGTTGTCCATTCGGATAAATTCCACTTCTTTGCCGATATATTTTTCCAATAACTTAGCTTGGTGAACAAGATCGTACTGGTAGTTTTGTTCTAGTACTTTCACTGCTGACGGGTCGGTGAGACTTGAAAAGTGCAGCGACGTGCCGTCGATGGTGGCAGGAATATCGGGAATGATGACATGGTTCAATCCTTTCACCAAGTCGATTGTGCGTTCCTCACGAACCAATGCAAGATTAACATTATAGATAGTGAGGTCGACCGATTGGCGATCGCTTGCCGGTGTGATAGACTGTGCTGATGTTTCACACCAACCGCTCATCAACACACTTACAACGGTGAATAACGAGCAAAAGAGATATTTCATAGCGAACTCCTTTCGTTCAGGGGTAATGGACACCATGTGTTAATATGATGGAATTCAAAAAGGTAAATGAATCCTTCTATGTTTTTTATTTTATAGGTGCAGATTTCTGTTCTGCCATTCTATCCCACAACTTTATCAACAATGGAGCAACAGCGAGCGCAAGAAATGCAACTGCTATACCTACCACTGCATCAGTCACATAATGAAAACGGCAATAAAATGTGGAAATGTACAGCGAGAGTACGATTGGTGACAAAATCCAGAACGATGGGCGATGATATCGATATGCCATCACCCACATAATTGTTGCGGCGGCTGTATGCGGACTCGGAATCGATCCACCGGCAAAGTGCAGGTACTTCCGCATGCACTCACCAAGAAATGTCCAGACCCAACCATCTAACGGAACAGTGTATAATTGTTTGATGTAATACATCGGACTCGCAACAGGAAAAAGAATGAAGCCAATATCACAAAGAACGTTGGTGAATCCGAGCGTGAAGAAGTAATCCTCCATGGCCAGCTCGCCGCGTAAATAATAAATGATTCCGCAAAGCACAGGATACATAGGAACATAGATCACGTAAGAGAACATCATCCATTCCGTGAGAGGTTTAGAGATGAAGTCTTCAAGCCATAAAGTTGGTTGTACACCGAAAACCCATTGTTCAAAATCGGTAACATAATAATCCATCCATTCACCATAAATCAGCAATTGGAATTTATCGACGGCACCGAAAAGATATGCATACGTGAGCGTGACTGATGCAACGCGCAGAAAGAATCGCCAGAATTTCTTCGTAGTTTTCTCGCTCAACCGGTTGAAGAGAATGTAAGCAATCGCAACGGCAATGTTTTTCAGGACCACCATCCACCATCCTTCGATCCGATTGAAAAAGATAATTGCAAGTAAACTGAAGAAGGCAAGTGTTGCGAGAATCAATCCGTCTGTCGCACCAAGTTGTAATTTACCGATTGTGAATTTTTTATTTGTCATAGTTTATCCACGAGAACCTTGCGAAGGTTGTCTTTGCCGAACCATAAGAACCTTCGCAAAAGTTACCTCACAAAGCAAATGAAATAATCGAGTGAGATACCAAGAAGCCAATGTGTTGTAATCGCCGGCAAGATTGATTTGGAACGGAACACCAATAATCCCCACACCAAAGCACCAAGAATGGAGCCGTATATTTCGCTGTCTGGTTTGCCGATGTGTACTATGCATGAGAGGGCGACTTGTACCAAAATAGCGCCCCAAATGCCGAACCGCGGTGTCAATCCGGTCTGCATAAAACCGCGGAAGAAAATTTCCCAGCTGATGTAAAAAATGAGATAGGCAAAAGCGTGCATCGCAAATAACTGCATTGAATCACCTGCACTTTTGTACAGCGGATACTCTGCAATATATTGCGGATCTTTTGATGATGGATAGGAGAGCCCAATCATGACCGCCCCGACGACAAGCGCTGTCGGAATCCAAAATTTCCAATCGCCAACTTGCAATCCGTAATCAGCAAGCGATTCCTTAAACACCAACTTAATAATAGCGATGGAAGACACACCTAGTAAAACGAAGGCAGAAAAATAATTATACCACTCCGCTGTCATTGCGGCACTGTTGAATAAAACAAACGTGTTGCTCAGATGAGCAAGGTAAAATGATTTGGTGCCGTAGTACTTCCACGTGGTCAGGACAAGCGGAGCTAAGAGGAGAATGATAGTTGGTTTTTTGTTCTCTTTGGAAAAAATGCCAGGAAGAGAAAGGAAGTCTTCGAATTTGCTCATAATATTTTCTTCTTGAGTTGGCGTTGTTGGAGAATCCATTCGTATGTCAAACGAATTCCTTCCTTGAGCGGTGTGAATGTATAACCAAGTTCTCGCTCGGCTTTTGCGCAGGAGTATGCCCAATCTTGCAAAAATGTTTTTACCCAGCCGGTAGTTATCTGTGGATAAACGCCGAATCTATTGGCTGCAAATTTTTGGATACCGCCGTACGCAAGTCCTGCTTTCGGTGGAAGATTCATTTGAAAATGCTTTTTGCCACTGACTTCATCCACCAATTCGAAGAAACGTTTCAATGATGCATTCTCACCACCAATGATATATCGTTCGCCAATGCGTCCTTTTTCCATCGCAAGAATGTGTCCGCGCACCAGATCGTCGACCAGCGCATAATTTCCGATGTTGATGCCGCGGTTTAAGAGAATCGGTACTTGACCTCGATCGTATTGATCGATCATCAAGCTCACAGAGTTTCCTTCCGTTAGTTTCCCGGGACCATACACGCGCGTCGGATTCACGATAACAACAGGAAATCCTTCCGCGGCAAACTTGATTGCCTCTTGTTCCGCAAGAGCTTTCGTTTCTTCATATTCTGTGTAATATTTTTTGGTGATGCGCGGCATCATTTCATCGCCGACAGCACCGGGCGCGGTTGGTCCAAATGTAACAATAGTAGATGTCCACACGACACGCTGAACTCCGGTTTGTCTGGCAGCTTCGAAAACATTCCGCATGCCAATGACATTATGGTCAGAAAAAATCTTCTGATCAGGTGCCCAGTTCTTCGCATACGCCGCAAGGTGGAAGACATGCGAACAGTCCTTCATCCCAGCAATAAGCGATTCACGGTTCATAATATCACCTTGTACCAGCTTGATATGTTCGTGATCAAGTCCTTCGCGGTTGCTCTTTGCACGTGTTAGTGCGTGAACGGTGTGTCCTTGCCGGACAAGTTCGTTCACAAGCTTCGTGCCGATAAAACCGGTGGCACCGGTAACAAAAATAGTTGTCGGGTTCATACTATTAGGGGCGGATAGCAATCCGCCCAAGGGGCGATGTATTCATCACCCAATGAAAATAGATGTTCAGGTCGTGAGCAAGGTAGAAAAAAATGAGACGAGAGACAATGAAGAATTTCGAATTCTGCTCACTTGGAAAAACATCTTTTCTCTGGGAGTTTATAATTCGTACGAAAAAAATCCGTGCAACTCTCGCTGCACGGACACTCCTTCACTTACCCACACTATCTTTTACTCCTGTTTTACCGCATGAACCCTCACGTTTGCATCAAGCTCGACCGCTTTTTTCGCTTGCTTGAGATCGACACCAATAAGACGGATATTCTCCGAGGTTTCTCCAACAACCTTAACAAACACATCCGCTGCAGCAGGGTATGAACCGCCATTCACTGTGACATTGCGGCTTGAGATGACATTGAACACTGCGCCCGATTGTGGAACAATTCTGCATCCATTCAATCGGATTCCATCCGCATCGGCAATGTATACACCTCGTTTTGATGTAATAGATACATTCTCAAGATTCATGTTCTTGATCGACATTTCTGGAAGTCCGTTGATAACCACTGCTCGATCTGCTCCGTTGCAAACGATATTCTTAACGTAGAAATCTTTGAATTGCGGCGTCCTATTTGTCACACCCTCCGCTTTCCGGATGGTCAAGTCCTTTCTTGCTTCCACATCGGGCGCACCACCGGAATAATACATATCGAAGAGAATAGCGTCGGTCACGATCTCGCGCATTTGTATACCATCGAAGAATATATTTTCTATGACACCACCCCTATCCCGTGCCGATTTGAATCGAAGTCCAACATCAGTTCCTATGAAGACACAATTACGAACGGACACATTGCGTGCACCGCCGTAACTCCCGCTGCCGATAACAAATCCTCCGTGCGCATGATAGACGACACAATCGGCGACGACGATGTTCTCGCACGACGGTCCTGGCATTTGGCTCTCAGCAATGGTTCCCGGTTTAAGACAAATTCCATCATCACCAACATCTATCAGACAGTTGTAGATTACAACATTGCGGCAAGCTGCTGGATCAATTGCGTCTGTGTTTTTTCCGGATACAGGTGCAAACACTTTCACATTGCGGATGATCAGGTTTTCACATTGTACTGGAAGGATGTGATACTTGGGAGAATTCTCGAAGGTCGGGCCATCAAATAAAATATCATTGCATTGAATAATATTTACAAGGTTAGGACGCAGGTATTCCCGCGTCTTCTCATAGTCCTCCATCGTGAGTTCCTTTTTCGATTGTGCAATACTTTTCAGAAATTGCTCTGCCTCAATCGCTTCTTTCGAAGGCCACCATTCTTCGCCATTCGCCGACACAACGCCTCCGGAAGCAGTGAGCGCTTTCCATTGCAGTTCAGTTAAATCTTCCCGTAGGACATAACGCCAGACTTCTCCGGCACCGTTGAAAACACCTTCACCGGTAAAAGCAATGTTCGATGCTTTATATGCACTGATCAGAGGAGTTCTCTCAAAACGCTTTGACCTTCCATCTGGATTTTGTACGAATGGGTAATCATCAATATTCTTGCTGAACTGAACAAGCGCACCCTTTTCCACATGAAGATTGATATTGCTTTCTAGTTTGATCGGTCCCGTGAGCCATGTCCCCGGAGGGACGAGCACCGTTCCGCCTCCTGCTTGAACACATGCTGCAATCGCATCAGCAAATGGTTTTGTATTCATCGTGTGCCCATCGGCAATAGCACCGTACTCCATAATACTGAATGTGCGGTTCGGAAATTGCGGCTCCTTCATTTCCGGCATAGTAAAAGGAAGGTTGGTACAATAATCCTTCAGTTGTTTCTGCCCCCCCGCACTGACACTAAAGACAAACACGAAGATACAAGCGATAACAGTATATTTGCGGAACATAGTGTTTTCCTTTTCTTTATGATTGAACGATCAACATTGTATAATATACGACGAAACAAGATCGAATATTAAACAAGAATGATGCCGGATTTATTTTGTTGTTTGTTGAAGAGAGCAGAAATATGCTTGATTTTCTTAATTCTTTCTTATTTTTCTAACGCATGAAATAGTTGCAATTGAATATTCCTTATAATATAATGAATCATTCGCCTATTTACGTATCCAAGGAGTATGTATGAAATATGTAATTCTCTGTATTCTCGCATTGTCTTTTATTTCATGTCAAGGAATCAATAACACGCCGCCGCTTTCCTATGACTTGAAACAGAATTATCCTAACCCGTTTACCGACACTACTTGGATAATCTATGGTGTTCCAGCCGTCGGGAAAAATGATACTGGACCGTGGGTACGCATCGTTATCAAGGATCGATTCGATCAAACGGAAGCAACACTTGTTGATACCTATAATCATCCGGCGGGTGTTGACACAGTTCTATGGAACGGCCGTGGGGCAAATTATCAAAAAGTTCCTGCTGGAATATATTACATCGAACTTCAACAATTAAATGGGAATGATGTATATGTCCAAGGCCGCCAGGTCGCACTAAAACAATAAGGACCTGCAATGAAAACAATTTTCTTTACTCTCTCGTTATTGCTGATTCTACCGTCATTGCAAGCACAAGATACCGTCTCTTCTTCCGTTCCTTCAAAATACAAACTTTCACTCAGTTACGGAATCTATGCCATCAATCCGAGTGAAATAAATGATCATATATCAACATCAAATGATGTATTTAGAAGCGCGACTCAAACCATAAGATCTATTCCTGAAATTGCAGCAACATTTTCCATGCGTCCGCTGCAAGACAATCAAATTCTTCTCCTTCGCGGCGGTTACATGTCCATCCAGCGCTCCTATCAAGTATCTATTCCGGAAACACAAAATACTCCGATAACAACAGGGTATACCACAGGTACTATTAAAGAAATCTATACCGCATATCCTCTTTCCATTGGTGTCGGACTTGCGTCGTTCACATTCGATTCACAAATTCAAATAGAATTTATTTATGGACTGGGATACATCAACGAAGAAACATCCTATACATCTTCAGCAGGTAAAGGGACATCCTATTCAAGATCATTCTTCAGCCCGGCGTACGGTTTTAGGATTGCCGGACAAACAACAGTCCGATTATCAGACAAAATCGGTATAACACTTGAACTTGGGTATCGCGGACTTACCTTCGATGAATATGAAGATGACACTTCTACGCAACCTGCAAATATTAAGTTTTCGTATTCTGGTCTGAATGGCTCTGTCGGATTGTCGATTATTTTTTAACTCAACTGTATGTGTTAGTATTTCCGCCACAGACAACTACTTCACGATATAGTGCATCTGTATCAACTTTTCAGTGACACGTACGCGCTGATCTCCCTGTATTTCGATCTTTCCTTCTTTGACTGTTCCTCCGGCTCCGCAATATTGTTTTAATATCCGGCCGATTTCTTCCATTGTTGTCGGATTATGCCGTAAACCGCTCACGATTGTGACACTCTTTCCTTTTCTTCCATGCGTATCTAGCAAAACATGAACAGTGCTGCCTCTTCCGTCGTGTTGACCTTTTGGAGGGACAGCACGAACCGGCTGCGGTTCGATGAATTGCTTTAGATCGGAGAGAGAGCGATATTTCTTTTGATGTTCCAAGTGCAATATTCTATCTTGACTTCCCAAACTATTTCAATCCGCGTTTCTTTTTCTCTATAACAACCTGAACATCCACAGGAGCAGCGCAGAGAGGACACACGTAACGCCGCGTGGTTTCATTGAAGTCGGGTTCATGGACCTGCTTGCAATTCGGACATCGTATCAAGAGCGGTTTTTCGTCTTTCACTTTTATCCTTTTGTTCCTTGATTAACGTGCTTTCTTTTTTTCGATATAAGGGGAATATTTTCAACTGGTATCTCCGGTCCGAGTAATACTGCAAGCCACTGCGTTTGTTCATGGTTCTCTAATGCAAATTTTAATGTCATGGTGAACGGGATACACAAAACCATGCCGATCAGGCCGAGTAAGTTACCCCAGAAAATTAATGAAAGAAAAACAACGAGTGTCGACAAACCGACACCGCGTCCCACGAGTTTTGGTTCAACAGCTGTGCCAATAATAAAATTTACTGCTAAATACCCGCCAGCTGCAAGCGCCGCATGACCCGGCCCACATTGGATCAGAGTGAGAAGTACTGCGGGTACAGCAGCAATTATTACTCCAAGATTCGGTATATAATTAAGCAGGAAAGCCAGAAAACCCCAGAGCACAGGAAAATCTACGCCGAGAATGGACATCCAAATTCCAATAAGGATACCTGTGGATACGCTGACACCGGTTTTAATGAGCAGATAGCGGTTGAGATCCTCGATAAACTTTTTGAATTGTGAAAATTCTGCTTTTGGATCATCGAGAATAGCACGAAGCTTAACGGGAAAACTTGAGACCTCGAGCAGGATGAATGCGACCGTGAGCAGGATGAGAAAAATGCTGGAAAGTGTTGAAGTTAATCCTAAAAGCAAACTGGCAGTCAAACCCATCACCGCTCCCGGATTGGCATATTCGAGCATAGCATTATCCTTGATCGTGAAGCCTTTGTTTGCCAAGAATCCTCTCAATGCTTGGACTTCCTCCTGTATGCGTCGCTGATAGAACGGCATACTATCGGAAAAGTGAGCGAGCGATGTGCCGACGAGTCCGCCGATCATGAGAAGAATGGTGACCATACACGTTAGAACTACCAGCACCGCAAGAACAGAAGGAATTCGCTTCTCTTTGAGCCACAGTACCAGCGGCGCTCCGATGACAGCAAGGAACAGAGCGACGAGCATGAGCACCAGAACAGATTGTGCCTGAACGATGCCCCAGACAATAACGACAAGTGATGCCGCGACAACGAGAAAACTCGTTCCGCGCTGAGTGTTATTTTTTTCATTCATACGAAAATCTCTTTCCGAGTCCTTTGTGGACCTCTTCTTCATCTCCCCTTGAGAAAGGAGAGTTATTACTTTCTCTAAAGCGCACCCCGCTAACTATTATAGAACATCCTAAATCATACAAAAAATGTATCTGTTTTCTTGAGAGAATGCAAGAGCAAGGGGAAAGATGAAGACAGAGAATTGGAATTGCGAAATGGAAAATGAGGAAATCGCAGGACGGCGATTAAGTAAGAATTCTAACAGACAAGAGTCATCGTTCGTCCAATCAATCGCCGCCATCGGAAGAGACGCCATGCTTCGCTGAATCAAGGATACCCATAAAGCGATCAATATTCTCAAAACTCCAATTTACTTTATTGCACAACACTATTATCATCGTTTTATCGTGAAGTCTTCTCACAAAGAGGCTGCTGTACCCGCGCCACAAACCGGCGTGATATACAATCTTACTGCTGTCGTCCGCCGTTACGATGCGCCATCCATAGCCGTAACTATTGTCGTTCCGCCAGTCATAGCTGAAGGGTGTAAACGCTTCCTGAAGAGTTGTTTGTTTGATTAATTGTTCGGTGTACAGCGCCTGGTCCCACTTGAACATATCTTCCACGGTGGAGTAGATCCCTTTATCTCCGACCACACCGCTTAAATAATCTTCCTCCGCTCTACGCCTATTTTTCTTGTATCCCAATGTATGGTATTCGACATCCAACATATTCTTCGTGTTATAGATGAACGTCCTCTTCATGCCGAGCGGCTTGAAAATCCGTTTTTCTAGAAATGCGTGGAACTGTAATCCTGATACCTGCTCAATGATACAAGCAAGAATCACATACCCCGTATTGTTGTATTTGTATTTTCGATCCGGTACAAAAACCAATCCCGGATGATGTGAGATCAACATATCCATAACGTCATCGTTGCTCATGAGACGTTTCTTATTCTTCCAGTACCGTTTGGCGAAACTCATATATTCTGGCAAGCCGGAGCGATGCGTAAGCAATTGGCGAATGGTTATGTTCTGGTAGGGAAATCCGGGAAAGAATCGCTGTAGCGTATCGGTAAAGTTGAGCTTGCCTTCATCGTGCAGCATCATAATCGCCATTGCCGTAAACTGTTTCGTTATTGAGGCGAGTTGGAAGGTGGATTCGATATTGAGCGGCGTTTTCTCTTTCAGGTCGGCATAACCGAAGGCGTTTTCATAGATAACTTTCCCTCCCTGCGCAATCAGTACGTTACCGTTAAATCCTCTCTTTTTTGAAAGGACTTGAAAGAGGGAATCTATCTTAAGGACGATGTCGCCGGATGCGTGATTGTTAGCCAGGATACTGCCGGAAATTGTTGACGAAGTCGTATCGTTCGTGAAACATGCGGAAAACAATGATAGCAAGAAGTAGAAAAAAAAGGAAATCATTTCAAGTTAACCATATAAAATTAAATTACCTGTCATCATAGTACGGGAATATCGATGCGGTGTCAAGAGATACCTGCTTTTATACTCTCCTGTAAAAGAAAAATGAGAACATACTGAACAGCCATCAACGTTGAGAGAGATACAAGAAAAAGCGAAAACAGATTTGGATGAACGATAAGTCGGCAGCAACAATGATAGTGTATTTTCTGAGACACGCGCTATTACTTTTGTGGTGTACTGTTCTGTGTATGCAGTACATACGCGAATACACCGAATGCGCGTATTGCCTGCGATTGCGGATGCACCGTTCCTACTTCATCAACCTTGTACCCATCCTCGCCGCCGTTTGGATTCCATCCATTTCGTATGCCATCATCTATGGGGCGATGGAGTGTTATCGCTGCCTCGCCGTGATGGTTCGTCCATACGTGTTCCAGCATTTTCTCAATTTTACCCGGAATATCAAGTTGCTGGTCAGGTGCGATCTGGTATGCATCTAGAATAAAATGAACGAAAGCCCCGTTTCCATCCATCCGCAGTTGGTAATAATCGTTCGAATCGATCCAACCGTTAGCCGGATCCATGATGCGGCGTGCTGTTTCAACAACAATCTTTTTGTACTTCGCCTCGCCGGTCATCCGGAACATTGCCGCCCCGATCGCACACATACCTGCTCCTTCCCATGGAAACTGTTTGCCGAAAGCCGCCTGTCCTTCGTTGCCTTGCCATTTTCCATCGCCTCGGTAGGATTGTTTCTCCACTCCCGGATACTTCGTATCGCCGTTCCACACCAGCATGGCATCTGTGTAGAATTGTTGTTCATGCGTGGCTTCGTACAGCCAGCACGCAACAGTCGCCATCTGGTTCATATTGCTGTTCGTGAATATTCTGAAGTTCCCCTGCATATTCGGTGCATAGTTATACCAACTCCAAAATCCTTCGTGATGAGAGAGTCGTCCCTCGCGCTTCGCTTCCAGATATCTGTTCTTTGCATCATCCACCCATTGCATATTCTTTCTTCCGGACACATCCCACCAATACATTTCTGCCAAACAGACCCATGCGCGGTCGTCCACCCACGTTCCGTTCTGCATATCGAGAAGTCTATACGTATTGGTATATAAAGACAGCAGATTCTCATCGCCGGTTGCAGCATAGAGATATGCATCTCCGATGGCGCCGTTCGCACCTTCCCATTCTGCATTATAAACTTGATGGAAGAGTTTGTCAACCGCGTATGCGCGCTGCACTGTACGTCGAAAAAGATCAGGTGCAGATGAATCCTGTGAAGTCGCTTTTCGAACGACGGGTGTGTCCTTTGTCCCGAACAAATCTCCTTTGGTAAGAATGTACGCTGTAGTAAGAATAGTAAACAGACCGATACCGCTGAGCGCAATCATTTTCAAGCGGAAAGTTGGTTTTCTTTCCGGTTTTTGTTTGTTGACTGCTTGTTGTCTTTTTCGTTTCGTCGACATAGGATAGAGGTGAGATTCTACTACTGCAGATCTATTTCATATTTAACCTTTTCCGCTCAGAATATATATGGTTCACTTACATTACTCAAAAGAATAGTTGTTCATCCGCTTATACCACATTTCCAGATAAGTGGAGGGTTCATCAAAATTCTGTAATGTCAATTCGCGCAAGAATTTTTTAGCTACTTGCTTTTCTGTGTTAGTTCCAATCCACATTAATCCGACAGCATTTAAATATTTTATATGCGTTATTACTTCAGGCCAGATATGATCTGTCCAACCATCTTTACTAGGTAAGAGTGACGTATCCGTCACTCTTGGACCAAAGCCCATGCCGGCCAACATCAAACGAATTTCCATTGATTTTGGTGCTCCAGTTAACATACCATATACATCCTTTGACAACTGCTCAGTGGAAAGCCTGAGAAAGCAGAGTTCGTTGTTCTTGTCCAAGAACTGTTTGTACTCTCCTTTAAATGTGAATCTTTTCCCAGTGATTAATTTTATGGATTCTGAAATATTGTTTTGAATAATATTGTCGTCGTTTTTATTATAATTTTTTTCCTCATACTTGATCCATCTTTGTAAGTTCCTATCCAGATTTGTCCTGCTGAAGATATATCCATAAGGATGTGAAAACGAAGGAACCTCGTGCCTGATGATGTTCCAATCATAACATCTGGCATAAGGAGTCTTCAGAGTAGAGTCGCTTCCTTGAATAGCAAATTGCTCGTTCTTTATCCCTTCAAACTTTGTACTGTCAAAAAAACTTGGTCGCAGTAGAATTTGATTGAATGTAATGACGCTATTGTTCCCGTACAAATCTTTAAGATAATATGCAAGAAAATATCCATAACTTTCATTTTCTTTCAGAGTTGTCGTTCCGAACATCTTGTTTACTCTTTGTCCAATTAAATGACCATTACCATAAAAAACTAGTATTCTGTCATTTGGATTCTTTACTATATATTCCTTTATCCCTTCAAATACCAGACTATCGCGTTTTTGAACAAATCTCAGATCCCTCTCTCTGTCTCTTCTAGTGAAAATAAAATCAGCATCAAGTGTATCTTCGAACCCGAATAGCTTCAGATTACAGCCCACAGTAAGAAGTTCCTTACGTATTTCTTTGAGCTTGTCTAAGAAATACAAGTCCTCTAGACTAAGAACAGAATAATTATAATCAAGAACAGGATCTAAGTTACCGGTCTCAAAATATTTTTGAATTAGCGCAACCTCTTTACTATTCTTTTCAACCACAAGTGCTAAATTCTGATTGATCAACTTTTCAGATTGCAATTTGCTCTTCCATTCTTTGAGCACTGTAATTAAAGAATGATATGGAAGTATACATGAATGTTGAAAATCACCAAGCATAACGATACGTCGCTTTGATAGTTCATCGGCAACGAAATGATATGGGTTTTTAACATATGGTTGTTGCAATGATTGGGCAGGGGCGTCTTTCCTACAAGAGCAAGTTAATATAATAGTGGCAATGATTATTGAAGAGAAACAGAAATGATAATTGTTTCTAATAGTCATCGAATAAGTCCTCCTTAGATATGCCTGCTGACGCACCGAGTTTGATTACAATATCAGAGTACGGATCAATGCTCTTCACTTGTGATGTGAAGATTTGCGCAAATGCAGCATTGCATAGTATGCACCGCCGAGAATCAATCCTATGAGCGGCACTATCAATCCGCATGCAATTTCATACCCATGTGGCGTTTCGGGCGTGAGCCGGATGGCAATAAACGACGGTACTCCTCCAAGTACGAATGTCGCTATGTATGTAACAATCCGGTTTTTCCGTGAGAGGCCATGATAGAAAAAGAGACTTGCCACAAGGCCGTCGAAGAAAGGTATATGATTCGATTCCTTTTGACTCCACGTATTCCATAACCACATCAAGTAAAGTGCGCTGACGATGCATATGATGCAATACCAGCCAAGGAACATAATCCAATAGATGTCGGTCGGTGTTCTATCGGTTGGACTTATTTGTGCCAATCGGATTCGATGCAAGCACAACACGNNACACAGCACACCCAAGACCCATGCTGCGAGAAGAGCCATCGCTATACGAGATCGTTCCACGGAGTGACCATGGAATGCTTTTTTTAAGTCCAAATATCGTTGGACAATCGATGGAAAAAGGTTTCTCTTTGCGAAATATACTTCAAGAATTCGCATGAAGTACAACGATGCCAACACGGCGATCACAAAAGCCGCAAGGGTCATTAGTACCCAATACGATCGGGCAAAGAACACAATCAATCCGACGAGAATGAGCAGCACCTGCATTTCTTCGCGGTGGTACCATGTGAAAAAGAATAACTGTTGATCCTGGTTCTGTTTTGTCATCGCATGGTCACTTACACTTGAGCGCCGTTGTTAAAAGCAAGCGTGGTAATCTCGGAGAGTTTCCGCGGATTGAAGTACGAACCTTCAAGTGTGCGCAATTCAGAAATCAATACTCCCACTTTCATAAATGGATACATCAACTCAGCACCCTCTGGAATTTTCTTTGTTGCTCGACACATCAGGAAGTAACTTTCAAAGAACGGTGTATAGGGCTTGAGCCATGGCTCTGCATTCATAGATTGAAAAAAATCATACACCTGTCGATTGAATCGCAATACAGTTGTTTCGTCTTTTAATTGTTCTTCGCTCAGTTCCGGGAAGTCGGCATAAAGGGAAAGTCGTTTTTTGTTCGGATCAATTCTGACTTCTTGAACTTTTTCGTACAATGGATAGAGAGAATGTGTCTGCGTGCGGATACGCCACAGCTCGCTCATATCGATAATAGTTCCTTCTCGCAGGAGCGTGAGTTGTGCATCCTGTTCTTTTTCTTTGTCCAAGTTCGCTTGCAGCCGTTCGCGTTGGCGTGATTCTGAATCATTCACAGCACGTCCTTTTTTGTGTTTCCGCCCCTGACGCATTAATAAAAGTAAGTCAATCCTTCGCTGTTTAGAACGCCGAAATTGAATTGCCACCTTGAAAAAATCCTGGGTATCATCAAGTCGCATTTCATATCTCGATTGGATGATAGAATGCATTACAACGCTCGTGAGCAGTATGGAAAAAAAAAGTATTCCAATATCTATAATTTTGTGAGTAAAAAGACAGTTTACCAATGTTAAACCGATCCCGCCAAACCATGCCAGGAGCGAAAGGAGAAACAGCCATGCGATAGTTCCCGCAACCATGGATTCAAAAACAGTAATGGGCCTCTGTATCCATATTCGTGTGAACCGGCGCAGCAGTGGCCAGGTAAGAAGGAAACCAACAAGCGCTATGGGGAAGATTACATACATGACATGATTGCGAAGTGACGAAGCTTCAGTTTGAAAACTGTGGCAAGCCTACAGAGCATTCCGATCTATCCAGAGGAATATTCCGTTGTGAAAGTACATAAAGGCGTATCACGGTAGATACCTGAGAAATTGCTTCGCGATAAAATCTGCGCTCGGTATACCTGTAAAAAAAATATTACTTATAGCTTGCAATGGCCCGATCCACGGTTTCGTAGGTCTTGAACACTTTTACCAGCTGTGTAATGGCAAATAGACTTTCTACCTTCTCGGTGATATTTGCCAAGCGCAAATCGCCGGATTTATTTCGTACGGATGTCAGTGCAGCGATTAACGTGCCTAAACCGGTACTGCTGATCCATCGCACGCCTTTCATATCTACAACAATCTTGGTGAATCCTTCCTGCAACAGACTGTAAATTTTATCGCGTAGATTTTCTGTATCCGGCTCTCCCATCAGATTGCCTTTCAAGCTCAGAACCGCGACCGCGCCATGCATTTTTTCTTTTATTGTCATAGACATTCCCTTATGTAATGCAGCTGGACTGTTGAGTAATACACTCTTCTGTAAAATGATACGTCCTTTTTGACGGAATGTCAACGCCCATGTGTTTGCCGATTAAATCCGCATGGCTGGTCGAAATTGGTTTTGGTGCGGACTTCTTCGTATTATTATGCAGAAATAAACCAGCATTACAAACCATTTCTACACTGAACAACTTGATTACATTCATACCCATAACATCTCTTGAGCATCCTGAATTGGCGCCGTATCGCACCCTGCGCCAATCGGTCGAACAATTTCGCCAAGGCAAATTTATAGGGGAAGGGAGAATAGTTGTGAGGAGGCTTTTAGAGAGCACTCATGAAATTCTTTCTGTTCTCATGACATCGGAGTGGTTAGAAGAATATCGTGAACTTCTCGTCGCGAGGCCGGAACAGATAACTGTGTTTCTTGGGCAGAAGGAATTGCTCAACACGATTGTCGGATATAATTTGCATCAAAGTATTATGGCACTTGGGAAAATTCCTACACAAGCAACGCTTGACTCAGTTCTCATACAATCATCACCGCCGCGTTTATTTGTTGCTGTGGATGGATTGGCAAATTCTGAAAATCTCGGTGTGCTTGTGCGGAATTGTGCCGCCTTCGGAGTGCAAGCCATTCTTGTAGGAGAAACATCAAGCAGTCCTTATTTGCGGCGGGCTGTGAGGAATTCCATGGGAACGGTGTTTAAGATACCCATTGTGCACTGCGAGAATCTTGTCGAAACTCTCACAATGCTTCGACATTCTCACAACTTCAAAATTGTTGCCGCGCATCCTCATGCGGAAGAGCACAACATTCAGCGCGTGGATTTCACCGAGCACTGTTGTGTTGTCTTCGGAAGTGAAGGGGATGGAATTTCTCCGCGGGTTCTTTCGGCTTGTGATATCACAACAGCGATTCCTATGCAGCCTGGAGTTGATTCACTTAATGTGGCAAGTGCCAGTGCTGTGTTTTTATATGAAGTGATGCGGCAAAGAAATAAAGCATAGACACCCGGCACTGCACACCTATGGATATAATCAGGGTTTCGGTGCTAAGGGCGGCAACTCGCGCGCCGTAATTTCCGATTGAAATCCACATTCCCGATGTGAACCATCACAAAATGGTTTGTCTTTGCTATGGCCGCAGCGGCAAAGAGAAATCGATTTCCGACCATTAAGATTAAATTTCTTCCCGCTCAGATCAACCAATTCAAATTCCCCTTCCACACGAATGCTTCCGTTGTTTTTCACTGTAATTTTTGTTGCCATACAAGGCTCCTATTGGATCTGAAAGTCAACAGACAACTGCGTTTTTTCCCATGCTAATTTCATCACACCGGATTTATTGCCCGTGCGTTCCAATGTTATGGTAAACTTCTCTGCCACATGCGCAAGCGTTTTCTTCTTCAGTGGAATTCGTACTACGTCAAGCTTTTCATTATACACTGTTCCCCATTGTCCGGTTTGTTTATTGATAATGAGCTTCCATTGTTTGGATGATGGGAGGGAGTAGAGAGTATAAGATCCGTGCGGTAATTTTACGTTCCCTAACATGAGATCTGCTTCCGTCGTAAATCCTGTTGCCGCATTTGCCCCGGTTCGCCAAACTTTGCCGTACGGGACAACACTTCCCATGATTTTTCTGCCGCGCATTGATGGACGACCATAATCCACCGATAGGCGTTTTCCGTTCAAGAGAAGTTTTGCTGAATCACGCGGACTTGGTACCAACGGGTCTTTACTAACATGAAAGGGAACTGAAAGCGATGTATTTGCCCACTCGATTTTCAGTGTGCCGCCATCATTGCCGTTTTTTTCTAATTTGAATGTGAGGTCTTCTATCGGGAATTTCAGCTTCTTGATATTCAAATCGACACGTGCAAGATCAAGTTGCGGATCATAATCTATCCCCCATTGTCCTGTCTGTTTGTTGATGATGAGCTTCCAGCGTTCTTCAGCAGGAAGTGTATAGAGCGAGTACGCGCCGCGCGGAACAACCGCTCCATCTACTTCAAGGTCGGTTTCGGTTATCAGTGTGGTTGCTGCACCGCCACCGGTACGCCAAACTTTATAATAAGGTACAAAGGCACCGAATATTTTGCGACCGCGCATGGATGGTTTGCCATAATTGATTGCAATTTTTTTTCCGTTGAATGTCGCCTTGACCGAATCACGTGGGCTGACGATTGGTTTCTGTGCGTAGGTTTTGACAAAAAAGCTTGTAATGATTAAGAAGAGCCAGAGTACGTGACTTAATTTCATAAATCCTTTATTCTCTAACACTATTTTGTGCCGGATAATTCCTTCTCTACGGATAGATATGTTTCATATGTTGTTCGGTCAAAACATACAATAAGTACACGTTCAAGTTCTATATTGGTTTCAAGTTCGTGGAAAATTTCTTTCAGCGCGATGCGAGAAGCCCGTTTCACCGGAAATCGATACACACCTGTACTGATAGATGGAAACGCGATAGTTCTGATACCGTGTTTCCGCGCAAGCGCGAAACAGCTCCGATAGCAATTTGCCAGCAAAGTGTCTTCATCATGTGTGCCCTCCTGCCAGACGGGGCCAACAGTATGTATAACATGATTTGCCGGAAGATTATAGCCTCTTGTTATTTTTGCATTGCCGGTTTCGCAACCTTTGAGAGTTCGGCATTCTTCTAACAACATCGGTCCAGCCGCTTGATGAATCGCACCGTCAACGCCGCCGCCGCCTAAAAGCGAGTTATTGGCAGCATTGACAATAGCATCGACCATTTGTGTGGTGATATCGCCTTGAACAATAGATACATGGGAGTGTGTTTTTTTGCCTATCTTCATTCACATTTCCCTTTCATCTGTCTTACACTTTTGGCTCCAACGCTCTTGCTACCATTATTCCTGCATCCTTCTTAATTTTCATGAGATATTCCCAAAGTGGTGTTTCGGTGATTTGCACTTTTGAACCAGGAATTGGTGCATGGATCATATGCAATTTTTTGCTCTGCCAGATGGCAATACCGGTATGCGTGCAGTCTAATCCTTCGATGGTCGTCGTGATGCCCAGGATGTCACCATCGTTGATCTGTGAAGCGGCTTTCTTTACTTTCGATGTAGGAATGTGATACATCGTCCGTTTGTTCATCTCTGCTTCCTGTGCCGCGATCATTTTTACAAATTCCGGATTCTCTCTCAGCTGCAAATAGGAATCGGTGTGTGTAGACATAAAGTTGATCTTCTTTTTGTATGGCACACCGCCGATTTCTTTTGTAATATTTTTGAGCACAGACTTTTTTTCATTGTCAAAGAAATAATCCGATGTATAATGTAATCGGCTTGGATACTTGTCGATGATGCCGCCGCGGTATCGAACAAATTGCAGTTCCTTTTTGTAGTCTTCAAATGTCATCGTGTTTTTCTTGATGCATCGGGCGAGGACAAGCGAGTTTTCGTAGAAGGTCACACAGTCGAGTGTTTGAAGATTAACAATGAGACGCTCTTCACCCGGGGCTTCGATAGTGTTGGTGGCATAGTGAACACCGAGAAATGACTTGGCAATTTCAATAATGACTTCGTTGATCGGTTTTTCTGCGAGCTTAAGGGATAGTGCAAAATCGAATTTCTTCTTACAGATCAATTCGTTTGGATCGAAAAGAAGATCGATTGCTGCGCCATTTTCTTGCAGGAGAAGAGAAGGTAATAAGGCAGCAACGGGAATCGATTGCAAAAATGTGCGACGGTCCATGAACGCTTTCTTTACTTATTCAACTCTAATTTCCGGTATGGAATCTCCAATCTAAAACGCTGTTTCATCTCCTCCAGTTTCAGCCGGTAAAAATGTCTCAGGTCTGAATGCCGTTCGGCTTTCGAACCGCGCGTACTGTTTAATGAACTGCAGCTTCACCGTGTCTGTCGGACCGTTACGCTGCTTACCGATGATAATTTCTGCCAACCCTTCTGTCGCTTCGCCGTCTTGTTCCTGAATACCAAACATTTCGGGACGATGAACGAACATCACAACGTCAGCATCTTGTTCGATTGCGCCGGATTCGCGCAAGTCTGAAAGCGCCGGTCTCTTGTCATTGCGTGATTCAACAGAACGGTTCAACTGCGACAATGCAATGACAGGGATATTCAATTCTTTAGCGAGCGCTTTCAGTGAACGTGAGATAGCGGAGATTTCTTGTTCGCGGCTTTGCGAGTTTCTTGGTCCTTGCATCAATTGAAGATAATCGACAATGATAAGTCCGATATTGTGTTCCACCTTTAAACGGCGGGCTTTTGCCCGCAATTCTAATACGGCAAGCCCCGGTGTATCGTCGATAAACATTTTCGCTTTATAGAGACGCCCGACACTAGTACTGAGTTTCTTCCATTCATCTTCCGGCAAGCGTCCTGTGCGGACCTTGTGCGCATCCACGCGGGCTTCGGCGCACATCAATCGCATGACCAATTGCTGTGTGGACATTTCGAGGCTAAACATACCGATAGGAAAATCGTGCATTACTGATGCATTGCGCGCAATCGAAAGCGCAAATGCCGTTTTTCCTTGCGACGGACGACCAGCAATAATAATAAGATCGGATGATTGGAATCCGCCTGTGAGCGAATCAATGTCCGCAAAGCCGGAAGGTACACCGGTAACGCCGCTGTGTTTGCCGTGGATGCTTTGAAGTAAATCCATCGTTTTGTGCACCGCGGTGTTCATGGAAACGAAGCTTTTCTTCATCCGCTGTTCGGAGATATCGAAGATCTTTTGCTCTGCTTCATCGAGCAAGCCAAGCGCGTCTTCGGTTTCGCTATATGCGCGGTTGATGACTTCTGATGATGAATGAATCAGCTGACGCATCAGCGCCCGCTCCAGCACGATATGTGCATGGTATTCAACGTTCGCGGCGCTGGAAACTTTTGTCGTGAGTTCCGTAAGATAATATTCTCCACCGATTTTTTCCAAATCGCCGCGGCGGCGAAGTTCTTCTGTCAGTGTAATAAGATCGACTGGTTCGCTTCTTTCAAACAATGCCATCATTGCGCGATAGATGCTTTGATGCGCTGGTTTGTAGAAAGCAGTGTCATCCAGAACTTCAATCGCTTTAGCGATGGCATCTTTCTCCAAGAGCATCGCACCGATGACAGCGGCTTCTATATCCATCGCTTGCGGAGGCACGCGCCCTTCGGTCGAAACCGATTGCGGTGAGTTGAAGTCAATTATTTTTCGTGGATCTGCCATACAAAATTCTCCTTTTCCACAGATTGAAATCCGTGGTTACATTATCCAATCATCGGTGCGATGAGCATACCGATGAGATATGTAACGATCGCTTCGCCTAATCCGATAAGAGTCATCTCAGTGCCGCTTTTAAGCCACGAGCGTCCGGTAACGATCACCTTCGATGCCCCGACGGCAAAGTGCGCCACTGTACTAATGATAAACGAAATAACCAGCGCTTCCATTCCCGACCAAAAGATAAAAGGAAGCACAGGAATAATAGCACCGATTGCCGTGCTGACCGAAGCGCTAAACGCCGATTTCCATTGGTTTGGAAACGATTTTTCGGAAAGTCCGAGCTCTTCATGCGCCAGTGTTTTAAGAAATTGTTCCGGTCGCTCCGCAAGTTTTGCCGCCATTTTTTTTGCTTCTTCAGGCGAGAATCCCTTGAGCTGGTAGAAGAGCTCCATTTCTTCCTGCTCTTCCTCGGGATGTTCTTCGATCTCGCGTCTTTCTTTTTCCATTTCAGCTTCGTACACTTCGCGTTCAGTTTTTGAGGCAAGGTATGCACCGCTGCCCATCGATAATGCGGATGCGACTGCCACTGCGAGTCCGCTCAATAAAATAAAATTGCCATTTGCCGCAGTTGCGCCTGCCACGCCGCTTACGACGCCGAACGCAGCACCTAATCCGTCGTTCACGCCGTAAATCACTTGACCGATCCATCCGCCTGCGGTGACATGCCAGCGTTCTCTACCTAGCATTCGATCGAGTCTACTCTGCGGATGCTGTGCAATGCGCGGATGACTCATTTCTTCCAGCATTTTACTGTGGGCATTTTCTTCGCGTTGAGCTTCAAGAAGCGCTTGCTTATCCGTTTCTGATTCTGCCGCAACGATCATTTTCTCATATAACGCATCTGCCTGGCTTTCGCCAGCCTCTAACATTTGTGATGCATCTTCACTTGAGCTTTTCAGTAGCACTGTCCGTTGCAATTTCTCTATCGGTGTATCGTGGAATGTGCCAACCTTGACACCTAACTCACGTAAACGCACTGCCCATCGATCACCATGCCGGTCTTCCGCTTCAGCCATGCGGATAAGGATTGCTTTTTTTTCCAGATGCTGCTCATGTTCCGCTAGTGCGCGATAGTTGCGTGCGCTCAGCATTTCATCACGCCATGCTTTTTTTAAATTCTTGATGAATTCTTTCTTTCGATCCATAATCAAAATCTCAATATTCAATAATCAAATCACAAAAAAAATTCAAAAAACAATTTTCTAAACTGTTGAACATCTTCTCAACTTCGAATTCGACTAGATTTAGCATGCGAAGTGCAGCTAAATCAATTGTCGAATTCAGAATCCCGCCGATGTTTGGCGGGAACTTCTCGATTACACGATACTCTTGCCTTTTATTTCCTCGTACAATTTTCTAAACTGTTGAACATCTTCCCAGCAAGGCCTCTTCCAATTTGGATTTCGCAGCAATGCAGCGGGATGATATGTGACCATCAATGGAATGTCGCGATAATCATGAACTTTGCCGCGTAAAAGAGTCAATGAGGCATTGGTCTTTAAGAGCGATTGCCCGGCGATACGTCCTACACAAAGAATCATTTTCGGTTTGATCAATTCAAGCTGCTTCCACAGATACGGCTCGCATAACTCGATCTCTTCCGGCTGCGGATCGCGGTTATTCGGCGGTCGACATTTGAGAATGTTACAAATGAATACTTCTTCACGTTTAAATTGGATTGATTCGAGAATTTTATTCAGCAACTGCCCGCCGCGACCGACAAACGGTTCGCCTTGTGCATCTTCATCAGCTCCCGGTGCCTCGCCAACAACTACCACTTCCGCTTTGGGGCTGCCGACACCAAAGACAAACTTTATCCGCGTTTTTCCGAGTCCGCATTTCATGCAGGTGTTGATTGCCTGATCGAGGGTTGGAATACTTTCGACGGATGTCCAAGATTCTGCAGGATAAGCGTGAAGAGTCGCGGTTGTTTGAGAAGCGTCAGGATTTTTAAAAAGGTCTGTTTCAGATTTTCGAGGCATGGATGTCCCGCTTGTGGATGATAGAGTTCGCTCTTCTTGATGAACCGGTTGATCCATCGCTGGCTGAACCGGAGTTTTTGGAATCAGCAGTGAATCGCCGTAGAGTTCTGCTTGTTGTTTGAGGAAACGTTGAGTATCCGATAGCAAAGTATTAAAATCGTCGTCAAGAGACATAGGTCAGGTATTATGATTTACTATTTTGATCCCAATGAAAAAAAAATCTCCCCTTCTGAACAGGAGAGAACGATAGGATCTATGATCCGGGATTAATGCGCCTAATAAAACTACAAGAGAGTTTTTATCTTATTCAGAATTTTATTCGCTATATCAAACTTCGGCATAATGGGAAGTTGTTCCACTTTGCCGCGTTTGTCGATCATCGCGACCGTATTAAGATTAGAACCGAATACGCGGTTCTGTTTGCCAAAGGAATTGAGCACGATGAGGTCGAGATTCTTCTTTCGAAGTTTTTCCTTTGCGCCTGCAAGTTCGTCCTTTGTTTCCAGTGCAAAACCTACCAGCGTCATTGATCGCTTTTTCTTACCGAGCATAGCGAGAATGTCCGTTGTTGCTTCGAGTTGCAATTCCAGTGCCTTACTACTGGAATGTTTCTTAATCTTATGCTTTGCCGGATTTGCAGGCCTGTAATCGGCGACCGCCGCCGCCATTATGATGGCATCTGTTTTTTTCGTATGAGCAAGAACTGCGGTCAGCATTTCCTGTGCCGATTCAACATCAATGCGTGTTACATTGCGCGGTGTCTCGAGATGTGTTGGTCCTGCAACAAGCGTTACCTCCGCGCCGCGCTGGGCAGCGGCGTTCGCAATTGCAAATCCCATTTTCCCAGATGAACGATTTCCCACAAATCGCACAGGATCGATTGCTTCATATGTTGGTCCTGCCGTCACAAGAATTCGCTTCTTTTTTAAATCCTGATGTGATTGATCAAGGATTTTTCCAATTGTCTCAATAATAATTTTAATTTCCGGCAAGCGTCCTGGTCCGCTTAATCCGCTGGCAAGTTCTCCTTCAACCGGAGGGATGACGATGTAGCCGCGTTCTTTAAGTGACGTGAGATTGTTTTGCGTGACGGGGTTCAGATACATCTCTGCATCCATCGTCGGTGCAAGAATAATTGGCCGCGTTGTTGCAAGAGCAACAACAGCAAGCAGGTTATCGGAAATGCCGTAGGCAAGTTTTGCTATCGTATTGGCTGATGCCGGTGCAATCACCAGCACATCTGCCCAGTTGGCAAGGTCGATATGCTGTGTGCTGATGTCGGAATCCGACGATTGGTTGTTCGTCCAGAGATCGGTGAAAACCGGATTCTTTGAAAGCGCGGAGAACGTAAGCGGTGTAACGAAACGTGTTCCCGCTTCCGTCATCATCACTTTTACTTCGGCTCCGGACTTTACCAGGTCACGAACGAGATAGCCCGCTTTGTAAGCCGCAATCCCACCTGTGACTCCAACTAACACATGCTTGCCGCGCATCGCAAATTCCGTTATTCTTCGGTCGCTGTTTCTTTAGAAGAAGTCTTTGCAAAGAAATCAACATGTTCTTTGTAGCGATAGGGAATCTTCTTTTCCCGTACCTCATCGATCGCAACTTCTGTCGGCTTCCTGCGTTTCTCAAATTCCAGACTAATTTTGAGTTGATCCGGATTAGCAACTGTCACTTCGCTGTCATCTTCCGGTTCCGGTGTTGTATTGAGCGCTTTGAGCGTTTCGAGCTGCTGCGATAATTCTATTTTGAGATCATCGTGAATTTGCCGCGACCGTTTCGCAGCAACGATGATTGCTTCGTAAATGTTGCCGGTTTGTTCTAAGAATTCGTGCATTGCAACTGGTTTAACTGCCACTGGTTTTCCTCCATTACGCTATGAGTATATTTGTATAGTATTTATAAATTTTGTTGAACGATCTCATCTACTTCAGCAACTGCTTTATTGAGATCATCGTTCACCACTTGAAAATCAAATTGAGAACCCTGTTCCAGTTCCATCGGTACCCGGTCCAACCTCTGTTTGAGAGTCTCCGGATTTTCCGTTTTCCGATTTTCCAAGCGTTTCTTCAGAACTTCTATGCTCGGCGGCTTGATAAAAATGAGAACAGAGTCTTTAGGAAAATGTCGCCGAATCGATAATGCACCTTTCACGTCCACATCAAACATCATGGAATAACCATGATCGAGCGCCCTGTGAATTTCGTTCTTCAACGTTCCATAATAATTTCCGTAAATCTCTTCCCACTCCGCTAAACCTCCGGTTCCAATACGATCTTCAAATTCCTGCCTCGTGAGAAAGAAATAATCTCTTCCGTTTACTTCACCGATCCGTATGGGCCGTGTTGTTGCAGAAACAGAAAAGAGCATCGTCGGATATTTTGCAAGAATCGCTTTCGCGATTGTGGTCTTCCCGCATCCACTGGGTGCCGATATGACAATGAGCTTTCCTTTGGTCATTGGTGATATATAATTGGTGATTGAATCGTAGATAAACCTGATGTACTACTTACCAATTAACACTTCACAAATTCACTCATTGCTATTCAATATTCTGCAACTGTTCCCGAATTTTTTCCAGTTCTTCTTTCAACCCAATAATCATATGTGCAATAGCCGCATCACTGGATTTGGATCCGATCGTGTTTGCTTCGCGGTTCATTTCTTGCACGAGGAAGTTCAACTTGCGACCAGCAGCTTCGTTCTTATTGAGCGCTTCGAGGAAAAACTTGTTATGACTCCTATAGCGGACGCATTCTTCCGTAATGTCAAGTTTATCGACCATCAACGCTATTTCCAGTTCTAACCTATTTTGGTCAAGAACGAACTTGTCTTCTACCAACTGCGCGATCCGTTCATGCAAGTTTTTACGTTCTTCCGGGATCCGTTCCTTCGAAAGTTTCTCCACTTCATTCAGAGTCCCCTCCATCCAGTGGATGCGTTTTTCGAGATCCTTCGCCAATTCGCTTCCTTCTTGCGAGCGCATCGTATTGAGATTCTCTAATGCTTGGCGAACTGTTTCCTGCACGAGTTCCCATTCACGTTCATCGGTTTCTTCTTCTTCAACTGGTTCGAGCACTTCGGAGAAGGTTAAAAGATGTTCAAGCTTAACCTGCTCGCGAATCTTCACGGACTTACGGATCTCATTGAGCAGTTTAAAGTACGACTTTGCTGCGGCTGTGTTCACTTTCAGAGGAATAGCACCGTTTGAGTCATAAGCGATCTTAACGGTGATGTTCAAATTGCCGCGATTAAGAAATGTGCGAACAATAT
>PLMS01000146.1:0-22496 GCA_003142575.1 Ignavibacteriota bacterium
TATAATGGTCATTAAACGCAATGTTCTGTTCCGGATCCAATACCTCTAAGAGTGCTGCCGAAGGATCACCTCGAAAATCCATACTCATCTTATCAACTTCATCCATCAACAACACCGGATTGATAGCTCCGGCACGTTTCATCGATTGAATAATTTTACCGGGCATCGAACCAATATAGGTGCGTCTATGTCCGCGAATTTCGGCTTCGTCTCGCATTCCACCCAATGAAATACGGACGAATTTTCTTCCCAGCGCCCGAGCGATGGATTTCGCCAGCGACGTCTTACCCACACCCGGTGGACCAACAAAACAAAGAATCTGGCCGCGTATCTCTTTCACAAGATTCAGCACTGCAATGTGCTCTAGAATTCTGTCCTTCGGCTTATCCAATCCATAATGGTCGGCGTCAAGAATTTCTTTGACGTGAGCAATAGTCAAATTGTCTTTCGTTCGCTTCTGCCACGGTATCGATACGAGCCAATCCAGATAATTGCGTGTGACTGTAAACTCAGGAGACATGGGCGAAGTTTTTTTCAGCTTATTGAACTCCTCCATTGCTTTCAGTGCGGCTTCTTTGGGCATCTTTGCGGCAGTCAATTGCCCTTTGAGTTTCATAAGTTCAGGAGATGCTTCATCATCACCAAGCTCATCTTGGAGAATCCGTATTTGTTCCTGAATGAAAAACTTACGCTGTGACTTTTGAATATTATCCTGAACCTTGGTGTCAATGTCGCGCTCGATTTTCAGTATGTCCACTTCCGTATTGAGGATTTTTGACAGCTCGTAGAGTTGATCGCGCAAAGTCTGAGTTTGCAGAACACGCTGTTTCACATCGACGCTTTGAACAATATTTGAAGCAATATAGTACATTTTCCGCTGCGGCTCTTTGATGCCGTCATACGCCATAAGCACTTCGGGTGGAAGGTTCCGGTTGAGGCGAATGTATTCAGTAAAGAGGGTAGAAACATGCCGTACAAGAGCTTCAATTTCGCGACCCGCCGGCGGATCAATACGATTGATGACAATTTCCGCCTCAAGAAAATTGGGGTTGTGGACAAATTTCTTGATGTTTGCTTGTGCAATGCCGTCTACCAAAATCTTCATCAATCCATTAGGAAGTTTCAGCATTTGTAGGATTTTAGCCACCGTACCTTCACGATAAATATCTTCTTCAGAAGGTTCATCAACTGATGGATTTTTTTGTGCTACCAGGAGGATGTTTTTGCCGCGTTCGAGGGATTCGTTGGCAGCGCGAAGTGACGTTTCTCTTCCTACAAGCACAGGAAAAATCATATATGGAAATACAACCACATCACGGAGAGGTAAAACAGGAAGAATGTTTGGAATTTGATCTAATGTTTCAATGTGTTGATTGGATTTGGCAATATCACTCATAGTCTTGGTATATCGTTCACTATAAAAACAAAAGAGGGCACGTCTGCCTGAGCGGACACACCCATGATTTTCATTATTTCAATATACCGAGGAAATGGAGGAGAAGCAAGAAAAGGCCTTCGCTGAAAAACGTAGATTTCTCGGGGACAATTATTGTTCTAAATTCATACTAGACTAATCACTGGCGAGCGTTCCCCAACCGTCAAAATTTGAATGATAACAATGGGCAATTGTTTCCATTGTTTCTGTCCACGCAATTATAACATTCTCTTTCATCCGGAGCTTCTGTGTATGACCAGTGATAAGCCACTTGTCTTGTGTTATTACCGGCGGAACACATTGAACATCGTATTGAAGCCCCTTCAGATAGTTCATGAGATCAAGCGCATCATTTAATTCATCAGCGTAAAAAAAGAAGTCAATTCTTTTTTCATCTTCTTCCTTCGCACCGACCATTTGAGAAAGCTCTAAGACGCGACGTGTTGCTTTCGCAGACAGGCTGTCATCCATCCTTTTTTGTTATTCCTCAAAGACAATGATGCTCGCATTCTTTTGAACATTGTATCGAACGGTTTGATATATTTTAAATTCAAAGTATATGTCATAATGCGTTATTTAAAAATCTCACAAGCGGTGTAAGCTCTTCACAAATACCTGCAGTTTCCTTGACGAATGCTGCTCTATAACATTTGGACTCCGGCCAAGAGACTCCAACAAAGAATTGTTTGTACTTCAACCATTCTGCCATAGGATGATTTTCTTCGTAGCCTTTAGGAATGCGTTGTAGTTTCTCCCACCCAAACGGTGCAAAGAGTTTCTTAAATCGACGACTCTCCACAATTGAAAGAAATTCTTCCCCTCGTAATGCAATTGCTTTTCGGATTTTCTTCAATTGATCGCTGTCTGGAATGTAGATACCGCCACCAACATACAGTTCGTCCGGCGCTATTTCCATATAATATCCGGATCCAACAAATCCTTTTGGCTTGCCGCGCAGAACGAAGTGTGCAGCAATATGAGTTTTGTACGGAGTTTTATCGGGGCTGAATCGGATATCGCGGTAAATTCTGAAAATAGATCGCTTAGGATTAAGATCGAATTCCGGTGCAAAACGAGCGAAGTGTGTTTGCAATGCAATGATAAATGATTGCATTGGTTCTTTCGTATAGCTCTCGAATTCTTTCTTATGTTTTTCAAACCACTCTCTATTATTGTTGCGCTTGAGTAATTTTAAAAATTTTATTCCTTCCTTAGGAAATCCTTCAAAAGGTGGATAGAGATCAAAATCTATCGCTGGTATTTGAGACATCATCCTATTCTCCTACAAGATGTGAAATTCTTTCCCATCGATTGCAGTACGAACAAAACCATTTGCTCGTTTCAATTTCGCCTTTGCTTCACTTAATGAAACATTTGCTTTGATCATAACAAGCGCCGATTTCACATGAAAATCTGATTTCGTTAAATAGTCCACAGCCTCATCATACGAAATTCCGGTAATCGTCATAACAATTCTCTTTGCCCGTTCACGCAGTTTTAAATTTGTCATTTGAAGATCGATCATCATATTCTCATAAACTTTTCCGAGTCGAATCATGGCCGTGGTTGTAATCATGTTGAGAACAAGCTTTTGTGCTGTTCCCGATTTCATTCGTGTTGAACCCATAATGACCTCTGGTCCGACTTCCGGACAAATGGCAACATCGATTGCTGAAATAAGATCTTCAAATTCCGGGAGATCAAATTTCGTGCGGGGATTTGTTGTCACGTATATTGTACGTGCGCCGCGCTGCTTTGCTCGTTTTACAGCTCCAACAACATATGGCGTTCGAAGGCTTGCGGCAATTCCACACACTACATCATTCATTCCCACTTTTTTCTTATCGATATCACGTGCGCCATTTTTTTCTTTATCTTCAGCACCTTCCTTCGAGCGAAACATCGCTTTCTCGCCACCGGCGATAATACCTTGCACCATTTTTGGATTTGTACCATATGTCGGCGGACATTCCACCGCATCCAGGACGCCAAGTCTGCCACTCGTACCTGCGCCAACATAGATAAGTCTTCCATTATTTCGAAACGCAAGAATCACAAGATCAACCGCTTTCGCAATATACACTATCTGTTCTTCAACGGCTTGTGCGATTTTTTTGTCTTCACTATTGATGAGTCGAAGAATCTCATCAACCGATTGCGTATCTATACTCATACTGATAGAATTTCTTTGTTCAGTCATTAGGTGCTGCAGCTGATCAAATAATGCTTTTGCCTTTGACAAGTTCGTTTCTTTCTATTTTGTTTAACGATGATAATTAGAAATGTACTACTACTATCTTTTTATCTGAAGCAATGAGTTGTTCTGAACCGGTAAATATTAGGTCGATCGATTGTATATTAATTTGCGGATGTTTTCGTTTTGCGATTTCTATTTCTTCTGATAGATCACCGCCCTTAAACGCTAATAGGGCCGGTGGATTCGGATCTACTCGTCCATTAATATGAGTTTTTATAGTAATTCTATTTGGGTCTATGCTTTTGAGAAAGATTTTAGACCAAGAAAGGAGATCCTTTAATGGAGCAACTGCTCTGGCAATGGCAAAATCAAATTTTCTAGCATACTCTGGTTGCGAGCCGACTTCCTCTGCCCTTCCCCACAAAGCATGTATATTGTCGAGTTTTATATCGCTTATCATCTGTGATACCGCCTTGATCTTCTTTCCTGTTGAATCAATACAAAGCATGGAAAGGTCCGGTCGTAAGATCTTAATTGGAATTCCAGGTAATCCACCACCTGTTCCGATATCAACAATGGCGCTGTTTTGTTTGATTTCTATTTCAAAGAGTGGGGAGATGCTATGTAAAATGTGATATGTCCATACATTCTCTTCATCTTTTCTCGAAATGATGTTGATTTTCTTATTCCACTCTAACAATAGTACTACATAATAATCTAATTGTTCAAGTTGGTCGTTGGTTGGTGTCAATCCATTTTTTACGCAAAGCTCGCAAAACCAAATCTTCTTCTCGGGGTGCATTATCCCATTCTCCGATCAAAAATGTTCCGTTCCACGTGAAACGGAAAACTCCTAACTTCTGAGATATACCATCAGCACAGAGATGTCAGCAGGAGTAACACCGTTAATTCTTGATGCCTGCCCAATGGACACTGGCTGGATTTTCGTAAGCTTCTCTCGCCCCTCTGATGACAACGACTTTACCTTCCCATATTCAACATCATTTGGTATGTGAAGCATTTCGAATCGTTCAAACCTTTCTACTTCTTCTTTCTGTCTCTTAATATAGCCTTCATATTTCAATTCAATTTCGACTTGTTCAATCACTTCCTTATACAATTGTTCGTCACAAGAAGATCGAAGTTTCAAAATGTATGCAGTGGATGACAGAACCTCGGTTTGGACAAATTGTGAAAGTTTGACATTCGGTCGCTTGAGCAATTTTGCCACCTTTTCATTTTCTAAAATGAATTCTTCCCCGATCTTTCCAAAGAATGGATTGATGTCTTTCGGAGCGATTGAAAGCTGATTTGAAAAATTGAGACCCTCTTGAATTAATTCTTCCTTCCTCCGCAGACGCTTTATTACTTCTTGAGCAATCAATCCTAGTCGATATCCAGTTTCCATCAATCGTCTGTCTGCATTGTCTTGCCGAAGTATCAGACGATGCTCTGCTCGCGACGTAAACATCCGATACGGTTCTTCGATTTCTCTATTAACCAGATCATCAACCAATACGCCAAGATATGCTTCAGATCGTTGTGGAATGATTGGTTCTTCTTCTCTAATATACTGAATAGCATTAATACCTGCCAAAAGCCCTTGTGCGGCTGCTTCTTCATATCCAGACGTACCATTCACTTGACCTGCAAAGAAAAGACCATTGACAAGTTTCGTCTCTAGTGACGGTTTCAATTGATGTGGGGGGAAGTAATCATATTCGACTGCATATCCTGGTCGCAACATGGTAACATTTTCCAATCCTGGTACTGTATGCATTCCTTCTAATTGAATATCCTCGGGCAGGCTGGTCGAATATCCGTTCACATATACAACATTCGTATTATATCCTTCAGGTTCAAGAAAAAGATGGTGTCTTTCCTTATCAGCAAAGCGATTGATTTTATCCTCAATAGATGGACAATATCGCGGACCTATTCCTTTAATTCTTCCTGTGAATAAAGGCGACCTATCAAAACCTTTTCTTAGCACTTTATGAGTCTCATCGTTCGTATAAGTCAAGTACATAGATATAAGCTTATTCGATATTCTAGAATTTTGGAAAGAAAATGGTCGTGGGGTTTGGTCACTGGGCTGTTCCTCTGTCTTAGAAAAATTAATCGTATTCTTGTCGATCCTTGGTGGGGTCCCGGTTTTTAGTCTCCCGCTAATAAATCCTATCTTCTTCAAGCTGTCCGTCAAGCCATCGGACGACTGTTCTCCATATCTCCCCCCCACCGTTGATTGGGTTCCTGTATGCATTAATCCGCATAAGAATGTACCAGAACACAAGATGAATGCTTTACAAGTAATTTTGATTCCATTTTGAAGAACCACTCCTTTGATTTTGGGATTGTATTTTGTTTTGGATTCTTCAGTAACAATGATGTCTTTAACAATTCCTTCTTTTATTTCCACGCCCAGTTGATTTTCTACACGCTTTTTTGCCTCTCGAGAGTACCATTCACGATCGTTTTGGCACCGTGGTGACCAGACAGCTGGTCCTTTAGATAAATTAAGCATCCGAAATTGAATCCCTGTTGCATCGGCAATCTTTCCCATCTCTCCGCCAAGAGCATCAATTTCTCTAACAAGATGACCTTTAGCTGTCCCACCAATCGCTGGATTGCAAGACATTCTTCCAATTGCTTTTTTATCCATGGTAACCATCAGTACCCGGCAACCCATTCTTGCGGCAGCTAAACTTGCCTCAATACCAGCATGTCCACCACCAGCAACAACGACATCAAACTCTTTTTTTACCGTTTCAGACAAGGTTGAAGCTCCATTCTCGTTTCACGTGAAACCATGGTCTACTTGCCGACGCAAAATTTTGAGAAAATGTTGTTAATTATGTCTTCTGTAGTCACAAATCCAATGATTTCACCGATAGCATCTATTGCCCTTCGTAAATCAAGGGCAATAAATTCTTCACTTTCTCTCAACCTTGACGATTCGAGCGAAGAAGATAACCCTTCTTTTGCTCTTAGTAATGCGGAATAGTGTCTTTCATTCGTAATTGTTACAGATTCCCTGCTTTCTGCCTGTGATTTATCAAAAACATGTTTTTCAAATTCGCTTATTAGTAGCTTAATTCCCTCATGACTGATTGCTGATGTTTCAACTATAAGACCCCTTTTTATTTCAATATTGATTATCACTTTTTTAGCTTGAAGATCTATTTTATTATTTGCGATGATCAAACCACTTTGAGGATGATTCTGTCGGACATAATCAAGAAATTCCAACTCATCGTTTGTTATAAGCTTAGTGCTATCGTGGACCAACACAATAATGTCGGAAGTCTGTGTAACCTTCCAAGTCCTCTTTACTCCTTCCTGCTCAATTGAGTCCTCTGTCTGTCGAAGTCCCGCTGTGTCTATTATTCTGAAGAGCACCCCTGAAATCGTTATTTTTTCTTCTATAAAATCGCGGGTTGTACCTGGTATATCCGTTACAATGGCGCGATCTTCATGGAGCAGTGCATTCAACAAGCTAGACTTGCCCGCATTGGGTACACCGACAAGTGCCACACGGACTCCTTCACGCCACACCTTTCCATATTTATAAGTACATAACAGTTTTTCAATCGCCGATATTCCAGATTCTATCGATTCTTCGAATTTCTTCTTGTCGATCAATTCTATATTTTCTTCTACAAAATCTAATTCCAACTCTAATAATCCCACCGATTTTACTAACTGATCTCGGATTAATCGAATTCCTTTTGAGAGTGTTCCTTCCAACTGATCCAACGATGTCTTATATGCTTTATCGGACTGGGCTTGTATGAGATCAGCTATTGCTTCTGCTTGAGAAAGGTCTAGCTTGCCATTAAGAAACGCGCGCTGAGTAAACTCTCCGGGTTCTGCTGGACGAGTACCTGTTTCTAATAAACACTCCAAAACTCGCCGCGTTACATGTATTCCACCATGACAACTAACTTCAACCGTATCTTCACCAGTGAACGATGTTGGGGCAAGAAAGACCGTGCAAACTACATCGTCAACAATATTACCCCCTACATCGACAATGCGACCAAAGTGTGCGGTGTGACTTTTCGCAGTTGCAAGATTGCGCTTTCCCCTGAATCGATTCGCTACGTTTCTTATTGCAGATTCGCCGCTGACACGAATAACTGAAATTGCACCTTCGCCCATCGGAGTTGCGATTGCGGCTATTGTATCTCCCAGATGTCCTTTCATTTCCTTTTTTACCTATTTCCAGAACAGAATGTACGAAATACCATGTCCTTCCACAATGCCATAAATAAGAACGCCTTGTCGTTAACAAGGCGTTCCATGGAGACACACTGCTTCTCTTGAAATTATTTTTTTAACCGAGGAATGTCTTTTGCAAATTTAAATATTCCGCCATGTGTCTTCTTTTTAGGTTCAATTTTTCGGAGGGGTTCATCATCATGCTGTTTGTTGATCAATAATTGTTGACCAATCGAAAGTATGTTGAATACAGTGTAATATAGATTCAATCCAGCAGGAAAACCATTGAATAAAAACGTCATCATAACGGGCATCATCCACACCATAGCTTTTTGTCTTGGATCTTTTGTTGTCATCTTTGTTTGGAAAAACATTGTGACACCCATAAGCACTGCAATGCCGCTTATGTCTTGTATACCGACCAATGGTAGTTTGAAAGGTAAGCGATAAATTACATCGGGAATTGATAAATCTGTTATCCAGCCGACAAAATTTGCTTGTCTTAATTCAATTGCGCCGCGAAACACAGAATAGAGTGCGTACATAATCGGCATTTGCAATAGGAGCGGTAAACAACCGCCGGCCGGATTTACACCATATTCTTTATAGAGATTCATAATAGACTGATTCATCTTCTGTGGATCATCTTTGTACTTCTCACGCAGTTCATCCATTAGTGGCTGGAGTTTTTGCATCTTCTTCATGGACTTCATCTGAGTTTTGGACAATGGATGCAACGCTACTTTTATAAGAATTGAAAAGATGATGATAACCAAACCCCAGTTTGGAATTACATAATGAATTGCAGTAAAAATTGGAAGCATGATATATTCAGAAATGGGGCGTATTATCCATGCCCATCCCAAACTCATTATTTTTTCCAGACTTGTACCATACGACTTTAACTCACCGTGCTGTAGGGGACCCAGAAACACTTTGAATATACTTTTTTCACTTTGTTCTCCTCTGTACGGCATCTTCAGTGAAATACCGTACGATTCTAAGTACCCATTGTCTGGCATCGCGATGCGTGTTCCTTCCAAGTACGCCCCGTCGCTTACTGTGCCAACCGGAATAAGAGCAACTGCAAAATATTTATTGCGTGTTGCAACCCAATCTATGCCACCTGAGATTTCTTTTTGAATCTTTTGATCAACTTTTGACGCATCAATTTCGGTGAGTTCGTTTGCAGTGAATGCATACGCAGCAGCAAAACTGGACTCATCTACGCTGTTGTGTTCAGCATAACGAATCCCGTGTTCCCAAGCTACTTCATATTGAAAATTCGACACAACTGAACCAAGATTCAATAATTGTATTTCTGTCTCGAATCCATATTCTCCGTTACGAAACTTCATTTTTTTCACAAGCTGCCCGCCGTTTGTAGCGGGGAGTATGAATGTTACTTCAAATTCAAAGCTTCCTTCGAGTTGCACATGGCTGCTGGATGTGATAACATCAAAATAAAGGTCTTTCGTATTAATCACTCGTCCGTCGGATGTTGTGAGAAGAACAGAAAAATCTCCTTTCTGAGCATAATCAATCAACTGAACCGGATGGCCATCCCATGTTTTGAACTTCTTGAGCTCCCACTTACGTATCACTCCCCCCCTCGAAGATATCTCTGCCGAATAATTATCTGTTTCAATAGAAATTATCTTTTCTTTTCCCTTTGCTCTCTCAGAGAAGAATTTTCCGTATGGATTAACCTGTTGTGTTTCTTTCGGTTCTTGTGCCTTTGGTTGAACTACTTTAATTGTGTCTTTTTCTTGCCCTTGTTTTGCGATGTGATCCGGTTGCTTTGGTTTTTGCTGTGGCGAATTGAGCCACATCCAGGCAACAAGTACGACAAAGATTAAAACGAAACCAATTGTTGATTGTCGATCCATAATAAATTTACCTTGATTCTACTTGTGAAAAATTAAGGAACGGGATCATACCCGCCCGACGTACTAAAGGGATGACATTTAGAAATTCTTCGTAGTGTAAGCCGAAATCCGCAGAAAACTCCATGGGCTTTAACTGCTTCGAGAGAATATTCTGAGCATGACGGATAAAACCGGCAATGATTAAACGGGAGTAGCGATGATATTGTATGTTGATACAGTCGAATGAGAAAAATAATTATGAGTTTCACTCTTTCGCTACCGGATTAATCCGCAAAAATCATTGAACAAATGGCAGACAATGCTTGGGTTACAGATGAGAATCGCACCATCGTTGGCGTGAGTTCTGTGTTTCCATTATACATAAAAACGATTTCTATCAGCGTTCCCGAACTTAGTTGTCTAATGAAATCTGTCTTCTTGGCAAGAAACGCCTCTCTCATTAATCGCTTTAATCTGTTGCGGTGAGCGGCTGTTCTGATTTTCTTTGTAACTGTGTAACCAACATGCAAAGATGTTCTTTTTGAGAGTGATGATAATACAAAAGCTTTTATGGGCTGCTTTTCATACCTCTTACCTCGAGTAATGACTCTCGTGAACGTTCCAAATCCGCTTAGGATTTCAATTGATGATTGCGTAGGAGGCATGTGGCCCCTGTTTTCAGGCGTATTTTTTTCTTATCGCTCATCGCTAACCGTGAGCTTTTTTCTGCCTTTTGCACGCCGCCTGTTAATTACTTTTCGTCCGTTTTTCGTTGCCATCCGTTCACGAAATCCGTGTGTGTTTTTTCTTTTCCGTTTGTGAGGTTGATACGTTCGTTTCATGTGACTAGACTCTCTTTTGTTCTGTGGTCTTCTTTTATTAAGTTAGAATAAATTTACTAAAATAATGACGTACAAACAAGGAAGCTTGTACAAAGAATTTCTTCCGTAATTTTACAAGAGATAAAAAAAATATTAATTGTAAAAATTCCACTTGCATACTTCCATCATTGGTGCTATTATTAAGCCCACTCGTTATGTCGATCAGCACTGTTGATAACTTGTGGAAAGTGACGTAGTCTTCATTCTTGGTTTTGTGGGTTTACCCGTTTGCCCTGTTTATTGTTTATTTATTTATGACTTTTCTTCTGACTGTAATCTGTGCACATAATTGTGGATAAGTTGTGTTTACGGTGATTTCCTTCGTGAATTGTTGGAGTGCGTTATGACGTTGCCTGCTCATGCCGGCCAATTTGTTGATAATCAAGTCCTCGCAATTAAAACTTGGGAACAATGCTTAACAATAATTAAAGATCAAGTTTCGACCTTGAGTTTTAAGACGTGGTTTCAGCCAATTGTGCCTGTTAGATTAAATGAAAAAGATTTAACTGTGCAAGTGCCGAGTCAGTTTTTTTACGATTGGCTTGAAGAACATTATAATACATTGCTTCGTAATACAATCACATCGGTGATTGGTGAAACTGGTAGTCTTTTTTATGTTGTCACATCTGAGGAACATCCATCTGTTCCTCCAGCGAATCCTGGTTTTGACCTGGTTCCTTCAACCATCGATTTCGTGCGTACACAGCCGTTTGCACCCCATGTTTCGCTTAGAACAGAAAATTTGCAATCTATCAGAAGTAATTTCAATCCTCGTTATACGTTTGACAATTTTATCAAAGGGGATTGTAATCAGCTTGCCAGAGCGGCAGCTTTGGCTGTTGCAAACAACCCTGGCGGTACATCTTTTAATCCTCTTGTTTTATATGGTGGCACGGGTCTTGGAAAAACACATTTGATGCATGCGCTTGGAAATCATGCCGCAACCAATGGTAAAGCAAAGCGTATTGCTTATGTGTCTAGTGAAAAATTCACAGTCGATTTTGTTGAAGCAATTCAAGGCGACAAAGTAAAAGAGTTTTCTTCGTTTTATAGAAGCATGGATTTGTTGGTTGTTGATGACATTCAGTTTTTTTCTGGTAAAGAAAAAACACAGGATAATTTTTTCCATACTTTCAATGCACTCTACCAGCTTGGCAAGCAAATTGTTCTTTCCTCTGATGTTCCTCCAAAGGAATTGCGAGGTCTGGATGAGCGTTTGATCTCCCGTTTTCAATGCGGGCTTACGGCAGACATTCAACCCCCTGACCTGGAAACGCGCATTGCGATTCTTCAAAAGAAAAGCGAAGAAAATTCTTTAGAATTGCCTTCAAATGTTATTGAATTTATCGCTGCGAATGTCAAAAAAAATATTCGCGAATTAGAGGGTTGTCTTATTAGCCTTTTTGCAAGGGCTTCTTTGGAAAATCGTGAAATTGGTATTGATCTTGCAAAAGATGTTTTACGTGTTATTGTAAACGATCTACGAGTACCATTAAGTATAGATCAAATTCAAAAAATTGTTTCTGAGTTTTTTGATATTCCTGTTGATCTTCTTCGCGCGAAGACCCGTCGTCAGGAAGTTGTAATCGCCAGACAGACCGCTATGTTCCTTGCGAAAGATCTCACAAACTCCTCTCTCAAAACCATCGGCCTTCATTTTGGTGGAAGAGATCACAGCACGGTAATTCATGCATGTCAAGCTGTTGAGGATTTTTTAAAAACAGATAGCGTCTACAAACAACACTTAGATCAGATACGCCGAAAGATTGAACTCAATGAGTAATATTTACATTTCTTCTTAACGCAACTTGTAGATAACAGGTGTAATATTGTTTTCTTGTTGTTCATAAAAAACTATTCTACGGAGTTCATCAATTTAAATTGATGAATATGTTTAAAACATAGTTTTTCATCACTCTATTTTCACAGTAATAACTTTGTTTTTGTCCCTGTTTTTCTTGTTTTTTTACTGAGTTTTAAATGTTATCCACATTATTAACATGTTTATTATAATAAATCTTTATTCTTTAAAAACATATTATATTAATAGATACGGTTCATTGTGTCTCTACTAAAAAATTGGTAATTTTAATAAAACAAAAGATATTGTAATAGAGGAGTTATAGGAATGAAGTTTACCGTAGAAAGTAATGAACTCCAAAAAGCATTGATGAAAATCAGTGGGGTTGTTCCATCTAAATCAACGCTTCCTATACTTGAGAATATACTCTTCTCACTCTCGAATAATTTTCTCTTACTTGTCGCTACAGATCTGGAAATCTCAATGTCAGCAATATTAGAAGTGAGAGGGAGCGAAGATGGTTCTATAGCCGTACCTGCAAAAAGAGTTATGGATACTTTGCGGGCATTACCAGAAGCCCAGCTTATATTTCATGCAGATATTGCAACAAACAAAATTCGAATGATAACAGAAAACGGTGAATATAATCTTATAGGTGAAACAAGCCAGGATTATCCAGCTATTCCAGAGTTTAAAGGTGAAAGAGAAATTGTATTTGAGGGTTCTCTTATAGGATCAATGATCTCAAAAACTATTTTCTCTGTTAGCACAGATGAATTACGTCCAGCAATGACGGGATTACTTCTTCAAATAAAAGATGGTGAAATGTGTGCCGTTGCAACGGACGGACATCGATTAGTCCGTGTTATCTACTCAAAAATAGCACAAGCAAAAACGCATAAAGATATTATTATTCCGGCAAAAGCGCTTATATTAGTGTCAAAAGCACTTGAAGATGGTACAAATACCCTCTCTTTTAATACAACACATATTAAATTCTCGTTTAAGAACTTTACACTCACTTCACGCCTTATTGAGGAGAGTTATCCAAATTACGAGAGTGTAATACCTCTTGAAAACGATAAAAAACTATTAGTAGATAGAAACACATTATTGGCATCTGTTAAAAGAGTTTCTCTCTATTCAAGCAACACTACGCACCAAATACGATTTTCGACGAAAAAGAACGAATTAAAAATCATGGCTGAAGACGTTGATTTTGGTGGCGAAGCAAAGGAGCGGGTTGTATGCAATTATTCCGCAGATAATATGGAAATTGGTTTTAATGCAATATATCTTATGGACATTCTTTCGCACATTGATTCTGCTGAAGTAGTCTTTAGTTTTAGCAGTTCCGTAAAAGCAGCAATCATTAAACCAACGACCATGAAAGAGAATGAAGATGTTTTGATGTTAGTCATGCCCATGCGTCTTAATGTATAGTTCAGAACCATGTGTTGTTGTAGCAGAGTGAATAGCCCCATCCTGAAGAGGATTTGGGGCTATCGCGTTGTAAATAAGGTGGTCTAGACTTGAATCTGCAACGCATCGTACTTGATAATTTTAGAAATCACAGCTCTACGCTGATTGATTGCTCTCCCGGCATAAATATTTTTTTTGGCAACAACGGAGAGGGAAAGACAAACATTCTTGAAGGGATTTCCTATTTTTGTCTCACAAAAAGTTTTTACGCTGCAAATGATTCTGTGGTCTTGAAAATAGGCAGTCCCAGTTTTACTGCAACGGGTAAAATCCTATCCGATAGCGGGGTTGAGTATGAAATCCAAGTAGAGTTTGATCGAGAACTTAGCCAGAAAACCGTTACGGTGAACAAAGCGAGAGTAGATAAAGCATCATCACTGATCGGTTGGTTTCCCGTGGTCATTCTCTCGCCAGAGCACAACACGATAACGTTTGGATCTCCAGCGGATAGGCGACGGTTTATAGATTTTGTTGTGTCGCAATCGAGCAGGATATACTTGGAGAGCCTGATAGATTACCGACGAATCTTAAAGCAGCGAAATAAAATCTTATCGGAGATGCAAACAACGCGCAGTGAAAATATAGATGCAATTGAACCATGGAACGACAGTCTTATTAGAGTTGGTTCTTCTATTATGAAGAAACGCAAAGAGTTTATTGAAGATTTCCGTGGAATAATGGTTGACGCTTACGCTCAACTTTCTGGAATGGGTGAACGGCCTGGGATAACATATTCACCATCGTTTGAATATGCAGAGAACAATGGAGATGTAGTTGAGACATCATTTAAAAAAGCTCTTCAAAATCAATTTTCAGATGAGCGACGCATTGGATACACACTTGTTGGACCGCATCGGGACGAGTTTATATTCCAAATAAACGGGCTTCATGCGAAAAATTTCGCTTCGCAGGGCCAACATAAAACCTTTTTAGTTGCCCTGAAATTGGCAGAATTCTTCTATCTGAAAAACAGATGCAGTGAAACACCCATCTTGTTGCTTGATGATGTTCTCAGCGAGTTAGACGAATACAGATGTCGGAGACTGCTAGAAGCAGCAACCAACACAGGGCAAGTCTTCATTACTTCCACAGATGAGCACGCTCTCGACGGGTTATCGGTTGCATCAGCCAATCCAAGGAAGTTCTTTGTGAGACAAGGAAGAATTGAACGTGTCGAAGACGCAACACAGATCAATTAAACCCATCGGCTTCGCACTTGATGAGCTAGTAAACAGTTTAGGGATTAAAAAGAAATTAAAGGAATATGATGCGATTATCTATTGGGATTCGGTGGTTGGAAAGCAAATAGCCAAAATGGCAACAGCAACGCGCATTACACAAGGAGTGTTATTTGTTCATGTAAAAACAAGCACGTGGCGGAACGAGTTAACGCTGCGGAAAAAAGAGATCATAGATAAACTCAATACCGTTATTGGACTCGACGCGGTAAAAGATATCAAGTTTCACTGAATCAAAGAACTTACAATGGAAGTAAAGTGAAAGAAAATAAAACGAAGCAAGCAAAAATAAAAAGCGTCAGTACTGGCGATTACACAGCCAACGACATTACCGTCCTCAAAGGATTGGAAGCTGTACGTCGCCGCCCAGCGATGTATATTGGCGATGTCAGTGCGCGTGGCCTTCATCATCTCGTATACGAAGTAGTGGACAATTCTATTGATGAGGCGCTAGCAGGGTTCTGTAAAAATATCTACGTGTGCATCAATAACGATGGTTCTGTCACCGTTGAAGACGATGGGCGCGGTATTCCAACCGATATCCATACGGAAGAAAAACGGTCGGCGCTTGAAGTCGTCATGACAGTACTGCATGCCGGCGGCAAGTTCGACAAAAATTCGTACAAAGTCTCCGGTGGTCTTCACGGTGTTGGAGTGTCGGTGGTGAACGCATTGAGTGAACTGCTGGAAGTAGAGGTAAGTCGTGACGGTAAAGTTTTCTATCAGAAATACAAAAAGGGCGACCCTGTTGCCTCTGTAAAAGTTATCGGGAAGACCGAGCGCGGCAAGACAGGAACCAAAACAACATTCATGCCCGATGGAACAATCTTTAAAAACAGGATTTTTAAATTTGAAACAATTGCTGAACGTTTACGAGAACTCGCATTTTTGAATTCGGATGTTACATTAAATATAAAAGATGAACGTAAGAGCTCGAAACAGGAAGAATCCTTTCACTTCAAAGGCGGTCTCATTGAGTTTGTGAAGTATATCGACTCAACACGCCCATCTATAATGAAGAAAGTAATGTATGCAAAGGGAGAAGCAAAAGACGAAAACAATAGAATAGTCGAAGTCGAAGTAGCGCTTCAGTATAACGATCAATACAATGAAAACATTTTCACCTATGTCAATAATATTAATACACACGAAGGCGGAACACACCTTGTCGGATTCCGTACTGCCCTGACCCGCACCTTAAATAACTATGCGTCGAAAAACGGTCTGGTGAAAGAAGGCGGAGTGCAATTGACTGGTGATGACTTTCGTGAAGGTTTGACTGCGGTGATCAGTGCAAAGGTGCCCGAACCACAATTTGAAGGTCAAACAAAGACGAAACTTGGAAACAGTGAAGTAAAGAGTATTGTGGAATCGGTCTTTGGTCCACAGTTGTACGATTGGCTGGAAGAAAATTCTCCTGATGCAAAACGCATTATCGATAAATGTTTGCATGCGGCAGAAGCTCGAGAAGCTGCACGAAAAGCGCGAGATCTCACACGACGAAAAAATGCATTTGACGGCGGGGGATTGCCCGGCAAACTAGCCGATTGTTCTATCAACGATCCGGAACATTGTGAAATTTATGTTGTCGAGGGTGACTCTGCCGGAGGCAGCGCCAAGCAAGGACGCGACCGGCGTTTTCAGGCAATTCTTCCGCTCAAGGGAAAAATTCTCAACGTAGAGAAAGCACGACTGCATAAAATTTTGGAAAACGATGAAATTCGCGCCATTTTTACAGTCATTGGCGCTGGAATGGGCGAAACGTTTGATGCCAGCAAGATCCGTTATGGGAAGATCATTATTATGTGCGATGCCGACGTTGACGGTTCGCATATTCGAACATTATTGTTGACACTCTTTTTCCGGTATATGAAGGAAATTATAGAATTGGGGCACCTCTATATTGCCCAACCGCCGCTTTACAAAGTGAAGAAAGGCAAGCAAGAGTTTTATGCCTATGACGAAGAAGAGCGTGACGAAATCATCAAGCGCCTGAAGAGCGAAAAGAAAGGTAAAACTGAAAAAGAAGAACAGGAAGAGCCGCCTACTGTCACGGAAGAAGGCGCGATAGTGAAAGAAGGCGGAATGGTGATCTCGCGATTCAAAGGTCTTGGCGAGATGAACCCTGAACAACTGTGGTCCACGACAATGAATCCAGAGACACGAACGATTTTACAGGTGACCATTGAAAATGCCGCAGATGCTGACCGCACGTTTTCAATTCTCATGGGTGACGAAGTCGAACCGCGTCGCGACTTCATTGAAAAGAATGCAAAGTATGTGAGAAATTTGGATGTCTAATGCTTAAGCAGAAATGAATAAGAGAAATTATGGCAACAGTAAACGAAAAAATAATACCGGTAGACATTGAAGATGAAATGAAAGGATCGTACATCGACTACTCGATGTCGGTTATTGTCTCACGTGCCTTGCCCGATGTACGCGATGGTCTCAAGCCTGTACACCGGCGTGTCTTATTCGGTATGCAAGGGCTCGGATTGGCAAGCAATCGTACATACAAAAAAAGCGCACGTATCGTTGGTGAAGTGCTTGGTAAGTATCACCCACACGGCGATACAGCGGTGTATGATACGATGGTGCGTATGGCTCAAGACTTTTCCATGCGCTATATGCTTGTAGATGGGCAGGGGAACTTCGGATCGGTTGACGGCGATTCACCTGCGGCAATGCGTTATACAGAAGCGCGCCTCACCCGCATTGCAGAAGAGATGTTGAAGGATCTCGAAAAGAACACCGTTAATTTTACACCGAATTTTGATGATACACTGCAAGAACCAACGGTTATGCCGTCTGTCGTTCCCAATCTGCTTTGTAATGGCGCCAGTGGTATCGCAGTCGGCATGGCAACAAACATCCCGCCCCACAATCTCCGTGAGGTCATCGACGGCTGCCTCTCCTATATCAAGGATCCAACCATCAGCAATGAAAAGCTGATGAAGAACATCCTCGCGCCAGACTTTCCGACTGGCGGTATCATCTATGGATATGGAGGTGTGAAAGATGCATACACGACAGGACGCGGTAAAATTATCGTACGTGCAAGAGCGAACATCGAGACCGGCAAAGGAGAACGTCAGCGAATTATCGTTACAGAGTTGCCTTATCAAGTGAATAAAGCGTCGCTGATTGAAAAGATTGCCGATCTCGTTACCGATAAGAAGTTAGAAGATATTTCAGATATACGGGATGAATCTGACCGTGATGGATTACGGGTTGTGATTGAACTCAAACGTGAGGCAAATGCTGAGGTAGTGCTCAATAATCTCTATAAGCACACACAGATGCAGACAACATTCGGCGTCAATCTCCTGGCATTGGTAAATGGCCGCCCTCAGGTATTGAAATTGCGAGAATTCATTCAGCATTTCATTGAGCATCGCAATGAAGTTGTTGTTCGCCGAACAAAGTTCGATTTAGATGAAGCAGAGAAACGCGCACACATCCTTGAAGGGTACATCATTGCGCTTGACAATATTGACGCTGTAATTGCACTGATCAAAAAGTCTCAGGATGTTGAAACTGCGAAACTTGGTTTGATGAAAAAATTCAAGCTTTCCGAGATTCAGGCGAAAGCAATTCTCGATATGCGTCTCCAGCGGTTGACTGGTCTTGAGCGCAAGAAAGTAGAAGATGAATACCGAGAGATGATCAAACTCATCGAGAAGTTGAAAACAATTCTCAAAAGCAAACAGCTTCAGATGAAAATCATCGAAGACGAATTAAACGAGATAAAAGAAAAATATGGTGACGATCGACGTACCGAGATTATTTACAAAGCTGAAGAATTCCGCATTGAAGATATGATTGCAGAAGAAGAAGTTGTGGTAACGATCAGCCATGGCGGTTTCATAAAAAGATTCCCGGTGTCAGGGTATCGGCGGCAATCACGCGGCGGAAAAGGTGTTACTGGAGCGGCAACACGCGAAGATGATTTTGTGGCACATATGTTTATCGCCAGCACACACAACTATGTGCTTATTTTCACAAACAAGGGCAGGTGTCACTGGTTGAAAGTATTTGAGATTCCGGAGGGCGGCAGAACCACAAAAGGAAAGTCGATCAATAATTTAATATCAAAAGATCCGAACGAAGAAATTGCATCGTTCATTGCCGTAAAAGAGTTCGATGAAAACCATTTTGTCTTCATGTTCTCAGAACAAGGACTGGTGAAAAAAGTGGTGCTTTCGGAGTTCAGCAATCCTCGGCGAAACGGTATTGTAGCGGCAAACTTGAAAAAAGGAGATCAATTGACAGATGTGAAGCTGACCGATGGTGGGCAGGATATTGTCATTGGCACTTATAACGGTCTCGCTATTCGCTTCCATGAAAACGAAATTCGTCCGATGGGACGTACAGCAGCAGGTGTACGCGGCATTCGCCTTGGGAAGGGCGACAAAGTTGTCGGAGCGGTAAATTTGCAGCGAAAAGGAACGTCGATTCTTGTCGCAACGCAAAAAGGATTCGGCAAGCGCAGCGAAGAGGACGAATACCGCACGAGCCATAGGGGCGGCAAAGGAATCTTCACGGTAAAGACATCGGAGAAGACCGGTAAAATGGTAGCAATCAAAGAGGTTGTTGATACAGACGACGTTGTCATTGTCACCAGCGATGGCATGGTCATTCGTCAACATGCAGCAAATATTCGTGTTGCTGGACGGAATACACAAGGAGTACATCTTATCCGATTGAATGAGGGAGACACCATCGCTGCAGTTGCTGCGGTTGTTGCTGAGGAAGAAGAGGATAAACAGCTTGCCGAGAAAGAAAAAATCCTCACCAATGGAAAATCTGCTCCACCAGTTAAAGCCGACGACGGAGGAAAGGGTAATCTCAAGCAGGAGAAACTGTTTGCCCTAAAATCTGAAAAAACAGAAAAGAGAAAACAGTTGCCGGCAAAAAAGACTGATAAGCAGAAGAAATTAGTTTCACCGAAAAAAAGCGAAAAAGGAAAAAAGGGCAAACGAAAATAAACTCGTTTCTCAGATAAAAAAGCCGCTCGGATTTTTTAGGAGGCTTTTTACTAAATTTACTTCATCGTACGGTTATTTAAAAAATCTTCTTTAAAGCGTCTTTATCCAAAAAACATATTCATGCTTATTAAGACAATTCTTTTTTTGACAACAGCATGGCTTTGTTCAGAGAGCAGAGTACGCAAATTATCAGATGTTGACTGTTTCATTGTTTGCTAACATACAAATGAAGTTCATGAAAAGTCATGAAGAGATAGAAAGATAAATTGGAAATTCTTTGTGTTCACAATTCTTTGAACGAATTGAAATTCAAACAAGAAGTCTGTATCATAACAGTGAAAAATTTCATTTTATAAATATGAGATTACTTTGAACTCCCAAACCAACACCATTCTCACTGCGCTTTATTCCAAAGCTAACCCTAAAAATGTCGAGGGAATGGCGCGATTTGGTATAAAAAGCACAGGCAAAGTACTTGGCATATCAACGCCGTTTTTACGGCTGCTCAAAAAAAACATCGGAAAAAATCATGATCTTGCACTCAATCTCTGGCAAACTGAGATACTTGAAGCTCGGATTCTTGCAGCTTTCATAGCTGATCCGAAACTCATGAAGAAAACGGTCATAAACCGCTGGGTGCGCGACTTTGATAACTGGGCAATCTGTGATGGTGTGTGTCTGCATTGTTTTAGATATACACCATTCGCGCATGATCTTGCAACAATATGGCCGAAACGAAAAGAAGAATTTATCCGCCGGGCAGGTTTCACGATGATGGCGACACTTGCAGTTGGAGATAAGAAAGCTAAGGACAGGGTGTTTCTTCGATATTTATCATTGATCAAGAAGTATTCAACGGACGAACGTAACTATGTGAAGAAAGCAGTTAACTGGGCGCTCAGGCAGATCGGAAAGCGGAATATGAAGCTCAATGCTGCTGCAATCAAGATGGCAAAGAAAATTCAGAAATTGGATTCCTCCGCTGCAAAGTGGATTGCTGCGGATGCGCTACGGGAACTGAAAAGTGCGGCTGTACAAAAGCGACTAAAAAGAAATATACAGAGTTACATCAAAAAACTGAAACGGAACACTATATCGCGTTTTTGAGTTGTCGCACCCAATCACCAATTTCCGTGGCTGTACCTACCTGTGTAATTTTCTGAATAAGCGCGCTCCCGATAATAACACCATCTGCATGTTGAGCTATACGCTGGGCATCAGTTGGAGTTTTAATACCAAATCCTACCAACACCGGATTCTTTTTTGCATGACGCTTCACCCTCTTCACGTACGATTCAATATCGCCAATATTTGAGCGGCCCGTAACTCCTGTCGTTGAGACACAATACAGAAATCCTGACGATACTTCATCGATCTCTCGAATTCGTTTGTCAGTCGTAGCCGGACTAACAAGAAGAATGTCGGCAAGATGATGTTTGCGAGTGAATGACAAGAAACGATCCGTTTCTTCCAGCGGAACTTCCGGAAGAATAATGCCGTCAATACCGGATTTTCTTGCATCGGCAAAAAATTTCTCTTCACCGTAGTGAAGAATGGGATTCAAATATCCCATCAACACCAGCGGAATATTCGTGTGTTTTCGAATTTCTTTCACTTGTCCTAAAATGTACTCGAGAGTAATTCCGTTTTTGATTGCCTGTTGTGAACTTGCTTGTATCACTGGCCCATCGGCGAGCGGATCGGAGAAGGGTATGCCGAGTTCAATAATGTCGGCTCCAGCTTGAGCAAGTTCCAACACCAGCGGCACAGTTGAATCCAGTTTTGGATAACCGGCAGTAAGAAAAAGTACAAGAGCTTTTTCGTTTCGCTCTCTGAGCTGTGTCAGTTTTGTGGTAAGACGGTTTGATTCATATTTCTCTCTTTTCACTTTACACTTTTTCCTTCTAAATTTTGTGAAGCATATGTCATCATATCTTTATCTCCTCTGCCGGAGAGATTCACAACAACAATATCTTTCTTCGATGTTGTCGGCATGAGTTTATCCAGATGCGCAAATGCGTGCGCCGATTCCAACGCAGGAATAATTCCTTCTAATTGGGCAACCATACTTGCCGCTTCAAGCGCTTGTGTATCAGTAATAGAGACATACTTCACTCTGCCGAGATCTTTCAAAGCACTATGCTCGGGTCCGACACCGGGATAATCAAGTCCTGCAGAAATAGAATGCGCCAACTCCACTTGTCCATTTTTATCCTGCAGTAAATAGCTGAACGAGCCATGCAAAACACCGGGTGTACCTTTTGAAAGCGTTGCAGCATGCTTTTGAGTATTTAATCCGCAGCCGGCTGCTTCCACGCCGATCATTAGAACTTTTTGTCTGATGAATGGATAGAACATTCCCATTGCATTACTGCCGCCGCC
>PLMS01000146.1:22514-25639 GCA_003142575.1 Ignavibacteriota bacterium
ACTATCATCGGATATGGATGCGGGCCAACCACCGAACCGATAATATAAAACGTGCTATCAACGTTTGTCACCCAATCACGAATAGCTTCGCTTGTTGCATCTTTAAGTGTGCGGCTTCCCGTTGTTACCGGCACGACTTTCGCACCCAACATCTTCATCCGATGCACATTTAATTCCTGCCGATGGATATCTTCTTCTCCCATATATACAACACACTGCAATCCCATTTTTGCTGCGACCGTCGCAGTGGCAACTCCATGTTGTCCGGCTCCCGTTTCTGCGATAATACGTTTCTTACCTGCGCGTTTTGCAAGCAGAATCTGTCCGATGGTGTTGTTGATCTTGTGTGCGCCGGTGTGACAAAGATCTTCGCGCTTTAAATAGATTTTACCATGCCCGTAGTGCTCAGTCAATCTATTTGCGAAGGTCAACGGTGTCGGACGACCGGCATATGTGCGGAGCATTGCCACAAATTCTTTTTTGAATATCGCATCTCGCTTTGCGTCTCGGTACAATTCATCAAGTTCGAACAATGCCTGCATCAATGTTTCCGGTACAAATCTGCCACCGTAATCTCCGAAGTAACCGCGCTTATCAGGGTAATTATAGTGTTGAAATTGTTTTTTTGCTGAACTCACTGTTTCATCTCCTCATTTCATTTATTCATTTTGCAGCAATCAAATTGCTTTGAAGAGCCATTCAAGCTTATTTCCATCTTTTTTTCCCGGCGCAGATTCGACTCCGCTGTTCACGTCTACCGCATACGGTTGCACCTTTTTCACCGCTTCGGCAATATTCTCAGGTGTCAGTCCACCGGCAAGTATGATGCGGCCGTATGCTTTCGCCTTGACTGCAATATCCCAGTCGAATGTTTTCCCTGTGCCGCCAAGAGTGCCATCGACATGTGTATCCAATAAATACGCCGATCCTTTATATCGCTGGAGTGTTTCTAGATTAAACTCTTTATCTACGCGGAATGATTTGTAGACCGGTACCGGGAACTTTGCCAGCTGCTTTGGCGATTCATTACCGTGAAGCTGCACGCAAGATATTCCTGTCTCGTCGATTAATTCAAGAATTTCATCGTGCTCTGCATCAGCGACGACACCGACAGGGGTAACAAACGGAGGTAATTCCTGAATAATCTTCCGTGCCGCACTGGGACGAATATGTCTTGGACTAGTTTTCACAAAAATAAATCCAAGCGCATCAGCGCCAAGTTCTGCTGCGAGAAGTGCATCCTCCATGTTGGTGATACCGCAAATTTTTACCTTCATTAGCTTTGCTCCCCTGATGGAGTCAGAAGCGCCTTCAATGTTTTGCCCGGATTGACCGCTCGCATCAAACTTTCACCAACAAGTACGGCATGAATTCCATGCGCTGCCAAATACTCGAGATCGGCACGGTTTGAAATGCCGCTTTCGCTGACAATCGTGATTTCTTTCGGAATTATTGAAGCTACTCGAAGAGTTGTCGTAACATCAATTGTAAAGTCAGACAAATCCCGGTTATTAATTCCAACGATCTTTACCTGTTTCAGATCAAGTGTTGCCAACTCTTGCTCATTGTGCACTTCAACAAGGCAATCGAGTCCAAGCTCATTCGCTTCATCATGCAAATCGTGCAGCCGTTTCTGCTCCAGTGCCGCTGTAATCAGCAGCACTGCATCGGCGCCGAATGCTTTTGCTTCCGTAAGTTGGTATGAATCTATGATAAAATCTTTTCGCAGAATTGGAAGAGACACCGATGCGCGGACATCGGAGATAAATCGAATGTTGCCTTGAAAATATTTCTTATCCGTTAGCATGGAAATTGCACTGGCACCATTTTCCGCATACTCTTGGGCAAGAGCATAGGGATCAAAATCCTTTCGGATAACCCCTTTTGATGGCGACGCCTTTTTAATTTCAGCAATAATGCTCACATCTTCATGCTGGAGTGCTTTCAATAAAGACAAACCTTGCCGCTGAAAACCAGGCATCTCTCTGAGTTGCTCTAGAGGCGTTGTTTTTTTTGAGACAATAACTTCTTGTCGTGTATTCTCAAGAATATTTTCTAATATGCTCATACTTAATTCGTACTTTGAATCAGTTGCTGCAATTTCTCTAATGCTTTTCCGGAATCAATCGATTCCTCAGCACTCTGTTTTCCCTCTATAATAGTCTTGGCTTTGCCTCCAATATAAATACCAAGAGCTGCATTTGCTATCACCACATCTCGCGCGGGACCTTTTTTACCTTGAAGCACTTCCAGCGTAATCGCTGCATTGTTGTTTTTATCGCCGCCACGGAGACTCTCAAGCGAGTGTTGTGGAAATCCAAAGTCCTTCGGCTGCAAACGATACTCTTTCAACGGTTCATTCCCGTTCACCTCATGCACAATTGTTCCGCCGGAGAGCGTTACTTCATCCAAACCGTCGTCACTGTGAACGACACATGCTTTTTCAGCGCCAAGCTTCTGCAACGCACCGGCGAGAAGCGGAGCGACTTGAGCTTTGTAGACTCCCACGAGCTGGCGTTTTACACCAGCCGGATTCGTCAGTGGACCGACCATATTAAAAATACTGCGCACGCCTAATTCCATGCGCGGTTTTGCCGCATGCTTCATTGCAGGATGAAACAATGGTGCAAATAAGAATCCAATGCCAATACGATTGATGCAAGACTGCACAGTTTCTGCTGAGCACTGAATGTTGACACCGAGTGCTGCAAGTACATCTGCGCTTCCGCTTTGACTGGAAACGGAACGATTGCCGTGCTTTGCAACCGTGACTCCGGCTCCCGCCACAACAAACGATGAGACCGTGGAAATGTTAAACGTTCCTGAACAGTCGCCACCTGTGCCGCACATATCGATCGCGTTCGGGTCTTCGATGTGAAGCTTTATTCCATGCTCGCGCATAGTGCGAGCAAAGCCGACAAGCTCATCCACTGTTTCCCCTTTTGCACGCAGAGCAATCAGTATTCCGGCAATTTGTGCATCGGTTGCTTGACCTGTCATAATCGTGCTGAGAGCGCTCGATGCTTCTTCGACGGTGAGATGTTCTCCCGCCAGACATTTTTCTATGTGAGTTTTCATTGGATGTTATAAACCTCCAGCCAATTGTGAAGAATGTGTTGACCTTC
>PLMS01000067.1 GCA_003142575.1 Ignavibacteriota bacterium
GTTGGTTTTGTCGGTATGCGTCTTGCCACACAAGGAAACCTTCGTGTTGCAACAGCTGCGAAACGCAGTTATGGCGAAGCTCTTCAGCTCGGCTACCGTACAGGAACCATCACCGGTATGCTCACAGATGGCTTGGGTCTGCTTGGCGGAACATTGATTTTCATGCTATTCGGTGAACACGCGTACGAAGCTCTGTTAGGATTTGGATTCGGCGGAACACTCATCGCGTTGTTCATGCGCGTTGGCGGCGGTATCTACACGAAAGCCGCAGACGTCGGTGCCGACCTTGTCGGTAAAATCGAAAAAGATATTCCGGAAGATGATCCGCGCAACGCAGCCACGATTGCCGATAACGTCGGTGATAACGTTGGCGACTGCGCCGGTATGGCAGCAGATATTTTCGAAAGCTATGAAGTAACCATCGTTGCAGCTATGATTCTCGGTTTAGCAACGTTCGGGCACAAGGGCGTTATATTCCCCTTACTCGTTCGCGGTATCGGCGTTCTTGGTTCCATCATCAGCACTTACACAGTGAAAGCCGGTGCCGATGACACTTCAGACACAGCTCTGAAAAGCGTTCATCGCGGATTCTGGATCGGTTCTGTTATTAGTATTGTTGGTTTTGTCGGACTCGGATTCGGCTATCTCTATTTTGATGCCGCATATCTCGCAAGCAACCCAACAGCTNNCTTGCCGTTGCATTGAATAAGGTCACAAGTTATTACACACATACAAGCCATGCGCCGGTGAAAGGTCTTGCAAAAGCTTGCACAACAGGACATGCAACAAACATTATTCAAGGAATTGCACTCGGTTATGAAAGCACAGTTGCGGCAATCGTTGTTATTGCCGTTGCAATTTTCCTCTCCGTGTTGGTCTATGCAGGTACTCCTCCTCTCTTCATCGCCTACGGCGTTGCCATGACCGGTATCGGCATGTTAACGTTAACAGGCAACACCATTTCGATGGACGTGTTCGGACCAGTAGCAGATAATGCGAACGGTATCGGCGAAATGGGTTACGAAAAAGATGAGATGGAAAAAGAAAAACCGGGCAGCTACAAACGCGCCCGTCAAATTCTTGCTGATCTTGATGCCGTCGGTAACACGACGAAAGCTGAAACTAAAGGTATTGCCATCGGCTCTGCCGTTATCGCGGCGGTCTCGTTGTTTGCGAGCTTCATCGCCGTCATTGCAGTCGGCAGTGAAGATAAAATTAACCTGATGCAGATTTCACAGTATTTCGAAGAAGCCGGTAAAATTACTGTTGCTAATCCGACCGTGTTTATCGGATTCATGCTTGGTGGCGCAGTGCCGTTCCTCTTCAGCGGAATGCTTATTCGCGCCGTCGGTCGGGCCGCATTCTGGATTGTCAAAGAATGCCGCATCCAATTCCACGATCCTGAAATCTGGAATGGCACCAAAAAACCGGATTATGGCCGAGTTGTTGACATTTGCACAAACACGGCACAGAAAGAACTCATTGGACCGGGCCTTCTTGCCATTATGACTCCGATTCTTGTCGGATTTATACTTGGACCGTACGCGCTCGGTGGATTCCTTGCCGGTACTATCCTTGTCGGCCAACTGCTTGCCGTGTTTATGGCAAACGCCGGCGGTGCATGGGACAATGCTAAGAAAATGATTGAAGACGGATTGTATGGCGGTAAAGGTTCCGAAGCTCACAAAGCTGCAGTTACCGGAGATACCGTTGGCGATCCATTAAAAGATACTGCGGGACCTGCGCTTAACCCGTTGATCAAAGTTATGAACATGGTCAGCTTACTAACGCTTGGATTGGTTTTGAAATTCAATATCACGAAGCCAAATATTTCCGGGACTGATTTACTAACCGGTATCGTTGTTGCTGTTATTGCAGCAGCAGCTATTGGCTGGGCAATCTATCAGAGTAAAAAGGAATCCGGTGATCTTGTTGCAGAAGAAATAAAGTAATATCTGATTCTTGAAGTCTTTTCAAAAGCCCAATTGAGCAATCAGTTGGGCTTTTTTGTTTTTTCATTTCACACTCTGTACAAGTTCGATTCTGGTAAATGCATTGCGTCACGGATCCAATTTCATGACACAATACCGTTGAATATAAATCAGATTCAGTGTTACGGTACGGACCGTGGCACACGTGTTTAAAATATATTTTCTCCATTGGGAACTTGACAAACGGTTGCCGGTGTTGTATATTATGAAAGCGACAGTCACAATGATTATCGCACGGATTAAATAACAAACGATATAATCCGAAAATATGCCTCTTATTCAGAAAGGCTGAGGGAACAGGCCCGTTGAAGCCTTAGCAACCGGTCCCGATACATCGGGATGCTGGTGCTAAATCCTGCCCGCGACACTTAGGTCGTCGAGGGAACGATAAGAGAAGATGCTCACAAGCCTCTTCCGGAAATCTTCCCGACGAGGCTTTTTCGTTTTATAGGCGTTCACATAAACAACCTATAATAAAGGAGCGTCACATGTCACAATCACCAAAGTATCATTTTGAAACCCTTCAACTGCATGCAGGCCAGCAGGTTGATCCCACAACAAAATCACGCGCAGTACCCATTTACCAAACAACATCGTATGTCTTTGATGATGCCGACCATGCGGCACGATTGTTCGGGTTACAGGAATTCGGCAATATTTATAGCCGCATTATGAATCCGACCGTCGCCGTGTTTGAAGAACGCATCGCGGCACTCGAAGGAGGCGTCGGCGCGCTGGCAACTTCATCCGGCCATGCAGCGCAGTTCCTTGCACTCACAACAATTTTACAAGCTGGAGATAGTTTTATCTCCTCTAGTCGTTTATATGGAGGTACATACAATCAATTCAAAGTTACGTTCAAACGGCTCGGTATCGATGTACATTTTGTGGATAGCAACAACCCCGAGGAATTCAAAAAACAGATCAATGAAAAGACAAAAGCATTATATGTAGAGACCATTGGAAATCCCGGACTTGATGTTCCAGATTTTGAGGCGTTGGCAAAGATTGCGCACAATCATGGAATTCCATTCATTGTCGATAACACCTTCGGCATGGGCGGCTATGTGTGCAGACCAATCGATTATGGTGCAGATATTGTAGTGCATTCAGCGACAAAATGGATTGGCGGACACGGAACATCGATTGGTGGTGTGATCGTGGACTCCGGGAAATTCCCGTGGAACAACAGCCACTTTCCCAGTTTTACGGATCCAAGCCCGGGATATCACGGGCTCAAATTCTGGGATGTGTTTGGTTCGCAGAGTCAGTTCGGCAATATAGCATTCATCATTCGTGCACGCGTGGAACAACTTCGCGATATCGGCGCGGCTCTTTCGCCGTTCAACGCCTTTCTCTTCCTGCAGGGACTGGAAACTCTCTCTCTCCGCGCAGAGCGTACCTGCCAGAATTCACTTGCGTTTGCACAATGGTTATCTAAATCGCCCAATGTGAGTTGGGTTTTATATCCGGGTTTGGAAAACCATCCTGCACACTCGAATGCAAAAAAATATCTGCGTGCAAATAATTACGGCGGCATTGTCACATTCGGAATTCAAGGAGGTCGTGAAGCCGGGAAAAAGTTCATTAATAATCTCAAACTTACAAGCTTGCTTGCCAATGTGGGTGATGCTAAAACATTGATTATTCATCCGGCGTCAACAACGCATTCGCAGCTTTCGGAAGAGGAACAGCGCACTGCCGGTGTTGCACCGGAGTTGCTGCGTGTTTCTGTCGGTATTGAGCACATTGATGATATTATCGCCGACTTCGCACAAGCTTTTCAAACGCTGTCTGTTGTTTGATTTAAGGCAGAGATAGCAGAAAATAAATACATTAAAACCGTGTTTCGATTACAGTCTCTAAATAATTCATGGTCTATTTTGTCAAGGAATTCTTATGAGCGTTGTACTGCCAAATAAATATGAACATCGCGAAAAATTAGAACAGCGTGGCGTGCTTTGCATTACTGAAGAAGAAGCGCGCCGCGCCGATATTCGTCCGTTGCGTGTTGGCATACTTAACATCATGCCCAAAGGCGAGACCTACGAACCGTATGTTCTCTATCCACTCAGCCGCTCGATCATCCAGATTGAACCGGTTTGGATAAGGTTGCGATCTCACAATTACAAAAGTTCCGATCACGATCACCTTAATTTGTTCTACGATTATTTTGAGAATGCCATTGCTCATGCTCCGTTGGATGGACTTCTACTAACCGGTGCGCCGGTAGAGGAATTTGCGTACGAAGATGTTCGTTACTGGAACGAAATTACGACAATTCTAAAATTTGCCCGGCAAAATATTACATCAACACTTGGAATTTGTTGGGGCGGTATGGCGTTGGCAAAAATACTTGGAATTGAAAAAGAAATATTTGAACATAAATTATTTGGCGCATTCGAGACACGCAACCTGGACCGCTCGCATCCCGTAACCGGCGAACTGGACGATGTGTTCTGGTGTGTACAAAGCCGTCATTCTGGAATTTCGGACAGTGTGTTGGAGGATGAAAAAAAACGTGGAAATATAAATTTACTTGCTCATTCCGATAACGGCGGTTATACAATTTTTGAAAGTACCGACCATCGCTTCTTAATGCACCTTGGACATCCAGAGTACGAAGCACAGAGATTAGTAGAAGAATATAAAAGAGATGCTGCAGGTGGTAGAACAGATGTCCTGCCACCTGCAAATTTGGACATCAACAATCCGCTCAACCGTTGGCGCAGTCACGGCTTAGAATTTTTTGCACAGTGGGTGCGATACATATACGAACCGACGAGCAAAGAAAGGTAACGATAGACATAGCAGGCCTCAAAGACTTAGATGTCAGTTTTTACCTTTTAATATTTTCTGACCGTATTCGTACCCCTTTTGAAACGCTTTTAGATTGAGATCCTCTGTCCCTTTCGGCACAGAGACTTTCACTGCCTCAATCATTGCTTGTTCATGAACCACGTTGGAAATGGCGCTCGTAAACCCCATCATGACAATGTTGAGCACCATCTTCTTCCCGAGTTCTTCTGCAAAGCGGGTAGCAGGAATGGAAAAATGTTGAACATCTTTGCGAAGATTGCTCGATGTAACAAGTTCTTCCTCGGTTATGAGCGTGCCGCCAGCAATCAGTTCTGAAGCAAATTTCGTATATGCTTCTTGAGACATCAGCACCATTAAGTTGGGGGCGGTAATGTATGGATACGTAATTGTTTCATCGGAGATGATGAGTTCTGCACTCGCGGAGCTGCCGCGCGCTTCTGGTCCAAAAGCCTGAATCATTGTCGCAAATTTATTGTCATAGATGGAAGCCGCGCGCCCGATGATGTAACCGCCGAGAATGACACCCTGTCCGCCGAATCCGCCGATCTTAATTTCCGTTCTTGCCATAAACATTCTTCATTTCTGGTGAAGGAATATATTGATCCCCGAGTTTTTTCTTGAGATGATCGTACATCAATTGTTGATAGGAAGGACGTTCGATATCGACAAATTTCCCAACTGTGATCTTGCCCTGAAAATCCAATGCCACTGTTTTTGTATCGGCACCATGTTTGATCTCGCTGTGGTCACGAAAGTAAATCATTTGATCAAGACCATCGCCGAGTTTATTCCGGCGACTGTATAATGTGGGACACGCCGCAAGGATCTCTACAAATGAGAAACCTTTCTTCGTCAATGCCTCTTTAATAGACTTCGTTGCATGACGCACATGAAATGCAGTCCATCGTGCTACGTACACAGCTCCGCAGGATTCAGCAAGAAATGGCAAATTAAATGTTTGTTCGAAATTTCCATACGGCGTTGTCGACGCAGTTGCAGAAATCGGCGTTGTTGGTGCAACTTGCCCGCCTGTCATTCCATAAGTCATATTATTGATGAGGATAACAGTCATATCCACATTGCGACGCGCTGCATGAATGAAATGGTTGCCGCCAATAGCAGTCAAATCGCCGTCTCCGCTGTAGACAATAACTTTTAACTCCGGATTTGCCAGTTTCAATCCGGTAGCAAATGGAATAGCGCGACCATGGGTCGTATGAAACGAATCTAATTTGATGTACCCGGCAACGCGCCCTGTGCAGCCGATGCCGGAGACAATCGCAACTTTGTCCAAATCTAATCCGCTGGTTTGTAAAGCACGGACGAAACAGTTGACGGTGGTACCGATCCCGCAGCCCGGACACCAGATATGCGGAATGCGATCCATCCGTAATAAATTTTCAATTGGATTTGGAGGAACAACATTGTCAATGGTATATAATGCATCTTCTCCCATCGGCATTATCCTTTCACCAAATGTTTAATTGCTGCATAAATTTCTTTCGGATTGTGTACTGTACCGCCAGCGTGCGGAACAAGTTCGACTTTTGATTTACCGCTAGCAAGTCGCTCAACTTCATAAACCATTTGTCCGAGATTAAGTTCAGGTACTACAAATGCTTTTACTTTAGATGCTAATTCGCGAATCCGTTTTTCCGGAAACGGCCATGCGGTTACAAGACGTAAGTGACCGATACGCATACCTTCCTTCCGCGCTTGCTCAATAGCGGGAATTGCGGTGCGCGATGTAATGCCGTACGTCACCACTACAATATCAGCACCTTCAACACCATCTTCCCGATAGTCGATAATTGTGTCAGCATTCATGCGAATCTTGTTCACTAACCGTGTTACAAGCTTTGCTTGTGCACCAACCGTCATATTCGGATAACCATTTTCGTCATGCGTCAGACCGGTCACATGTATTTGATATCCTTCGCCCGCTTTCACCATAGGCGGAACAAGATCTTTATCAGGCTGAAATAGCAGTAACTCATTCTTTGGACCATGATAGTAGCGCCGTTTAAAAACTTGAATTTCATGAGCGGGAGGAATGATAACGCGTTCGATCATATGACCGACGCATTCATCCATCATCAGAAGAACTGGGACGCGGAATTGTTCAGCAAGATTAAATGCTCTGATCGTGAGATCGAAACATTCCTGCGGCGAATTTGGGCACAAAGCAATAATGCCATAATCACCATGCGAACCCCAACGTGCCTGCATCATATCACCTTGCGCCGGCATCGTTGGCAAGCCGGTAGAAGGACCTGCGCGCTGCACATCGACAAAGACACAGGGAGTTTCTGTCATCGCAGCATACCCAATGTGTTCCATCATCAACGAGAAACCGGGACCCGACGTGACGGTCATCGCCTTCTTCCCCGCCCACACTGCACCTTGGATTGCAATGGAAGAAGCAATTTCATCTTCCATCTGAATAAACACTCCGCCGACAAATGGGAACCGTTCCGCGATACGTTCTACAATTTCTGTGGATGGTGTAATCGGATAACCTGCAACGAACCGACAACCCGCCGCAATAGCGCCTTCGCTGCAAGCATGATCACCATCGATGAAGTGGGCACCCGTTAACACTCCTGAATCATCGTGCACGTTCCTTCTCCTTCTTTTTCATAAAACCGTAGATGGCAAAATCCGGACAGACCATGCCGCAAATATCGCAGCCGGTGCAATCATCCTTCCGCACAAGTACCGGCGGATGGTATCCTTTTGAGTTGTACTGACCGGAAAGTTCCAAACACTTTGTCGGACAGAACTCGACACAAAAACCGCAGCCCTTGCATCGCTCCGCCGCGATCACAACCGTTCCTTTTACTCTCTTTACAACCGTCTCAGCCAAACTTCTCTCCTACTTCTTTGTAAATAAATCCAACGTATGTTGTAACAGATTTAGACCGTCCCAAGCTCCGCGATCGGACACGACCACTTGAGCTGTCGGAAACTTTTCCATTATGGCATGAATTGACCGAGGCCATTCCTTAAGATCGGCATCGGCAATATTTCCAGGATTTTCGGATGATGCAGATTTGATTATGCATCCGCCAAACAATATGCAACGTTCGGGCAGCCAAACCACGATGTTATCTATTGTGTGACCTGCTCAGGGATAGAAAATTCAAGGTTTTTTGTTTCCAACAACAGTTGTATCCATCTATAATAATTGCTCAGGAACTTAAATTTTATCACTCTTGTTTTAATATTATGAGATTTTCGACCATATTCAACAACCCATGCGTTTTCCTTTGTGCAATGCTATTTATCGAATTCAATACTCTTTCAGTAATTCGATGGTACACAAACCTTAATATTCCAAACACAATCAGATATACCTTACAAGTTTCTACGGTAGAATACGTAGCTTCTACGGTAGAATACGTAAATAGAAAAACACGGAACGTGCTGTATTGATTTAGGCGGATGCTGTTATTAAATTGTTAGTGAAACAAATAGGATACACTAACTCATATTCATAAATAAAAGGAGTTACACAATGAAAAACCTAATTCTCGTAGCAGTTCTTCTGCTAACAGTTTCGGCTCTGTCATTCGCGCAATCTACAACTGCGAACGCCACAGCCACTGTGAACGCAACACTCTCCATTACCAGACTTACCGATCTCACAATTGGTGCCGTTGCCCAAGGTGGGACCGCAACGATTTTGGGAACTGCGGCAGCTGCAGCGTCTTTTCAAATCGCAGGTGCAGTCAGTGCCCCGACAACAGTCACTGTCACATTGCCGGATAACCTAACCTTCGGTGCAAACAGTTTGCTGTTCAATCAATCATTACCTCGTTACAATACTGTAGCCGGAGCTGGTGCATCCACGGCATTTGGCGCTCTCACAGGTGGCTCAACAAGTACATCCGGTGTTGGCGCTTTGTTTATCTATGTTGGTGGCGGAGTTACAGCAACCGCAGCACAGGCAGCAGGTTCTTATACAGGAACAATTACAGTAGGTGTTTCCCAACCGTAACAATATCCTGTTAGTTTGATTTTTCGCAAGGGGTTACCGGAATACGGTAGCCCCTTCGTTTTGTACGTTCGTTGATAATCATACATCCTTTTCATACATTACCGTCGTTATGAAATACATTAAACAAACACTGTTGTTCGTTTTGCTTTTCTGCGGTATCAGCATCGCTCAGGTAACAGTATCGGCAACTGCGATGGGCACATTTTCGGTATTAGGATATGCGACTGTTACAAGACTTGCCGATCTTGACTTTGGCGCTTTGATCGTAGGAGTAAACACGACAGTCCTGCCGACAGATGCACAGGCAGCGGAGTTTTTATTCAATGGTAATGTTAATACCGATGTGCAGGTCACTATAACTTTCCCGAGTGACTTGATTTGCGGAAGCAACACAATGAAATTTCATGAGATATCTCCTATTTACAACACAATTCCAGATGCGTCGTCGGCAACGCAATTTAAACATACTTCCGGTGGATCGGCAACTACCGGCGCTGATGGAAATCTTTATATATGGGCAGGCGGAAGAGTAATGGCGAATAAGAATCAGGCAGCAGGTCAATACACTGGAATTATACAAATTGTGGTAGTACAGCCATGAAATCATTTTGCATTATATTTCTCTTAATGTTTGCAAACTCAGTACTTTATTGCCAGTCAGATCTGACCGTCGTCAAGTTAAACGATATTTCGTTTGGAACGGATTTCGGCGGAAGGGAAAAACGTCTTGATCATTCAGATGTCGGAGCGGCAAAATTTCAAATTCAATCGAAGATTGAAACAAATGCAACTATCACCATAATGCTTCCCAGCTTTTTTATAAGCGCCGATGGATCGGAGAAGATTCCTGCAAGTTTTAATGAGAGAAGCGCCGCATGGTCCACAATAGATAATGTATCTTCCCGCACATCGTTCGACCCGCGGCAGCCGTTGTCGTTGTCACTGAAGCAAAATCAAGTAATCTATGTTTGGATTGGCGGCACCTTGCATCCTTCCAGATCACAGCGCGCCTGTAAATATTCCGGCAGTATTACGCTCACTGTCCACACACTTCCAAGGAATTAATTATGCGCACACTTTATTTTTATCTCTTGCTCGCATTGTTCCTGGCTGACGCACGAGCACAAATTTCTGTTTCGCCGCCTGCATTGTTTATAAATTCAACTAATCGTTTTGGCACATTTACCGTTGAAAACAAAACTGCCGAGACACAGGAAGTCTCAATTGCGTTCCGCTTCGGTTATCCTGCATCGGATTCCATCGGTACTATGTCGATGCAATATAATGATACCATTGCAGAGGTTCAGCACTCCCTAACCGGATGGATCAAAGGATTTCCTCGTAAATTTATTTTGCCCCCAGGTTCTCAACAAATTGTTCGTTTAAATACGCAGCCTCCGGAAAATTTATCGGATGGAATGTATTGGTCCCGTATCGTCACCAGCGCTCAACCGCAAGCAAAGCGCATCGACACGGTGCGCATAGGAATCACAACGCAAATTAATTTTGTATTCGATCAGATTACCACAGTTCTCTATGCCAAAGGAGCGCTCAATACAGGCATCGAAATCACAGATCCGTTCATTGTTGAGGATTCTGCAAACGTACGGCTTGTTTGGAAAACAGTGAAAAAAGGAAATGCACCTTATTTCGGAACTGTTACTGTTAAAATCTTAGATGAAGCAGGAAATGTCGTTGATGAAACCATTGAGACACTCGGCATCTATGTGACGATGAATAAAAAAGCATCGTTCGATCGAAACAAGCTAAAGCCGGGAAAATATACTGCGGAAATTACGCTTGTCACAGAAAGAAACGACATCGCACCTGATAACATTATCCAACTGCCTCCCATTGTAAAGAAGGTTGCATTCACGATCAAGTGAACGGGGAGGCGATGAGACGCAGAGATCATAGAAAGTCTTTATGAATGCCTGCCAAAAAGAACGCGTTATGCCATTGAAGCAAACCTGTAATGGCAGATGTCAAATCACTTTGAAATGCATCCTTGCGTGATGGGCGTTTTTTTCCGGTACTCAACTATTTATGTAAAGTGCAGATGGCTGTTGCTGTTACTAACCACAGCCATTTTTATATTTTTCACGCAGCCACTTCACGCACAATCTCAAATCTCTTCTGATTCTACAGCTCAAGAAGTTTATCTCAACTTCAGTTATTCTCTCGGTTTGGTGAATACAGTTGTCACAGCTCTCTATGCCGAGCCGAACGAGTATTTACCACTCGGACAAATTTTTCGTCTTTTAAAGATTAATTATCAATTTGACAACAAGTTAGATAGCGTGAAGGGCTTTTATATTACAGAATCACGCACATACGAAATCAATTTTCGGATAGGAAATGCGCGCGTCGATACGGCGATTTTCATACTTCACCCTGGTGAATTTATCCGTTCCACATTCGATATTTACGTGACGCCAAGTGTTTTAGATCGTTTGTTTGGACTTCATTTCATAATTGATATGCGGCAGTTGACATTGTGGCTGGAAACAAACGAGGAACTGCCGATTATTGCTGAGAGAAACCGTGAGCGGCGGCAAAGTATGATCGAAAGCCAGAACGCTGTGAAGGAAGAGTATCCACTTCTGTACCCTCGGCAAAAAGATCTCTTCAACGGCGGATTCCTCGATTATTCTTTAACGGCGGCATCAACAAGGAATTACCAAAGTTATGGATACAATCTTCAAGGGGGAGGGATTGTTGCAGGCGGCGATTTAGAATTAACTGCGAACGGCAATTACAGTGACTCCATGCCGTCATCAGCAACTCTGGAAGGACAATGGCGGTATGTGATCGATGATAATCCAATCATTACAAATGTCAACGCAGGTTATGAAAATACATCGGGCATTTTCTTACGCAGTTTCAAAGGAATTCAGATATCGAACGAACCCGTACAAACACGAACAATGTTTCAATCGTACGTAATCGAGCAAAAAACATTTCCGGAATGGACAGTGGAACTCTACCTCAACGAAAAGCTTGTCGGCGTCACTAAAGCGGATGGGTTGGGCAACTATCGCTTCGTCGTTCCCTTAACATACGGTACAACATTTTACAGTTTGCGTATATACGGGCCGACAGGCGAAGTGATCGAAGACCGGCAGCGCATACAAATTCCGTTTTCATTTATTCCTGAGGGCGAAGTCAATTATACTGTCAGTGCAGGGGCATTGCGTAATGACAACAATCATTTCGCACAGGCATCGGTAACAGCAGGACTCACTTCATGGCTGACTGCGAGTGCCGGTATAGAATATATTGACGACACGCTCTATGCAAAACCCATTGGTTCTCTTTCGTTTTCTTCGTGGCTGGATAAGAATTATATTTTTACCGCTGAAGCCGCTCCGGGAGCATTGTATCGCGCGGATCTGAGCGCGGTGTACGCTTCGCAAGCTTCGGCAGACATTTCTGTCACCAGACATGAAAAAAATGAGTACTACAATCCATCGCACATCGTAACGGAAACGCAGGCAACAATGTCTCTTCCGTTGAAGCTCACTTCAGCGCTTATCACGTATCAGTTTCAGGCGAACCGGCAAAATTATGAACACAGTGCGGCAACATTAATGACAACAGGGGCGACTGCATCGTACAAGCAGATCAACGGAACAGTAGCATATAATTATTCGGAAGTAAAATCTGATTCTACTGGTGCCACACGCGAGCCGATTCTTTCCTCGTCCATTCTCTATTCGTTTACTCCAAGAGGAAAGTTAGCTTCACTGACATCAAATATATTGTTTGGTTCGTCTTTCACATATAATCTTGAACGAAAAAGTGCAAACGAACTGCGGCTTGATCTTTCCAGCAACGTTACATCGTCAGGGAGATTACAATTTTCGTACTCACGCAACTTCATTCAAAATCAGTACACTGCAAGTGTGCAATTTGTATATGAGTTTCCGTTTACACGCTCAACGACTACTGCATCTTCTTACACTGGCGATGTGACTCTAACTCAAAATGTGAGCGGAACCATCGGGTATGACAGCCGAGAGAAGACCTTCCACTATCATAACCTTACATCAGTCGGACTTTCTGCTCTCACGATGCGTATGTTCGTTGACAAAAATGGCAATGGAGTCTATGATCCCGGAGAGCAAACGATTAATGATGTAGCCTTTAACTTTGGACAGGCGGCATTTGTTGATATAGGCGACTCTGGCATAACTCGGGCAAACCGGTTGCTGCCCTATACACGATATAATATTGATATCGTTGAATCCTCGATCTCAAATCCGCTCTGGATGCCGAAAGCGTATGCCTTCTCTGCGATCACAGAGCCGAATATTTACAAACCGATCGATGTTCCTTTTTACGCAACAGGTGTGCTGGAGGGATNNTTCTACGAAATGGGTGTCCCTCCCGGTAAATATATTGCCTATGTGGATTCAGCACAGGTAGGCGTTCTTGGAGCTTCATGCGATCCTCCAATACGTTTGTTCGACGTGAGAATTACAGCCGAGGGAGATTATATTGAAGGGATGAAATTCTTGTTGAAGAAACAACAAGCGGAGAAATCCATTCCAGCCATGAGGGACAGTGTCAAAGCTCAGAACATTATTAAGATTACCGTCCCTGAAGAAAAATATCAAATTTTAGCACATGAGAAACCGAAAGGTTTTGTAATTCATATTTCTACTTGGGATACAAAGCGTCGTGCACGCGATGAAGCAAAGAAGTTCGAACGAGATATGGAAATCAAGACAATTGTCGAGAAAGTTGTTTTGGATGGAAAGTCAAAATATGCTGTGCATATTGGAGTCTTCTCAAACAAAGAGGAAGCTTTCGCTATTCTCCGCAAACTCCGCGCAAATGAATAGGTTATGCTATTGTAGAAATTACCAACGAGGTAACGCCAGAATCGTTACTGCCGATTTTCAACCTGCCGTAATTCATTGCTTTATATATAGTTAAAGAGAGGTTACTTTAGAAATATGAAATAATTTGTTGGCATCGTTCTCGAAGATTCATTTGGTATGAGAACGATGTTAACCATAGTAAGTGCACTCATAATGATTTATGCAACAGCACCGCAGAGAGTATGCGCACAGGCAAGAGCAACAGCAGCAGTCACAGCAACCGTGATCCCTTCCATTTCCATCGAATTAATGAAATCAAATGCCGTCATCACAAAAGAAGAAACATCTCCTCTTACCATAAACTTTAGAGGAACCGGAAACATCCTTGTTGTCGTGGATTCGAAAGAAGTTAAATCGGCGAATATCCTTCAGTTGACAACTGAAAAACCCACAACGGTTATTCTCCCTTCTTCGCCGCAAGCAGGAAAGACTTCTATTACCTACCTAAGCAGTTGAACGCCTTCATTACTGACAGAGTTCTTTTATCTGAGCAACTGATGTTACGCAGAGAAGATAAATTGCCACGACGTTTACGTCGTGGAACTGAATAAATAAAATGGAGCAGACTTTAGTCCAATAAAATTGTCGAAAATGGGGTTAAAACCCGATCATACTTTTGATTTTCTAATCCACGAGCTAAAGCTCGTGGCAATAAAGGTATTTTCAGTCCACATTTTTTGCAAACTGCGTAACGTAAGTTTGTAACATACCAATGAACATCTGACAATACCACCGGCGTAGAACCTTTACAGGTGAACGAGCTTGCCCGAAAAGACAAGCCGGTAGAAACAACAAGAGCGCGATATATTTCATCCACTTTATCGTTTCAATCTAAGAAGTGCACAAACAATCCGTCGCGGAGTTTCGGTTCGAACCATGTTGATTTCGGAGCCATGACTTTGCCATCGTCGGCAATAGTCATAAGCTCATCGAGAGATGTGGGATACATGCTGAAGGCGATTTTCATTTCGCCGGAATTTACACGTCGCTCTAATTCGCCTAATCCGCGGATACCGCCGACGAAGTCAATTCGTTTGTCGACACGCGGATCTTTGATACCAAGGATAGGATCTAGCACATGATCCTGAAGAATCGAAACGTCAAGGGATTGCACTGAATCTGTGATACACTGCAATGAATGACTTGCAGTGAAAATGTACCACTTGCCATCGAGGTACATCCCAAAATTGCCTTTTTTCGCTGGCTTGACTGGTGCTGAAGATTCGACAAAGCTGAAATTTGATTTCAGCTTGTCAAGAAATTCTTCCTTCGTCAATCCATTCAGATCTTTGACGACACGATTGTAATCCATAATCCGAAGCTGGCTTGATGGAAAATATACTGCGAGATAGAAATTGTACTCTTCATCGCCGCGATGGTGGGGGTTTGCCTTTGCACGTTCTCTTCCAACCCGCGCTCCTGCAGCCGAGCGATGATGTCCGTCCGCAATATACAAGTTGGGAATTGTCTTAAAGATAGAAGTGATCTTCTCGATCGTCCCTCTGTCTTTGATCACCCAGCTTTGATGCCGGATGCCGTCAATTGCAACATGATCATTCTCCGGCGGTTTGCTTACAACGCAGGCAACAATGGTATTGATCTCTGCATTATCGCGGTATGTCAGGAACACAGGCCCGGAATGAGAATTCGTTACGTTTACATGAGTACAGCGATCCTCTTCCTTATCTTTCCGTGTGAACTCATGCTTTTTAATGGTTTCATTCCAATACTCTTCCACCGATGCACATCCGACAAGACCGTACTGTGTGCGATTTCCCATAGTCTGTGCATAGACATACAGTGATGGTGTCGAATCTTCCAGCAGTATTCCTTGAGAAATAAGTTTCTGAAGATTCTCTTTTCCTTTCTCATACACTTGCCTGTCATGAATATCGATTTTGGGATCGAGATCAACTTCCGGTTTACCAACATGCAAAAAAGAGAGGGGATGTCCCTTCACCTCTTCGCGTGCTTCATCGGAGTTGAGCACATCGTACGGTCGAGCAGCGACTTCACCGGCAAATTCCGGTTTCGGCCGAAATGCTTTAAACGGTCGGATGGTTGCCATACACTTCCAAAATTTATTATGCGTGTTCTTGAGCGCTGAATGCTTTCACTACTTTTTGCGCGATCTCTGCGCCAACGCGTTCCTGAGCTTCAACAGTCGAACCGCCAATATGCGGCGACACACTCACACGTGGATGATTGATCAGGGCTTTTTGAGCGTCGGTCGGAGGTTCATTCATGAATACATCCAATCCTGCTCCAGCAACTTTACCAGAGTTCAATGCTTCCAACAAAGCAGCTTCATCTACTACGCCACCGCGTGCGCAGTTAACGATGACCACTCCCTTTTTCATCATGTCAAATTCCTTCTTCCCGATAATTGGTCCCTCTTTCTTGTTGTACGGGAGATGAAGCGTAATGAAGTCGGAATTGGCAAGTACTTTTTCCTTTGTCGTTATTTCGACAAAGAAATCCATTGGCGTGAATGGCGGATCGTAGGCCAACACATGCATCCCGAACGCTAATCCTCGTCGTGCAACTTCTTTCCCGATATTGCCGAGACCGAGAATGCCAAGATTCTTTTTGTACAGTTCAATGCCCTCCCCATATTCTTTTTTCGGCCACTTGCCTTGTCGCATATCCATCGTGCTGACATTCAGGAAACGAGACACAGCAAGCATATGTGCAAGAGCAAGCTCTGCAACGGACACAGTTGATGCGGCAGGTGTATTCAAGACTTTAATACCCTTACTCTCGGCAACCGGTACATCGATGTTGTCCAGCCCGACACCGCCGCGAGCAATCACTTTGAGTTTCTTTCCAACTTCTATTACTTCCTTAGTCACTTTTGTTGCAGACCGGACGATGATGCAATCGTATTCACCGATCTTTTTCAATAGATCTTCAGGTGTCAGCTTCACTTTATCTACCTGATGTCCGGCATCTGTAAGGATCTTTGCACCTTCGGACGTAATACCATCAGTGATGAGAATCTTCATAGGATACTCCTGTAAGATAATGATGAGTAAGAATTATTGTTATTTATGCTGTCCAACCGCCGATTGCCATAATTTGCCAAGCAGATCGGGGGAAAAATCAGACAGTTTTGGTTCTTTGATTATACCAAAAAATATTCTAACCAGCAACCGTGTAATTCTTTTTTCAACAATCTTTTGCCGCCACCGGCGAATCGTTCCTTTATGAAGCTATTCTGCTATAACGATGTGGCAGAGTTCAACACCGTAACAACAGCCTTTTTCTATCTCTTTCTTACCAGAAAAAACCCATTTTCTACGGAAGTTTATTTCTAAAAAAGAATATGGACACTGAAAAAAATTATTAGTATGTTTAGACAATTGTTTCACCCACCGAATGTACTTGAATAAATAACTCAGAAAGGGTCATACCGATGGCACGTGCACACAACTTCTTTGCTGGACCGGCAATTTTACCTCTTTCCGTCGTTGAAGAGACGCGAGACGCCGTAATGGATTTTGCCGGACTTGGCGTTTCAATTATGGAAATCAGCCACCGAGACAAAGCGTTTGAAAAAGTAGTAACAGAAGCACAAGCAGATGCTCTTGCTCTTATGGGGCTTACGGCAGACGAATATGCCGTGGTTTTTCTCGGGGGCGGCGCAAGTATGCAATTTGCGATGGTGCCGATGAATTTTCTCCAAAAGAAAGCTGATTATGTCAATACAGGTGAATGGGCATCGAAGGCGATAAAAGAAGCAAAGCTTCTCGGAGAAGTAGCCGAGGTCGCATCTTCAAAAGCAACGAACTTCAATCAGCTTCCGAAGAATATCAAATATTCCGGCGATGCGGATTATGTCCATATCACCACGAACAACACGATCTTTGGAACGCAATGGAAAACCGATCCGGATGTCGGTACTGTTCCGCTTATTGCTGATATGTCTTCTGACATGCTGAGCATGAAACGTAATTTCAAAAAATACAATCTCTTGTATGCCGGTGCACAAAAGAATCTTGGTCCTGCCGGTGTTGTCATGGTGGTCATCAAGAAAGCGTGGATGGAAGCGAAAGCAAAACAAAACCTTTCGTCCATGTTAAAATACAAAACACATGTGGATGCAGGCTCGATGTACAACACGCCGCCCTGCCTGCCGGTATTTGTGGTCGGCAGAACACTAAAATGGATTATCAAAGAAGGCGGACTGGAAGCAATGCAGGTGCGCAATCAAAAGAAAGCGAAACTCATTTACGATATGTTCGATGCACATCCGGAATTCTACAAAGGCTCAGTCGTCAACAAAGAAGATCGATCGCTGATGAACGTCACCTGGAACTTACCGACACCGGAGTTGGAAGAAAAGTTCATTGCCGAGGCAAAACCCAAGAAGATGCTCGGACTGAAAGGTCACCGTTCAGTTGGCGGTATGCGTGCTTCAATTTATAACGCCTG
>PLMS01000103.1 GCA_003142575.1 Ignavibacteriota bacterium
GGCATTGTACAGTATAACTCCGGTGGCTGGAAAGATTTTGGAATAACCTCAAATGGAGTTGCAACAAAAGAACTGCTACCGATAAAATATACATTCCGCTTGACGTATAACGATGCTACCATCAGCAAAGCACAGAACATCGATTCTAATGCAACAGTGATATTCCAGACCGTTCCTGCTAAAGTGCAGTTACAAGCAAGCACAGGTGCTCCATTGGACACAGGAATCGTTGAATATAACTCTGGCGGTTGGAAAAGTTTTGGAATAACCTCAAATGGTATTGTAACGAAAGAACTTCTTCCAACTAAATATAACTTCCGTATAACGTATAACTCTGCTACTATCAGTAAAGCACAAAGTATCGATTCCAATGCAACAGTCGTATTCCAAACTGTTCCGGCAAAAGTGCAACTACAAACGAGCACAGGCGCCCCTCTTGATACCGGTGTTGTCCAATTCAATGCTGGCGGGTGGAAAAACTTTGGAACGACTTTGAACGGGGTCGTGACAAAAGAACTCCTTCCAACAAAATATACATTCCGTATAATGTATGACGGTGCAACAGTTACAAAAGCACAGAGTCTTGATTCCAATGCAACAGTCGTATTTCAAACGGTGAAAACGTTAGTGCAATTCAACAATAGCAAAGGAAATCCGATGCCTGCCCCTTTGGGGGATGCAGGAATAGTGCAGTTTAACTCCGGCGGATGGCAAAATTTTGGAAACACATCAAATGGTGTTGTTTCGAAAGAACTTCTTCCTGTGAAATATACATTCCGCTTAACATACAACGGCTCGTCTGTTAGTAGAGCGCAGAATGTTGATTCCAATGCGACGGTTGTATTTTCAACGGTATTATGTACAGTGAGCGTGACCAACACAGCCGGCAGTTTATTGAACAATGCTACCGTAAGCTATAATGCCGGCGGATGGAAAGTAATAGGTACGACTGTAAACGGTATTGTGACAATAGAATTGCTGCCTGTGAAGATACAATTCCGTGCAGCGTATGGATCAAAGCAGCAATCGGTGACACAGGATGTCTCAATAAATCCTTTAATAGCAATTACATTGCCGGTTCAGTAAATCGAAATGGGGAAAAGTATGAAAAAACTATGTTTAATATTATTCCTGTATACAAGCATTGCCGCAGCTCAAACCGACAGCGCGTATACTATTCCTTTTGCATCGAAGGGCAATACGATAGAACTGACGGTTGCTAATACATCTAAGATTACGACACAAGCAGTGAATGTGAGCGTGAGCAATGCTCCAAGCTGGGTGAAATTCGATTCCACTAAACAAACAATCAAGAGTCTCACGGCAAGCACAGAACAAACGGCAACGTTTGCATTTACTATCGACAAATCAGCACCGGTGGGAAAAGGACAGACACTCACGTTTTCCATCACTGCGAATGGACAAACGTGGACAAAGAATATCGCAATTAAGGTTGCAGCACCGCAGACGTACACGTTGTTCCAGAATTATCCGAATCCGTATAATCCGAGCACAGTTATCAGCTATCAGCTTTCAGCGAAGAGCAGTGTAAATCTCAAAATTTATGATGTCATTGGAAGAGAAGTTGCCAATCTTGTCAGCGAACAGCAGGAGCCGGGTTATTACCAAAAAGCCTTTAATGCAAGTCGATATGCCAGCGGTATGTATATTTATCGTCTCGTTGCAACAGACGAGCAGAATAAACAGCATATGTTCCAAGAGAAAATGATGTTGGTAAAGTGATTTAGAACGGATAAATAATTAACAAGGCAAAAATATAGTATCCATCTCTCTAAAAAGTTTACAATTAAGCGAATTTCACTCAGATACTTGGTTTTAATTGATAATCCTCGAGGACGATGATCGAAACTCGAAGAAAATTCGAATAAAAGAAATATAAAAAAGAAAATTTTCTAAATAACTTCTTGATTGCCTCCCCTTTTTTCGCTATTTTTTAGTTAGTAAACTCGTATGAACTTCTGGCGCGCTCGGTTTTACTAACGCTGAGGCAAAAGAAGTTTTGTCGTACTATTGACGATGGAAAGCGAATGTTTGAGAGTCTTACCCAGAAATTAGAAACGGCATTTAAAAAGCTTCGGGGACAGGGAAAGATTACGCCTCAAAATGTCGAGGAATCTTTGCGTGAAGTGCGCCGTGCTTTGCTCGATGCAGATGTGAACTATAAGGTTGTCAAACAATTCATTGAAGATGTTCAAAAGCGTGCCGTAGGGCAGGAAGTCCTCACGAGCTTTACTCCGGGGCAACTTATCATCAAGATTATTTATGATGAGATGGTGAAGCTGCTCGGTGAGTCGAAGGCAGATGTTGCAACAGCACAAACTCCGCCAACGGTCATTTTGGTAGCAGGATTGCAAGGATCCGGAAAGACGACGTTCTCTGCGAAGTTGGCAAGTCATCTGAAAAGCAAAGGACGATTTCCATTACTCGTCGGAGCAGATGTTCACCGGCCTGCTGCTATCGATCAGTTGGAGATATTGGGAAAACAGATAGAGATTCCGGTATATACGGAACGAGGGGCTGGAGCCGTGAAAATTGCACAAGACTCTATTGACTTCGCACGCAAGAATGTTCGAGATACAGTCATCATCGATACGGCGGGTCGTTTACATGTCGATGAAGAGATGATGAAGGAAGTGGAAGCAGTTCGCGATATTGCACAGCCGCATGAAATTTTGTTCGTGGTCGATGCGATGACCGGACAGGATGCTGTTCATACGGCGAAAGCGTTTCACGAACGTTTGAATTTCGACGGCATTGTTCTTACAAAACTTGATGGTGATAGTCGCGGTGGCGCTGCACTTTCAATACGAGCAGTGGTTCAAAAACCGATTAAATTCATCGGTGTCGGCGAAAAGTTAGATGCACTGGAACCGTTTTATCCGGACCGCATTGCGTCTCGCATTCTTGGTATGGGCGATATTGTGACACTTGTTGAGAAAGCGCAAGAACATTTTGACGAAGCAAAAGCGATCAAGCTGGAAGAAAAGTTCCGGAAGTCACAATTCACTTTTGAAGATTTTCTGGATCAGCTTCGGGAAGTCAAGAAGATGGGATCTCTCAGTCAAGTGATGGGGATGATTCCGGGAATGAACCGGCTCCCGGCAAATGCCGAGATTGACGAGAAGAGCCTTGTACGTGTTGAAGCGATTATTCAATCGATGACTGCGGAAGAACGGTTGCGTCCATTAATTATCAATGGAAATCGGAGACGCCGTATTGCACTGGGAAGCGGCTCAACGGTGCAGGATGTGAACCGGCTGCTGAAGCAATTCGATGAGATGCAAAAGATGATGAAACGGTTTAAAAAAGGGAATATGCGTCGTGCGATGCACGGCATGCAATTTCCGATGAATTAGCAATCGATTATGAAAACAACTATTTTGATAACTGAGTCAAGTAAAATACAGGAGTAATACATTGGTTAAAATTCGAATGCGGAGAGAGGGAAAGAAGAAGCATCCAATTTATAAGTTGGTGGCGACAGATTCCCGTTCTCCTCGCAATGGTGGATATCTCGAAGCTCTCGGGCAATACGATCCGCACACAAATCCTATCACCTTAGCATTAAAAGAGCCGCGTATTGAATTTTGGCTGCGCAAAGGTGCACAACCGACAGATACGGTGCGTTCATTACTGAGACGTACAGGTTTTTGGCTGCACTGGACACTCACACGCCAGGGCAAAGATGAAGCGACGGTGAAGAGTGTGATGGAACGCTGGCAGATGCTTCAGGTTGAAAAACCAAAGCGCGAAGCCGATCGAAAATCACGACGAGCAGAGCGGAAGAAGAAATCCGCTGCCCCGGCAGAAACTCCAGCTCCAGCACCGGCTGCTGCGTAATACAGTCAGCGAATCTGACTAGACACTTGATGGTTTTTCCATCGAAGGGATTTTGACAACTGATTTTTCCACAGCAGTTCATTAATCCACGGTTAGGGCAGAAGCGAGGCACTAACGCAGTTTCCACAGTTGAAATGGTTGTACACTGGGATCGTAAAGGCAAAGGTAACCTGCAAACGCCCGGAGAACAACTGATACCGAGGTGGAACGATGAAGGAATTTCTGGAGTTCGTTGTAAAACATCTAGTGGATCATCCGGAAAGCGTCACTATTGAGATAGAAGAAAAAGAAAACAAGCATATCTTCAAACTCAAGGTAGCTGAAGGAGAGATCGGAAAAGTCATCGGCAGGCGCGGTCAAACAGCAACTTCCTTACGCGTGCTCCTAAAAGCGGTCGCCGCAAAAGAAGGCAAGCGAGCGGTTTTAGATATCATTGGGTAAGCAGTTCGATGGACTCAGTGCCCTGAATCCGGGATGGACGACAAGATATTCTGTATGGATTTGATTGCGATTGGAAGAATTTCCAAACCGATTGGTACTCAGGGCGAGTTGAAAGTTCTCCCGTTGACAGACGACAAACAGCGATTTGCAGGTTTACAGTCTGTGTGGGTGGGACACGATGCAACGAGAGCGGAACAGCGGGATATTCTCGCAGTGCGAATTGATGCCAAACAGGTCGTTGTGAGTCTGAATGGTATTGAGACACCGCATGAAGCAAAAGAATTTCGGAATAAATATTTATTCGTTCCGAAAGAGCAGACTATAAAACTCCATACTGGGAACTACTTCATGGACGAGGTGATCGGATGCGAAGTAGTAACTGAAGAGCAGATGAATGTCGGAATAGTAACTGATCTGCTTTCGCTTCCAGCAAATGATGTATGGGTTGTCCGGAATGGCACAAAGGAATTTTTGATTCCAGCAGTCAAAGCGATCATCCGGAAGGTAGATGTAAAGATGAAACGCATCACTATCCACGCTTTGGAAGGATTGCTTGAATGATGCGCATCGATATTATAACAGGATTGCCGAAGCTGTTGGAAAGCCCATTGCAGGAAAGTATTCTGAAACGGGCACAGAATAAAGAGATTGTTGAGATTGTTGTGCATGATCTCCGTGCATATACGCACGATAAACACAACACCATTGACGATGCACCCTATGGCGGTGGCGCAGGGATGGTGCTGAAACCGGAACCGTTCTTTGAATGTGTTGAAGCCCTGAAGGCACAACGCCAGTACGATGAAATAATATTTCTTGCGGCTGATGGCGAAGTGTTTACGCAGAAGATTGCAACGCAGTTATCGCTGAAAAAGAATCTCATACTGCTGTGTGGTCATTATAAAGGTGTAGATCAGCGAGTACGCGAAGTGTTGGCTACGCGCGAGATTTCCATCGGCGATTATGTTTTGACAGGCGGTGAGTTGGCGGCAGTGGTTGTTGTCGATGCAGTTGTACGGCTTATCCCCGGTGTCTTGAATGATGGTGAGTCAGCATTGACCGATTCGTTTCAGGATGGAATGCTTGGCTGTCCTCAGTACACAAGGCCGTCAGAATATCGCGGGATGACCATTCCGGATGTGTTGCTTTCTGGAAATCATCACGAAATAGACCAATGGCGCATGGAACAGCGTGAGCAAAGAACAAGACGGTTACGGGGTGATACTTCGGCATCGTAAATAATGAAGAATAGAGAATACAAATACACGATATATTGATTTAGTGGAGTAAAACACCAATGGATAAGTTGAAGCTTGTTGAGGCGACTCAACTAAAAACAGATGTCCCAAAATTTAAATCAGGCGACATCGTGAACGTGCACGTGAAGGTGAAGGAGGGTGATAAAGAACGCATCCAGGAATTCCAGGGCATTGTCATGGGACAACGTGGATCGGGCATCAATGCGACATTTACCGTCCGAAAGATTTCTGACGGAGTCGGCGTCGAAAGAATCTTTCCCCTGCATTCTCCTCGCATTGCAAAAATCGAGAAGGTAAAGGAAGGCAGAACCCGCCGTTCGAAGATTTACTATGTGCGCGAACTCGCTACGAAAGCAGTTGCGCAAAAAACAAATGCCTGATGAAGTCACAGCTTGCAGTGTCCGATGCACTCTACCTGAAGCCGCTCTTGTTTGGCTTAGATCGGACAGAATCTCCGTTTGATCAGGTTATAGACATACCCGCACAAAATGCGTTAAAACTCAGTCAGCGTTCCGAAGGAATTCGGAACGCTTTTTTATCTCCTATCGACTATGCACGGCACGGAGGAGAATATTGTATTGTGCCGAATATTTGTGTCGCCTCATCCATTCCGACCAACACCATTCAACTCGTTCTTAAATCGGAATTGCACAACATCGATCGCGTTGCAGTTGATGTGCGCTTTACTTCAGAAATCATTCTCGCGAAGATCATTCTGGAAGAAAAGTATCGCAATAACTCATCTCGTCAAAATCTCCAATTTATTCCGATGATGCCGAATATCGATGCAATGCTTGCAAAGGCTGATGCTGCATTGTTGGTGAATGAAATTCCAAATTTGTATAAGAAATCAGGCGTCTTCACACTCGATCTTGTCGAAGAGTGGAATGATTTGACCGATTTGCCGTATGTTCATGGTTTCTGGGTAGGACGTGAAGAAGAAATGACTGAACAAGAAGCTAAAGCCTTACTCACGGCAAAGAACAATGGTGTACTTCTGCAATTGCAGATTGCTCAAGAAGTCGCACAGCAGCAGAATCTTCCTGTTGGAGAGATAACACAGTATTTCTCTTCGTTTTCCTACGACTTGGGTGAACGTGAGGAAGAGAGCTTGGCAGAATTTATTCAATATGCATACTACCATACTGTTATTGGTGATGTGCCGGAGATTCGCTTTTTTGATGTAAGTTCGAATCTCTCATCTCAGAACTAATCTCTTGTTCTGGGTCTACTCTCTTTAGGATTATTTACCTTTGAAGAAAGCAGCGGTATAATAAAAAATTGAGTGAATTTATTGGCGGATGAATTCAAGGGACAGATAATCTTACTTGTCGTATATCCATCATTAAAAATAACACTATGAAAATTTGTGATTAATGGTTATCATTTTATATGTAAGAACTTCTTGCTTTGATTCTTCTTACAAAGGAAAAAAAATAGTCAACAATTATTAATTGGGATAACAATGAAAACTGGAACTTTGGTGTTGGGACGATTCTCTATTGGCATCGGCGATCGATTCGGATTGGAAGGGCGAGCACAGCTTCGTGCTTTAAAGAAAGCACAAGATAAAGGTGTTGAGGTGACACCGGTGTGGAATAAATCCAACCGCGAACATACGTTGATTGGCACTGAACCATCGACGACGCGTGTTGCAGCGGCAAACGCCGTGAAAGCTGAAGGATGGACCCGCCCGTTTTTTGTCGATGCGGATCACATTGGCTTGAAGACTGTCGATCGTTTTGTCGAAGCTTGCGATTTTTTTACCTTAGATGTCGCAGATTTTATCGGCAAAGCTGCCCCTGATAACGAGATTGATCAATTTGTAAAGGCTATTACACCGCATACCGGAACGCTGCGTCATCCCCTCTTGGATGGTGAGTTGAAGGTGTCGGTGGAGGAACTTCGCACCTTTGCCAAGAAATATCTCTATGCATTACAGGAAGCCGGCAAGACGTATGTCCATATTAAAAAGAATAAAGGCGAAGGAAACTTTATCACAGAAGTTTCGGTCGATGAGGCGTACGATCCGCAGACACCGTCGGAGTTATATCTTTTCTTAGCGGGTTTAGCACATCTTGGAATTGCCGCGCAGACCGTTGCGCCGAAATTTTCCGGTAAATTCTTAAAGGGAATTGATTATGTAGGTAATGTGGCAGCATTCGCGAAAGAATTCAAAGAAGACGTTGCAGTGGTTTCCATTGCCATGGAAAAATTTGCACTTCCAAAAGAATTAAAACTCAGCGTTCACTCAGGAAGCGACAAGTTCTCACTGTATCCGCATATTCATTCAATACTAAAGCAAACTGGCGGCGGAGTGCATTTGAAAACCGCGGGAACAACGTGGTTGGAAGAAGTGATCGGACTCGCAGCAGATAAAAATACACTTCCTATTGCGAAGAAAATTTATGCATTGGCGTTTGATCGGTTTGAAGAGCTTCGCAAACCGTACGAAACCGTGGTAGAGATTGAACAAGGCAAACTGCCCAAGCCATCATCGGTTGCTCAATGGTCGTCTGACCAGTTTGTCGGAGCACTGAAACATGACCAAGGCAGTAAAACGCTCGATCGTAATTTCCGTCAATTGGTGCATATTGCCTTCCCTGTGGCATCAGAGATGGGTGATGAATATCGAAATGCTCTTATCAGTGCCCGTGCAAGCATTGAGCAGAATGTGACATACAATCTGTATACCCGGCATATCGAACCGCTGTTTGTCGGAAAATAATCCGGCGGCGAATTCTTTTATCCTATAATCAGTTTTAAAGAATCTCCTGATAGATTTGCTCTGTGAGGAGATTTTTTATTGGAATTTCTGCCTTAAAGTAATATCTATATGTATTAGACAACGTGCCATTTTGGTCTGGTATAAATCAATACGGAAAGAAGTTCATCTCATTGAAATTCCATCTTTTTTGCTTACATTTGAGCAAAAGCAAATGCTCAAATCTCTTTCTATCCGCAATTACGCTCTCATAGAATCCGTTGAAATCGAATTCGAGAGCGGTCTCAATATCCTCACCGGTGAGACTGGTGCAGGAAAGTCCATCATCATAGATGCGTTGAGTCTCATCCTCGGTGATCGAGCAAGCTCTGATGTCGTCCGTAAAGGAAACGACAAAGCTATTGTAGAAGGAATTTTAGGAATAGCCGGAAATCAGAGAGTAAAAATATTGCTTGAGCAGAATGAGATCGAATTGCAAGATGACCTCATTCTCCGCAGAGAAGTTTCTGTGAAAGGTCAATCGCGATGTTTTGTGAATGACTCGCCAGTCCCACTGAATGTCTTAAAAGAAATTGGTGATCATCTTGTTGATCTTCATGGCCAGCATGAACATCAATCTTTGCTTCGATCGGAGACACATATTGGGCTCTTGGATGAATTCGGAAGTCTTCATGGTCTGGTAGATGAATATCGCATGTCATACGATCGTTTGACGGTGCTCTTCTCAGAATTCCGAGCGCTTACTCGAAAAGAAAACGAACTCAAGGAAAAACGAGATTTGTACGAATTCCAGATAAAAGAAATTGATGCCGTTGATCCGCGGAGAGGTGAAGAGGGGGACTTGGAAAACGAACTGCGAATTTTAGAGAATGCGGAGAAACTTTATGAAGCAACATCGCAGCTCTATCAGTCTTTGTATGAAGGTGAGCCAAACCACCAAGGTGCAGAGAATATCGGTGGGCAGTCGGTGTACGATCTTCTCGTAAAAGCTCGAAACCAATTGGAAGATCTTGCCGGAATTGATAAGGCATTTGAGGGTTCGAAAAATGAATGTGCCTCTGCAGCAGCAATCATTGGAGAGTTGACCAAGTTTATTCAAAGCTATAATTCGAAAATAGAATTCAATCCGGAACGGCTTGAGCAAATCCGGGAGCGGATAGGTCAGATCACACTTCTCAAAAAGAAATTTGGCGGTTCTTTGGATACGGTCATCGAGCAGCGTGAAAAGATTGGTAAAGAATTCTTGATGGCGGAAAATTTCGAAAATGAAATTCAGAAATTAAAGGTACAAATTGAATCTGAACGGAAAATATGTTCTGCTGCAGCACAACGTCTCTCGACAAAACGGCGGGAATTAGTGAGCAAGATCGGTGAGTCGGTATGTACGGAATTGGCGAAACTAGGTATTCCTCATGCTCAATTCGATGTAAAAATTGAGAATCGTATGATGGGCAAATCGGATGGAGAAGTCACAAGTGCATATGTTAAGCTTGGACGCGATTATTACGAAGCGGCGCCAAATGGTATCGACTTCGTAGAATTCTATCTTTCAACAAATGCCGGCGAAGATGTAAAACCATTAGTGAAAGTCGCATCCGGCGGTGAAATTTCGCGCATCATGCTTGCATTGAAAACAATCCTTGCTAAAGCAGATCGACTGCCATTGCTTGTCTTTGATGAAATAGACGTCGGCATCAGTGGAAGGATTGCTCAAGCTGTTGGTAAGAGTCTCAAGAGTTTGTCGCAGTTTCATCAAGTCGTTTCTATTACACATTTGCCGCAGATCGCTGGTTTTGCTGATTGTCATTTTACAGTGGAGAAAAGAGAATCAAAGAATCGTACATCATCGTCCATCCGCAAGTTGGATGAAGAAGAACGGATTAAAGAGGTTGCACGACTCCTAAGCGGAGAAGAGGTAACAGAAGCCAGCCTGAACGGTGCAAAAGAATTGATCGGGATGAAATGAAGAAAGAAGTGAAAAGTAAAATTACAAAAGTATAAATTGAAAAATGATAAAATGAAAAACGCTTTGAACCTAAAACCTAACACCTGAAACCTGATCAGCTATGGCCCTTTTTATCTACAATACCCTCACTCGACAAAAAGAAGAATTCAAACCGATTCATGAAGGACTCGTAGGAATGTATGTCTGCGGACCCACTGTGTACAGTGATTCGCATATTGGGCATGGAAAAAGCTATGTCTCTTTTGATGTGATTGTCAGATACCTGCGTTATCTTGGTAACAAAGTATTATATATTCAGAATATCACTGATGTAGGACATTTATTAGATGATGGCGAAGATCGGATGCTGAAGCAATCGAAAATTGAAAAAGTCCATCCTATGCAAATTGCCGAAAAAATTACACAAAGCTATTTCGAGGATATGGATAAGCTTGGAATTGTGCGTCCGGATATTTCCCCCCGTGCATCGGGGCATATCATTGAGCAAATCGAAATGGTGAAGCAGCTTCTTGCAAAAGGTTTCGCATATGAAGTGAATGGTTCTGTCTATTTTGACGTGCAGAAATCTAAGAATTACGGTAAACTTTCCGGAAGAGTGCTTGATGAAGCAGTGGAAGGTACACGTGTGGAATCACGATCCGAGAAACGGAATCCGGTTGATTTTGCATTATGGAAAAAAGCTGAAAGCGGACATATAATGCATTGGCCAAGCCCTTGGGGTGAGGGTTTCCCCGGCTGGCACATCGAGTGTTCAGCAATGTCCATGAAGTATCTTGGCGCGACATTCGATATCCACGGCGGCGGAATGGATAATCAGTTTCCGCATCATGAATGCGAGATTGCTCAAAGCGAAGCTGCTACAGGGAAACCGTTTGTGAAATACTGGATACACAACAATCTTGTTACGGTGAACGGAAGAAAAATGTCGAAGTCACTCGGTAATTTTGTGACACTGAAAGATGCTTTCATAAAATACGATCCGCTTGTCGTTCGTTTTTTCATTCTGCAAAGTCATTATCGCAGTACTTTAGATTTCAGCGACGAAGCGTTGCAAGGTGCGAAGACCGGATATGAAAAACTATTGACCACTATTCGTAATCTTCGAGGGGAGTTGCAAAAAGCCGAGTCCGAGAAACGAACAGAAGGAATAAGCTTTGATTTGTCATTGTACAAGAAACGCTTCATGGAAGCGATGGATGACGACTTCAATGCACCGCTGGCAATGGGGGTGATCTTTGAGTTGTCTCGCGAAACAAATCAAGCACTCAATTCTGGACAGAAACTCTCTCTCGATTTTCTCAGACAAATCGATATGTGCTTCAGCGAGCTTGGTGGCAGGATTCTTGGAATTATTCCGGAACAAGTGTTGACAAAAAAGGACGGAGAAAATATTGAACCGCAATTGATTGATATTCATATTAAGGTCAGACAGCAGGCAAAACAAGAAAAAGCATGGTGGGCAGCGGATTTAATTCGTAAGGAGCTAGAAGCACTGGGAATCCGTCTGGAAGATAAAAAAGATGGAACGAGTTGGCATAGGACAAATCAGTAAGGATGAATGAATCGACGAAAATAATTGAAAACGGGTTCGTTTTCACCGGTGATAAACAACATCATGCGGGAAGATTGACTTTACTCATCCAGAAAGGACGTATCGTCGATATTGGAAAACCTGTGCAAGTCCTGAAAGCATTGCACCCGACTGCGGAAGTTATCAATGCGGCTGACAAAGTTCTTCTTCCGGGATTTGTAGATGCGCATCATGCCGGTGAGTCGTTCATTTTGCGATATGTTACATCCGGACAACCGATGTCGCGGTGGAATAAGAATTCGGCTGTCAGCCTTGCTATCGATTATTTACGGAAGGAAGCCACGTACGAAGAATTTTTGAATCTCTATCGGTTGTCTTATTGTGCAGCGCTAAAATCTGGAATAACAACAGTGGCAGAGTATGGCTTTGATACTCCAGAACATTCTTTTTCAGCAGCACTTGAAGCGATGCGACAAGCGAACGTGAGAGGTGTCATTGGTTTGCACAACGGTGATCAGATTGAAGCTGCACGAATGCTGCATGGGACCTCATCTCGATTTGCATGTGCTATCTCCGACGAAGAAAATCTCACGACATACAATTTCCAATCCACGATCCGAACTGCCCATGAACTTCAATGGCCTGTGATGTTGCATTTGGGACAAACTCAGCATGGGTTTGATGTGGTGAAAAAGAACTTCAATAAATCTATAGCGCAACTATATGCCGATTATCATGTTTTTGACTTTCCCGTACATCTGACGCATCTTGCATGTTTTGATGATGGCGATGTAGAAATTATTGCGAAGTCAGGCACACCGTTAGTATTGTCTCCACTGTCGATTCTTCGGAAGGGGACAGATATACCTCCTTTTGAAGAATTATTCCGACACAATGTGACGTTGGCACTTGGCAGTGATTGGGGGACAGCACATCCTTTGGAAAATATTCAATCCTATACTTCTCTTCTCAAGATGCTCGGTTTGCCAGTGGATAAGGCATATGACTTGCTCGCGCTTCATACAAAAAATGGAGCACGTACGCTTGGGTTGGATACTGAAATTGGAACAATTGAGATAGGAAAGAAAGCTGATATTGTTTTTCTTGATCTATCGGAGTTCCGTATGAATACTGTCCTTGCCGATGAGAATAATGAAAGGATACTTGATGTCGTGTTGCAGGAAGCGACATCGCACCATGTGAGCGAAGTGATGATTAACGGTGAGTTCTATGTCCGCGAAGGACATCTTCTTACATATTCAGAAGATGATTTGACGCATGAGGGTCAGGCGGTTTTAAGAAAAATATTACAGGTGATCGGACAAAAAAAAATATTCGTGCCGACATCAGCTCCTGTCCTCCAACTTTCAACACAACGCAAGGACGAAAACGAAATTTCGGCAAACGAATTGCCCCACGAAGAAGGTTTTAAGGTTGTGCGAAAAGAGCCGGCTCCTACCGATTTTGAAAGAAAAGTTGATACATCGATGAATACAACGAGTAAGCTGCCGAACAATGTTCAGAAAATATTTGGTGATGATGAAGTATGATGAACATTTGAAAAGGAGAATCAAGTGAAAATATTTAACAAGATACTGATACTCGGTTTATTCGTTGCAGTAAATTATAATTTTGTCAGCGCACAAAGTTATGCAGGCAGCGCAGCGACCATTGAACCGACAATGCTTGTCGATAAACCAACGGCTGGTTTGTTGAAGCGTGGGTCGTACTCGGTCTCATCGAATTTCTTTCAGAGAGGCGGTATGCTTATCGGTATCACGGTTGGTATTTTTGAACCATTCACATTTGGAATATCATATGGCGGCACAGGTATTATTGGGAAAGACAGTATTAATATGAATCCGATGCCTGGAGTAAATGCTAAACTGCGTCTGGTGGGCGAAGGCATCATGATGCCTGCTTTGGCAATCGGATTCGATTCCCAGGGCAAAGAACCGTACCTTAGTGCCGACTCTTTGAAACGTTATACAATCAAGTCACCAGGTGTGTATGTCGTAGCAAGTAAGAATTATGCAATCCTTGGCAATCTTAGTATCCATGGCGGATTCAACAAGTCTTTAGAAACAGGAGACGGTGATGGAGATCTCAATATGTTCGTTGGTGTGGAAAAATCATTAAGCAGCGATATCTCGATCATGTTCGAATATGATTTTGGAATGAATGATAATCATGGGAATGCGATTGGCAAGGGAAATGGCTACCTCAACTTTGGCTTTCGTTGGTCGTGGGCGAAAGGACTTGTTGTCGGCTTTGATCTTAAAGATATTAGTAAGAACCAGAACAATGTAAATGTTGGAAACCGGACGATTCAGATTGATTATATTGGTGAATTATAATCCACTCTTATCTCTTTTCACAAAGGTTTTCGGTAGCTAAATCGGCTAAACATTGCAGTATACACAAGTGTGCAAATTTGTGGACGGTGGCGATTAGTTCTGTAGACAAATATAGATTTAGATGATACTTGGAGACCTTGAAAGTGGCGAAAACAAGCAAATATAACGACTCAGTTTTTTAAATTACTGGCAAGAAACTTGAGTCCTTTATAAGAGTCTAATAGATGAGGTCATTTATGAAAACAATCAGATTATTACTCACACTTCCGCTATTCTTAGGGTTGATGGCGGTTCTTTTTCAAGGTTGCTATACGCAATTTGCAACAGCGAAGGAAGATGAATCCTCCTACGAACAAGAAGGGCAAAACTCCGGTCAATCCGATAGCACTGCCTATGATAATGCGAATTATGACAATGATGATAATTGGCAGCCGCATAATTATCTAGGTTTCTCGTACTATTATCCCGGTTGGAGTTCTTATTCGGCGTGGGATTATGGATGTGTCTATCCGACGTACTGGGATCCGCTGTGGTGGGGTCCTGCGTTCTATGCAGGTTATGGATATTATCCGCATCATTGGGGTTATGGGGATTCTTATTCAAGATATGGCTATGGACATTCAAACTATTCTCGTTCGTTTGTGACACGTAACTCCGGTTATCAAAGAGGTGGAAATAACCTGAGGAACTTTGGAGTTACAAGATCAACACAGTATGGAAATATTGGGACTGGAACGATATATAATGGCCGAGTTGGATCAACTAGTGGAAGCATCAATCTTCCTCGGGCATCAAGCACGAGAACACAACTTAGCGGTACTGGCACATTGAAGTCACATCGTGGAAACACTGTTTCTTCAAGCTCAAGAGGAAATGTTAGAAGTCGGGGTGCAACCTTACGTCGGAGTGGAAATTCTCAAGGTCGCAGTCAATCGAGAGTAAGACAATCGCGTTCGAGCGCACCAGCGGCAAGGAGCTCACAAAGCACACCTTCAAGAAATAGTGGTGGCGGCGGACAGCACAGCAGCGGTTCCGGCAGATCACAACGATAAAATGACACTGGAAAGAATGGAGTAAAGTAGTATGATAAAAAGATCTCAAATATGTTGCTTAGCGATCCTCGTGACGATGGGACTTCAATTAGCACAAGCACAGTATGCGGAAGATGCACTTCGATATTCGCAACTTGGATTGGGAGTTGGTGCACGCGAGCTCGGGATGGGTAATGCAACCGTTGGCGGTGTGAATGACTATACAGCACTTTTCTGGAATCCTGCGGGCTTAGCACTTGAACGTGATAATGAATTTTCTTTTGGGTTATCACACCTTGGATATTCAAATGATGTTTCATATCTCGGAACAAAAACGACATCTGATAACAATGTTTTAAATCTCAATAATCTTGGTCTTGTTTATGCGATTCCGACTATACAAGGCAGCTTGACATTTGCATTTGGATTCAATAGAGCGGCAAATTACACAACCACGGCTTCGATGAATGCATTTAATCCTTCTAGTTCTTTTTCTCAATCAACAAATCTACTCAATCAACCTTTAGACAACAATATTCCTTATCAATTGTATTTGGCGAATATCGATACTATGACTGGAAAGTTGGTCCCAATTGTGAATGGTAATGTGCAACAAACTATAAATATTTTGGAAGGAGGCGGATTGAACCATTGGACTTTTGGTGGCGCAATGGATATTGGTCCAAATCTGTCTGTTGGTGTATCGCTTAATTTTGCTTCTGGATCATATTCGTATGATCAGACAGTGAATGAAAACGATATCAAGAATTTATATCCTGCTTCGATGCATCCAAATGATTTTAATCAATTTATTTATGAAAATACAATTGATGATGATATCAACGGATTCAATGCGCTCTTTGGATTGATGTACAGAAATCCTGGAAAATATTCGATCGGTGTTGCTATCCGAACAGCCACTGTCTATGATATATCTGAAACGTATACAGAGTCTGCATCAAGTCAATTCAAAACACCGGATGCTATTACCGGTCAATATTCATATTCATATCCTTCAACATCCAATTCAATAAAATATAAAGTAACTACACCTTATGTCCTCAGTGGTGGGATAACAGTTCAGCCACTTGATTGGCTTTTGTTAGCAGGAGATGCAGAGTATACAGATTGGACACAGATGGAATTTAATACGAACAATGCAGTTCTTATTGAAGAGAATTCTCGGATCAAAAATGAAATGCGAGCGACAACTAATCTTCGAGGAGGAATTGAAGTCTCACTATTCAGCTTGGGTTTGAAGCTCCGTGGCGGAATCATTGACAATCCATCTCCCTGGAAAGGAGACCCAAGTAGTCGAGACCAGTTGTACTATACCGCAGGAATCGGATTCACGCTTGATGAGCGAACTGTTCTCAATGCTGCATATGCTTACGGAACGTGGAAAACCCTCCGCACCAATTATTCATATACTGTATCTGGTATTACCTATGCTGTAGGAACGAATGAAACGGTTACCACGAGTAATCTAAATCTGACACTGACCTACCGCTTTTAGCTGAGTTGCACTGCTTTTCAAGTTTGCTTACATTGATTCCGTCCCGATTGATATAATCAACCGGGACGGAATTTTTATTGTACACGCAAGGATCATTCATGCGAATCACACAAAAAGGAATTATCGGAACTGTTGCAACGATCATGATTGTTATGCTCGTCGGGGGAGTGATTGGCTACTATTTAGTAACACGATCATTTTCAAAGATTTCAGGTACCATACGTGTGCAAGGACTTACGCACGAGGTAAAAGTTTATCGCGATGAATATGGCGTTCCCCATATTAGTGCTCAATCCGAGTACGATGCTTTCTTTGCGGTCGGGTACACGCATGCACAAGATCGGTTATGGCAGATGGATTTGATGCGACGGGCTGGTTCCGGCCGTTTGTCTGAAGTGCTGGGTGAACCAGCGTTGAAAATAGATAAGATGTTTCGGACGCTTGGTCTTTGGAGGCACGCGCAGAAACTTTCTCAGTCCATTGATGAAGACACACGAAAAGCATTGCAGGCATATGCTGATGGTGTGAATCAATTTATATCCACACACTCCGGAAAATACCCGATTGAGTTCGATATGTTGAATATCGAACCGGAGCCATGGACGGTCGAACATTCGCTTCTCGTCAGCCGGTTAATGGCATGGGAACTCAACTATTCGCGGTGGGTGGATTTACTCCTTGCTGAACTAGTACAACGATTTGGAGAAGAAAAGGCGAAAGAAATATTCCCTTACTGGCCGGAAGGCGCACCTTTTATTATCCCCAAAGAACTGAAAGGGAAATCTGTTGCCAATGATCTCCGTCCATTGTTTGATGCAGAGGGGGAATATCGTTCACTTCTGGGTTTCCATGCCCTTGAGTCCGGCAGCAATGCGTGGGCAGTGTCCGGAAAAAAATCTGTGACTGGAAAACCAATTCTTGCAAATGATCCGCACCTCTTACTGATGTCGCCGGGACGATGGTATGAAATCCATATCGCAGCACCGACATTCGATGTTGCCGGAATGTCGATTCCCGGTGTTCCATTTGTTGTCGCAGGAAGGAATCAACGCATTGCGTGGGGTATCACGAACGCGATGATGGATGATAACGATTATTATTTCGAAGAGGTCGATTCCCTCCAGCATCCCACGTGCTACAAATTTAATAATGAATGGCGGCCGATTGTGGAAGTTGTCGATACGATTATGGTGAAGGGATCGCTGCCGGTTGCGCTTTCCATCTATAGCACGCATCGCGGACCAATTGTGAATAAAATGGAACCAACAGCACAATCTCTTACATCGCTTATTTCGATGCATTGGGTGGGACACGAAATCTCGAATGAAGCGGGTGCCTTCTATCGCATCAGCAAAGCATCCAACTGGCAGGAATTTCAGGAAGCATTGAAATTATTTGCCACACCTGCACAGAATTTTGTTTATGCGGATGTCGATGGCAACATCGGATATCGCACAGGCGGCAGGCTGCCTATCAGAAAAACGAAAGGGCCGACACTGCCTTTCCCCGGATGGACTGATGAATACGACTGGAAAGGATTTGTTCCTTTCGATCAGATGCCGCATGTTTTCAATCCTCCTGAAGGATTCATTGCTACTGCAAACAATAAAATTATTGACGATTCATATCCGTACGAAATTTCCAATCACTGGGAATCACCGTGGCGATCTATCCGTATCAATGAAGTACTGCATGAACAGGAAAAATTCACAATGGAAGATATGCAGCGACTTCAATTTGACCTTCTGTCGACACAAGCACGTGAATTTGTGCCTTACATTCTCCATGCGTATGATAGTGTTGCAGTGACAGATCCCAATGTAAAAACAATGTTGGAATATTTCCGTGCCTGGACTTTTGAAATGCAGAAGGAAGATGTGAGCACGACACTCTTCCAGGCTACTGTGACCAAATTGGTTTATAATACTTTCCATAACAAAATGGGCGACCGACTTTACAGCTTGTATGATACACTTGCAAGCACACCGCTCTCAGCGCTATCGCATTTACTGAAGAATCCGGATTCGGAATGGTTTGACGATTGGAAAACGCCTGAGCGCGAAACGAGGGATGATTGTATTCGGAAAAGTGTCTCGGATGCATTGAGCGATCTGAAAACGCGTTTGGGTGGTGAACTCAAAGAATGGCAGTGGGGAAGACTGCACACGGTGACCTTTGGGCATGTGTTCGGCGTGAACAAATTACTTGCCGGTTTCTTTAATGTAGGCCCGTTTCCTATCGGGGGATCGCATGCAACAATCAATGTCGGGCAGTATTTTCTTGCCCATCCATATGAAAGTGCTGTGGGACCGTCGATGCGCCAAATATTCAATCTCGCCGATATCAATGATACACGCACAGTTCTTCCTCCAGGTCAATCCGGACAGGTGTTTTCGCAGCATTATAAGGATCAAATTACGCTCTGGCTGAATGATGGATACAAAATAAGACCGATGCAAATGTCTGTCGTAGAATCAACTTGCCGTGACGTATTGATATTGAACTCAAATCCATGACGATTTCCATTAAACTTCGATCTCTGCTTCAGCGAGTGAAGTCGATATGCGTTTTGACCGGCGCTGGGATTTCTGCAGAAAGCGGTGTAGCGACATTTCGTGGAGTAGACGGTTTATGGTCAAAATTGAAGCCGGAAGAGCTTGCCAATTTCGATGCATTTATGCGCAATCCGGAATTGGTTTGGGAATGGTATAACTACCGAAGACAAATTGTTCATGATGTGAAACCGAATCCTGCTCACTACGCACTTGTACGATTAGAAGAACTTGTGAAGGAGTTCACGCTCGTAACACAGAATGTTGATAATCTGCATTTTCGAGCGGGAAGCAAAAAAGTGCTCGAACTCCATGGCAATATAGAACGAAGCTATTGCATTGACTGCGGAAAATTTGTAGAGAATGTCGAAGTCACAACGGAGAAGAAAGTGCCGAGATGTTCGTCGTGCAATGGGCTTATTCGCCCTGATGTGGTGTGGTTTGGAGAGATGCTGCCGGAAGGTGTTTTCGAAGCAGCAACAGAGGCAGCGAGCCAGTGCGAATTATTTCTTACTATCGGCACTTCAGCGGTGGTATATCCGGCTGCTGGTCTTCCGATGACTGCAAGGAATCAAGGCGCCTATATTGTAGAAGTGAATACCGAGCCGACAGAAATATCACACACAGTCAACGAAACTCTTTTAGGAAAAGCAGGAGAAGTATTGCCGCAGCTCATAACCATATTGGAAGAAACGAGAAAATAAAAGATGAGAGATAAGAAGACGTTTGCTAAAACAAAAATCATTTGCACGATCGGACCTGCATCGCAAAGTGTCGATCGGATGGTGGAATTGATTAATGCCGGAATGGATGTTGCGAGACTAAATTTTTCACATGGAACGCATGACGATCATTTGACGGCAATTCAAAACGCACGAGAAGCAAGCAAGAGAACTGGCGAACATGTCGCAATTTTACAGGATCTTTGTGGTCCTAAGATCCGAACAGGCAAATTAAAGAATAAGCAGGTTGAATTAAAAGAAGGCGGAAAAATTACCTTTACGATTGACGATATTGTGGGAGATGAGAAGAGAGTAGCAACGACGTACCGGGAGCTTCCGCAGGACATCAAGGAAGGCGATGCTATTTTATTGGATGATGGTAATCTTGCGGTTAGGGTGCTATCAAAGACAAAAACAGATGTAGAATGTGTTGTCGTCACAGGCGGTATACTCAAAGAAAATAAAGGTATGAATCTTCCCGGTGTGAAGCTGAGCACACCATCGTTGACCGAAAAAGATATAGAGGACTTGAAGTTCGGTTTGATGCACGACATCGATTATGTGGCGCTCTCATTTGTGCGATCTGCTGATGATCTACGACATCTTCGGTCTGTGATTCAGCAGCAGACGAGGTTGAAGATACCGATTATAGCGAAGATTGAAATGAAAGAAGCGATCGATTCCATTGATGCAATTATTGGAGAAAGCGATGCCGTCATGGTGGCTCGCGGTGATCTCGGAGTGGAGATGATGCCGGAGGACGTGCCGATTCTTCAAAAAATGATCGTGCGGAAATGTAATGAAGCTGGTGTCCCCGTCATTATCGCTACGCAAATGCTCGAATCGATGATTGAAAATCCGCGGCCAACACGAGCAGAGGCAAGTGATGTTGCCAATGCAGTGCTTGATGGTGCAGACGCTGTCATGCTCAGCGCAGAAACATCTGTGGGAAAGTATCCGGTTGAGACAGTACACACGATGGATAATATCATTAAGCGTTCAGAAATGCAGAAGCACGATCACCTTGGTATCAAACAAGTGCCGGCAGAAATGCAGGAGAATGTCTTTGATGCAGTGGCGCGGGCAGCATGCGTATTGGCTCGGCAGGTTCATGCAACTGCGATTGTGCCGATTACGCATTCTGGTGCAACGGCAATACGGATCAGTAAATACCGGCCTGAAGCGAGGATCATCACTGTTACAGGTCAGGAAAGAATACTTCGTCAATTGAATCTCGTTTGGGGTGTGCATGGAATTGAAAGCCATGATTTTATCCACAACCAAGATACTGCATTCAGAAAAATTATTGAGCGTCTTAAATTGGAAGGATATGTCGAAAAGGGAGATTTTGTTGTCTTCACTGCCGGTTTGCCATTATTGGCAAAGGGAACGACCGATACAATTAATGTTGAGCAAGTCGAGTAGGAAGAATAAGAAAAAGCTTGTTCTATTTTGAAGTCACTGGCGACCAACCATTCTGAAAACGCAGCAATTCGCTCATCATATGAATGTCATGTTTGCGCTGGAGATAAGAAAGAAACTTCACCAGTACTAACGCAGTTGCGTACGCATCTCCTGAAGCGCGGTGTCGTTCGGGGATCTTAATGTTCAAGGCAGAAGTGACCGGACCAAGTGATTTGCTGGGCAAATGCGGCAGAATCCTTCTGCTTAACTTGACTGTACATAACTGCCGATTAGAAAGCTCAATACCTCGTTCGCGCATAGCTGTCTCAGAGACAAATCCCCAATCGAACGATGCGTTGTGAGCAACAAACACTGCATCTCCCAGAAAGTCTGCAATGGTTGGCGCCACTTCCCGCGCAGTCGGTGCATCTGCTACCATCAGATTGTCAATGCCTGTCAGGTTTGTGATTGAAGCAGGGATGATCACAAGTGGATTGATCAATGTCGAAAACTCGTCCTGTAAAATCCCGTTTTTCACCTTCATCATAGCGATTTCTGTGATGCGATCCTCGGTTGGACTAAGACCAGTAGTCTCAACGTCAACAACGACAAATGTTCCTTCTGTGATATGGATATCTTCCATTGTCCTATTCTTCGATGAAAGAATTTTACTGCCGTTTAGAGCGATGCAAACGCTGAAAAAAATTACTTGTCTGTTTTGGATTCTTGATCTTTGTATTGAAGTTCATATAGTTTGCGATAGATGCCGTTAAGCGCCAGCAGTTCCTGATGATTACCCATCTCCCGGATTTCACCTTTGTGGAGAACGATTATTTTGTCGGCACTTTGAATGGTTGAAAGCCGGTGTGCGATGACAATAGATGTGCGTCCGACCAGCATTTTCTTAATTGCCTGCTGAATCAATAATTCAGTTTCTGTGTCTACACTGGACGTTGCTTCATCGAGGACAAGGATGCGAGGATTGAATGCGAGTGCGCGCGCGAAGGAGAGTAATTGTTTCTGTCCGACTGATAATGTTGCCCCGCGTTCCTTGACTTCAGCGCTATAGGTATTCGGCAGTGTGTCAATAAATCTATTCGCTCCGACCATACGAGCGGCGGCTTTTACCCGATCTTGCGAAATCGTTTCATCACCAAGATGGATATTGTTCTGAATATCACCGGAAAAGAGAAATACATCTTGTAGAACCACGGCAATGTGTTTGCGAAGATCGTGTGGATGGACATCCTGGATATTTATGCCGTCGATGAGAATCTCACCCTGTTGGATGTCGTAGAATCGACTGAGAAGGTTTATGATGGTCGTTTTTCCCGCACCGGTATGTCCGACGATGGCAACTGTCTGTCCTTGTTTGATGGAGAATGAGATGTTCTTTAAAATCCATTCAGGCGATTGTGCTCCATCGGAAGGTGGATTGTATGCGAACCAGACATTGCGGAACTCGATATCACCGCGAACATGTTCCAGCGGTTCGGGATTTTGCCGGATGTTCAATGTGGTTTTATCGTCCAATAATTGGAAAAGACGTTCTGATGATGCCATCGCCGTTTGCAGAATATTATATTTTTCTGAGAGATCGCGAATCGGTCGCCAAAACATTTCATTGAATTGGACAAACGACATCACTGTCCCGACGGTCACGAGACCCGCCAGCGCATTATGTCCGGCATACCAGACTATGAGACCAACAGTGACCGCACCGATCATATCAACAGCCGGGTAAAAAACTGCATAGTAGAAAATGGATCTGATATTCGCTTGTCTGTGCGCATCGTTGATGTTTGTAAACTTGTCGTACGATCTTTTTTCGCGGTTAAATATCTGGTCAACCAGCATGCCGGTAATATGTTCCTGCATGAATGTATTGATGCGTGCAATTTGTATGCGAACATCTCGGTAGGTCTCCCGTGCTTTTTTGCGGAAGAGAAATGTGCCATAAAAGAGGAGGGGGAGTACGCTCAATGTGATAAGAGTCAGCTGCCAATCCATTAAGAACATGGAGAACACAATAAAGGCAATGGTGAACACATCACTGAAGACCATGACGATGCCTGAGGAAAACATTTCATTGAGCACTTCCACATCGTTAGTGAGGCGAGTAATAAGCCTGCCGATAGGGTTTTTGTCGTAAAACCTCAAGGAGAGCCGCTGGAGGTGCTGGAAGATTTCCATCCTGAGATCCAAGATGGTCTGTTGACCGATCCACTGCGTCAGGTAGGCGTTAGCATATTGGATCAATCCGCGCACAACCATTACCAATAAAAAAAGAAGGGCTGTCCGCAGCAAGCCATGTGTATCATTTTGTGCAATATTTGTATCAACGGCTTCCTTGGTGAACCACGGACGTACTGCTTCCCCTACGCTCACGAGCAGGCTGAAAACAATGCCTAGTGCGACCTGCCAGCGGTACGGTTTCAGATACTTGATCAGCCGGCGCATCAACCTTGCATCATATGCTTTCCCTAACACATCCTCTTCTTGCATACTATTTACATTGTTTCCAGTTCTTGTTCCAGCAATTGCTTTTGGTGTAAGTCGGAATAGATACCGTTGAATGCAACCAATTCGTCGTGAGTTCCGCGTTCAACAATTTCACCGTTCTGGAGGACGACGATCAAATCAGCATCTTTCACAGTCGATATACGATGACTTATGATAATACTTGTACGACCTTTCATGAATTCATGTAAGTGATGGAGAATCCTTTCCTCAGTATATGTGTCAACAGCCGATAAGGCATCATCAAGAATCAGGATCTTCGGATTGCGCATAATAGCACGCGCAATGCTGGAACGTTGTTTCTGTCCACCGGAAAGGGTGATTCCTCGCTCACCAATCATAGTTTCATATTGCTTTGGAAATTCCAACATCTCTTTAGCAATCTGGGATATCTCTGCAGCTTTGATCATATCTTCTTCATTGTGGTTATCAACGCCGTAACGAATATTTTCTGCAATCGTCTCTGAGAAAAGAAATGTTTCTTGAGGGACGAAACCGATATTGGAACGCAGGACTTCCAGAGGAATCTTCCGGATATCAATCCCATCGATGAATAATTCTCCTCCTGTTATATCATAGAGCCGTGGAATGAGGTTCACGAGAGTGGACTTGCCTGTTCCCGTATAACCGACGACTGCAACCGTCATTCCAGATTCAATTTTGAGGTTGATGTTCTTTAATGTCGGCTGGACAGCATTCTTGTGTGTAAAAGAAACATTGCGGAATTCGATAGTACCTTGAATTTTCTCGATGGAACGATCCGTTCTCTCTGTGTCTTGAATCTCGGGTTCCGTATCCATGATGGATGCCAAACGACCCATCGAGGCGGCACCTTGTTGCACCAAATTGGTGACCCAGCCGAAGGCAATCATTGGCCAGATGAGCATACCGAGATAGGTTGTAAAGGCGGTAAGAGTGCCGATGGTCATGCGTCCGTCAATAACTTTGAGTCCGCCGAAGTAGATTGTGATGATGAGGGAAAATGCGACGAGCACAAACATCAACGGCCACATAATCGATTGAACTTTTGCCAAAACAAGGTTTATTTTGAGATACTCCCAGCTGAGCTTGCGAAATCGTTCTTCCTCGTAGGTTTCCCGTACATATGCTCTGATGACGCGGACCCCGGAAAGAGTTTCTTGTGCGCGTGTTGTAAGGAGCGAGAATTGTTCTTGCCGTTCCGTGAATATCTTGTTAATGAATTTGCCAAGCCGGTAGACAGCGAACGACACAAACGGCATAGGAATGAGAGCTAGCAATGTGAGCTGCCAATCTCTCGTAAACATCATGATGAGGACAAATGTCAATGTCGTTATTGTGTCGGAAGGATACATAATCCCGGGACCAACGACATTTCTCACCGAGCTGATATCATTTGTAGCGTGCGCCATCAAGTCGCCGGTAGGTTTGTTTTGGAAATAGGAATAGGACAATTTTTGGAGATGGGACAGAAGGTCGTTGCGCAAATCGTATTCGATGTGACGTGAAACGACGATGATCGTTTGTCTCGTCAGATATGTGAAAATACTTGCGACGAAAGAGAATCCGACAATAAGCACTGCCCACTTCAATATATCATTGGAGATGTATGTATGCGACTCGATACCATGCTTCAATTCGTCGACAGCTTTGCCTAGGAATAATGGTTGGGCAACAGTAAAGGCATTGCTGCCGATGACTGTGAGCAATCCGAAAAGAAGCGTCTTTTTATAACGAAGGAGATATGGTTTTAGGCGGAGAAGCGACCTCATGAATATTTATCCGATTATTTCAAATTTCGTGTATGGATGCAAAATCTTTGGAATAATGATCTTTCCTTCTGGGGTCTGATAATGCTCGATGAGCGCTGCAACAACACGCGGCAGTGCCAAACCCGATCCATTCAAAGTATGAACAATTTCCGGTTTGCCGCCGTTCCTTGGGCGGAATTTTATATTCATCCGCCGCGCCTGAAATGATTCAAAGTTGCTGCACGACGATACTTCCAGCCATTTTTGCTGACCCGGTGCCCAGACTTCAAGATCATATTTCTTTGCTTGTGTGAATCCCATATCACCTGTACACATGAGAAGTGTATGGTAGGGAAGACCGAGAAGCTGAAGGAGATGTTCGGCATCTTGTCGCAGCGATTCTAATTCGTCGTACGATTTTGAAGGATGAACAAACTTCACCAACTCAACCTTATCAAACTGATGGAGTCGATTCAAGCCGCGCACGTCTTTGCCGTACGAACCAGCTTCCCGCCGGAAACAGGGAGTGTATGCTGCATATCGAATCGGGAGATCCTGCTCGGCAATCTGTTCGTCACGATGGAAGTTGGTGACTGGTACTTCAGCAGTCGGAATCATATAGAGTTTATCCCGTTCTACAATGTACATCAAGTCCTCTTTATCCGGAATTTGTCCGGTGCCGCGAGCGCTCTCCTCGTTGACAACAATAGGCGGCATAATTTCTTTATATCCGCGTTGAGCAGCTTGATCGAGAAAAAAGTTGATGAGTGCGCGTTCTAATGCGGCACCTTTGCCGACATAAAATGGAAATCCTGCTCCGGAAACTTTCGAGCCACGATTAAAATCGATTATGCCGAACTTATCGGTAAACTCCCAATGCGGTTTCATGGGGAAGTCTGCCTTAGGCACTTCGCCCCAGCGGAAGACCTCTTTGTTGTCTGCTGGGGTTTTTCCGAGCGGGACGGAAGGATGGGGAATATTCGGCACAGTAAGCAAGAGTGCGTTCAGATTCTTTTCAACTTCGCGCATCTCACTGTCGATTTCCTGAATTCTGGTTTTGACTGATTCCATCTCAGCAATAACCCCGCTTGCATCGCCGCCTTCTTTTTTTATTTTTCCAACTTGAGCAGACACTTGGTTGCGTTTCGCTTTTAAGACATCACCTTCCTGAATCAGTGCTTTACGCTTGTCATCGGCAGTACATATCGTATCAAGGTTGACAGTGATGCCTTTTGCTTCTGCACCGGCGAAAACGAGATCGCGATTCTCGCGGATAAATTTTAAATCCAACATAATCGTTACCCTTCTTTTTTAATTCCTGCCGATATGCTGAAGTTCATGTTTCAGCAATGTCAATCCTTCCGCTGTGTTCAGGAAGCGCATACCAAGCTGCGTTTCGGCTTTTAATGTAATGAAGCCGGAGACCATGGGGCGAGGTGATGCTTGGTTCAGATCGCTCGTTTTGATTCGCTTGATCAAAGACGCATCCAAATCGAAAACCTTTGCGGCCTGTATGGCAAAATCGTATCTACTCAGTTGCTCGCCGCCGCCAATGTGAAAAATGCCTTCGCGATTCAACTCGAATGACTTGATCATCGCGAGCGCTACATCACCTACATACGTTGGATTACCGATCTGGTCATCGACTACATTTATTTGCTTTCCGGATTTAAGATTGTTAATCACCCATAAGGCAAAATTTGCTTTTACACCTATACCGCTTCCATAGAGAACAATTGTGCGAAGAATGACATTGGGAATACCGGCAGTTCGAATAGCATTCTCACTGGCAAGTTTTGTTCTGCCGTAATACCCGATGGGATGAGGTTGTACCTCTTCATTATACGGGCCATTTTTTCCATCGAAAACATAATCGGTGGAGACGTGAATAAGCTTTGCACCAACCTTTCGTGCTGCATCGGTAAGGTTTTCAACTGCAGTCACATTGACCTTCCATGTCTCTTCGCGGTTTGATTCACACCAGTCGACATTGGTTGCGCCAGCAGCATTGAAGATCACGTTCGGCTGAAAACTTGACGCGAGACTTTTTACATCACTCCGATTTGTGATATCCAGTTGGTTGTAATCGAACAACATATTATCAAAAACAAATGAACGCTCGATGGAAGTATTCAATACTTCATAATCGGTTTGCGTGCTGAGCATAAGGGAAAGGCGTTGACCGAGAAGCCCATTAGCTCCGCAGATGAGAATCCGCTTCATCGAAGACTTTCTTCAAGAACTGTCGCTGCGTCGGTATTGCTGTCTCGGTACTTAATAATGATAGGAGCATACAATGAAACACGATGCTCCTGTGCAAAGGGAGTAGTAACAGCTCTGGTTCCAGGAACAACAACAGCGCCTTCAGGAATAATGAGTGGTGTCTCTTTTGTTTTTCGATAAATTTTTGCATTTACCAGATCATACACAGGAGTTGAACCGGTCATGATAACGCCCGCTGCAATAACTGCTCTTTGTTTTACAATCGTTCCTTCGAAGATTCCGCAATTACCGCCAACAAAGACATCGTCTTCGATAATCACAGGCATAGCGCCGATGGGATCCAAGACACCGCCAATCTGTGCCGCGGCACTGAGATGAACGCGTTCCCCAACTTGTGCACATGAACCGACCAGTGCATGTGAATCAACCATGGTGCCGCTGCCAACATATGCGCCGACATTGATATAAGCCGGAGGCATGACCATAACTCCAGAAGCGATATAGGACCCATCACGAATGGATGATCCGCCTGGTACGATTCGTATCTGGTTTTCCAGCGTAATTTTTTTTAAGGGATATGTATTCTTGTCAAAATATTTGAAATGCTCGTCTATGGAAACATCCGTAAGCTCGCCAAGTCGAAAGCCGAGCAAAATGCCTTTCTTCACCCAATCATTGACAATCCAACCGCCGTGATTTCCTTCGGCTGACGATGGTGCAGCTGCCCGGACATCACCGACATTCAAAAAGAACTTCAATTCGTTGAATGTCTGTATCGCAGATTGACGATCTATCTTATCAATATCTTGTGTGAAAAATAATTCAATTCGTTCTTTTAGGATCATGTAAAAAAATCTCCTCGACTATGAAGAGCCGTTCGTTAGTTTCCCGTTGGTTGCCGGCTTTGAAATGACTACTCCAAGTTGCTCAAGCTTTGTACGAAGTCCATCAAGCTCTTGAGCATTTTTGAAGGTTGCATGAAGCGCCGCTGCCTTGTTTGCAAACTCAGCTGCGATGAAGCTGTCCTTGGATTTGAGATATTGATACAAAAATGCCGCGCCGAAGACATCACCGCATCCGGTCGCATCGATTGCAGTACCGAATGAAACGCCTGCGAAATCCTTGCGTGTAAGTTTTTTGTGAATATCCTGCACAATGACGGTTGCTCCGCGCTCGCTGCGCGTAATCACCAGTGTCTCGACCATCAATGTCATTACATGGTTGGTGAGTGTCGTTTCATCATATCGTTCTGCCGAAAGTCCAAAAGCCTCTTCTTCACTCATTTGGATAGAGTTGAGCATGAAGCACCAGCGCCGCCAATCAGTAAGGGGACGATGAAAACGTTTAAACTCCTGATCGATCCCAAGTGTGAGTGAATGGAAATCGAAGTGGATGGGAATCTTCCGTTCGCGAATTTCCATACGAATATAATCCAGCGTTTCCAGTGTGATATCCGATCCTGAAATCATATTGATAAGCACCGCGTCGCCGTCAAGGTATGATTTGATGCGGTTGAAGGGAATCGGCGCAGAGATGTGCTTGGAACATTCGATTCTCGTTTGAGCATCTTTCTGATAGAAGAGATGCACTTGATTCGTTGGACCTTTGATTCTAAAAATTCCGCTTGTATCAATATTCTTATATTGCTTGATTTGTTCCATCAACAGTTCGTAATCCGTCTGCCCGACCCCAAAGACCGGTTGGATGCGGTCTTTCTCACTCATCAAATTGGCGAGCGTGAGCACAGTGAACAAAATTCCGCCAAAAGATTCTTGTTGAGTTTCTTTTTCGTCCGGCAGGTGGATAACATCTTTACAGAGATGTCCGATAACAGTGATAACCATTTAGATTCTTCGAGTTGGTCCGAGATCAGTTAGCGCTAATTCGTTTAAGCGCCAAAGCGCCTGGCATGGAAAATGATTTTCGTATAATGGTTTTCCGACGACGACCGAATCAACACCGTACTTTTCGAGTTCCTGCAGTCGCATAAGGTCTTTATAATTCGAAACGCCGCCGCGAGCTGTTATGCGAACACCTGTCTTGATTGCCAGTTCCTTGAGGGTATCATAGGGCAATGATTTATCATGTACTCCATCTTCGCGTTCACCATAGAGAATCCGTGATACGCCGAGACGAGTCATTTGCAGAGCAAGATCGAGCGGTGTAAATTCTGTCGCCTTTGCGCCTCCCTTAATTGATACTTTGCCGCCTTCTGAAATGATCGCAATATCGATTTTCCGTGTGCCGAATTCCTTTACTAATCGCTCCACAAGTCCCGGCTGTTCGACGGCGGCAGTGGCAATCGAAACCCGATACACACCGAGATCAAGAACCCTTTTAATCTCATCGTATGTCCGCAATCCACCACCCATTTGGATGGGTATATCAACTGCTTTGACCATTCTTCGAATAACATCTTCGTTTACGATGCGTCCCTCAGCAATTCCGTCCAAATCAACGACGTGGAGAGTCTTGGCGTTTTCACCACGCCACATGATCGCTAATTGAACAGGATCAACCGAATACAGGTGCTCTGATCCGGGGATACCGTACACAATTTCGACACAGCAATTATGGCTAATTTCTATTGCCGGATAAATAAGGATCATTCTATCACTTTCGTGAAACAAAAACACGTTATGAACCACGTGTAGAAGAACTATTTGCTGAGCTAAAATGCAGAAAAAATCGTCGAGATTCAAGAAAGGGGATATGAACAATAAGAACTTTAAAAAAATAAAGCCCGATTCCAAACTTTTAGAACCGGGCTTTCTTTCAACTACTTTATTTGCTCTTAAGCTCGATCACTTATTTTGTCAGCAATCACGCTTAAACATCAGTAGGATTTCTAGTCAAATGATTTCGTCATTTGACCATCAACATCTTCATCGTCTTTGTGAATGGCAGATTACCATCCTGCGGTTGTGCAGTAAACCGCGTGAAGTAGACTCCGCTCGCTAACCGGGATGCATCAAATGTTGCCGTGTAATATCCGGGTGCCTTTATACCGTCTGCAAGCACAGATACTTCACGTCCGAGCATGTCGTACACCCGTAAGGACACACTATATTGTGTTCCTGCAGGTAACTGATAACTTAACACAGTGCTCGGATTGAAGGGGTTCGGATAATTCTGCGATAGTCCAAATGTGGCCGGTATTGCTGCCGCTGCGGGTTCTGCTTCTTTTTGCAATTTCACCGTATCCGGTTTCCCAAGTTTATAAACATGGCTCAGTGAGAATTCCAGATTCTTGCCCAGCGGCTTGAAGTCTATCCCGCTTAAAACCACTTGCACAGCTTTTCCTTTAAACTTCTTCATTGGAATACGGATACTTTGTATCCCGAACCCTTTCTTACTATCGTGTGCACAGAAGGAAAGAGAAGCAAGCCTCTCTTTTACTTTATTTCCATTCAAATCACAAAAAAGGGGCTGGAGGTTAGTTTTAAGATTCTTGCTCATGATGGAGATATTGAACGAGAGCGTATCATCATCTTTGCCAACAGTCGTTGGTTGGCAGGCAAGATACTGCAAGCAATTTTTTGTTATGATCTCCGGCAGTGAATCACTGACAGCAGTAAACGGAATGACCCTACTCCCGAGTTTGGGCTGAGAAATAGCAATATTGACCTGTGCCTCGGTGCTGGTGTCCATAACGCTAAGCATACGAGTATAGGTTGTCTTCACCGGTGTATTTTCCATAATCTTTCCGGCTTTTTTTGCCAATGAACTACTCGTTGTTTTTGATAATCCGACACCCGGTTCGTAATACCCAACATCCAAGGATCGCAAAGTCGATCCACTCTCAGCAAACAGGAAATAATCCAGCGTTGAAGATCCACTAAGTCCTTCAAATGACATCTGGGGATTCAAACCTGCACCCATCGTTCCAACCGCCCAGTCAGCACTCCCATCTTTGAAAGCCCGATACATCGTATTTTCTGCAGACCATATCAGTTCAGTCTGTGAACCGTTATTACCCAACGTTACTGAACTCGCCGGTATATCCGTTAAATCCCCGGGAACTTCCCAGGCAGTACATTGTCGATTCCAACTAGTATCGCCGATTCGATCCTGATACACCATCATGAAATATTCGCCGCTATCATAATATTGCTCTTCAATCCAGGCAAACAAGGTTTTTCCGTTTCTCCGAAGGACCTGCGGGCTATGAACTTCATCGGTACCATAGAACGGATCCCACACACCTGGTTGGTGCAATGGCAACTGTGAAGCAGGCACAACATACGGGGTTGTTAACCACATTCCCCTGTTACTATTCCAATGACAAATATTGTCTTGTGTATACAAAGATAATCCCTCAGGATATAATGTATGTTGATATGCAACAGTAGTAGTATAAGCAGTGTTGGATTCAGGTTGACTTATAGCAATAGGCGCCGTATAGATGCTGAATGAGTACGGTTGAGCTGTTGAATACGTGATAGTTGATGTGCCTAAAGAATAAAAAAATGCATCAAAGTAAGTTCCGGTAGGACACCGTGCAAACCGTTGTTTTATAGTGTTAAGATCCTGTCGATAGAGGACAGGATAGCACTCCCCTGAATTTTCGTCATCTTGACAAATGCTTATTACAGGCCAGGGGGGAATAGCACAAGGCGTTTCATTTACAACTATAGAGCCTACATAATTGTTCGATGGATTTAATACGATCCATCCATCTGCAATGGCGTGCGGTTGCGGAAACCCAGGACTTCTAACAGCAAAATGAACGTCATATTGCCCATCCAGTCTCTGGTTTTGCCAGACGACAAAGACATCTTCGTTCCTAGTATTTGTGTACATCCCGCGACCGGTAATAGACGGATAAGTGTTCCTGCCGGACCCGTCGCTGAGTCGAATTTCCGGAGACCAAATTCCGGTGGTCTCATTAAGCGATGTTGTCCATATTTCCCCTGCACTTTCGTACACAACAACCTCCTCAATATAGGAATATCCAAGTTGAGGAGTATACTGGCGTTGGACTGTAGTGATTCTTTGCTGCGCGTTGCCGTAGGTGGGCTGAGCATTATTGCTCGCAAGGTGCGCTTTGTAGAGGGCATATAATGTTGTGTGGTCCGTTGGTGTAATAGTTCTCGGATTTTGCATGCTTCCATCGTTCCAACCGATAAAGACATAATTGCTTGGCGGTACGGCTTCGAGTGTGGCAGAGTTGTATTGGACCATTGTCCAACTATAACTTGATCCGACATTTATGCCGTTGAGCTTGTATGTTCCTCCGCTTCCTCCTTCTACATACGAAGCAGCGGTCATGCTCATATTGAATTGCTTTGCGAAGTTGGCAATGTATGTAGATGCTGAAGTAATTGTAACTGTCTTTGGATTTGTAGGATCCGTGGAGCCAGGATCTCCCTGTTTATTCCAGTTTTGATAAACGCGAAAATAAGTGGCTTCACTGGGAGCTTGATAATCTTGATTAAATGCTTCAAGAGTATGTGTACTATTGATTGACCATGGGAAACTTGTACCTGATGCGACATTTGCTCCCTCAACCTTTACCAATCCGCCATTGAATGAATTCATTATCATAACAGACGCAGTTCCTGTTCCAAAATTCGCACGCCAGGTGCAATCACTGGTGGGAGCAATTGATACAGGAGTATTATTATTGGTCTGCGATTTTGTTTCTCCGGTTGTAACATTTGTCCAGATTCCGGGTTCAGGAAATGGATACGTGATACCTCCGCTTGGCTGAGTATAAGCGCGGATGGTATGGGATTCTCCAGAATACCACTGCGGTGAAGTTGAAGACCATCCAGAATTGCGATTTGTTCCATCGACATCGATCTGTCCTCCACTAAACGAATTCTGAATTGTGACTGTCACTTTAGGTGTATAGTTGACTGTCATAGAAATAATTACACTCGCACTCGTATTATCAGTTCCTTCATTCAAACCCGCAATACCCAATGTGAGTGATCCGTTTCCGTTAACAGCACCCTGAACATCTGTTGTTAATGTAGAACTCGTGAGGTTTTTTGCCGACATCAGACTATATTGCAGACCAGAGAAATAAATAGTCTGAGAATTATCAAATTGACTCCAAAATTCGCTATCTGTTCCGTAGCTTGCAGGCATCTTAACAATTTTTGCAGTAGATGAACCAGAGTTATAATTCATGATCGTTACTGTAAGTGTGCAACTATTGACTCTTGCGCCTTGAGGAATTTGGCTAAACGCAAAAAATAATCTTGTTCGGAAACGAAGATAATAATTTGTTATATCACTTCGACCAATATCATGAGGACGCCCACTTGAAGTATTGTATGTTGTCTGTCCCGAATCTGGTTGAGTAGATTTTATATCCTGTTCAATAGTAAGCGTGCCAGCCGGTATTGGTGGAGTTGTTTGTGATTGTGCCAACAAAGTTGAGATTGAAACGACCATCAGCACCATCCCAAGTACTATGTGTCTTGCTGATTTCATTATTGTCTCCTATTCATCGTTATGGAAGAAATCATTAATTATTTGCATATTACGACAGCAAACAAAAAGGCATCTTCCGTTTTGAAAACGGAAATTTCGCTTGTCTTAACGTTTGCATATTTTCGGCGGCTTGGTGTTTACCCACCCTGCCGCCGTTTTATTGAACATTCATATCGATATCCTCCTTTCTATTTTCCATGAAAAATCCATGTCTTAGATCCATCTCCGCTTACAATAAATGCTTCCTTACTATTACACCAAATGGATGTACAAAATTTAGCTGCATCAGAAAATTGTTTAAATTGAAACCAATCCGTTCCATTGAAGTGATATATTTGGTTACCATAGCCGCCAACGAGAATGTTGTTATCATCAGTACCAAAAATAGAATAAAATGGCAGCCCCGTATTTAGAATAGAAGTCCAGGAAGAACCCGTTTTCTTATACACCTTTTGATAAGCTGAATAGATATTTATAGTTGTTCCCCAAAGATTAAACCCAAATCGTTCCTGAGAATACCCAGGAAATTCATAAGATGAATCAATAGGAGACCATGAAGAACCATTAAAATGATACATAAAATATTGAGTTGAATCTCGCTGATTATCTTTATCTAATATTCGTGCACAAGCTGTATATATATCCGTGGAAGAAAGACCAAAAATATTGCCAAAGGATAATGTCGTATCTAGGAGAACCCTATGCCACAGACCATCGAAATGATATAAGCTGCCGTAATATCCAGCTGCCCATACATCTTGTGAATTAACTCCCCAAACAGACACAAGTCCTCTCATTCGTGGTATTTGAATTTCTCTCCACTGCACTCCATCAAAATGGATAATAAGACTGCTGTCTAAGAAGTTGGGCGGTGGTGCAGGATTATCGAAGATGTGTTCACCCACAGCGTAGACGTCGTTTGGTCCAAATCCATAAACTGAAAACAAATCAACTGCGCCGCTAATTGTTCCGCCGTCAGCAGAATGAAAGTGGGCGGTAGACCATTTTATTCCATCATAATGAAACATTGTACCAGGTCCTGGATCTTCATTATGTCCAACGACATATACGTTGGCAGGTGAGCTTGCCCAAATACTTTTCATGTAGACCTGCATACTGCCGGGATAGGTAAGTGTATCAACAGTCCATACGTACTCGCGCGGGTTTTTTATAATCTCGTCAGGTGGTTTTGTCGGTTCATTTTTGCAGCACATCGAGAAAAATAATAATGTGAATGCAATCGTTATTACAAAATATTTCATCATCTCTTATCCTTTAATGGTTCTTCAATCCAGACAAACTTTGTAATAAGCCTAAGACTTTTTCTTCGTTTCGCATCATTGATTTTATAGTTCTTTGTAAAACAATTTGGTCGAGATATTGGCACAAGAATTTTATATAAATTCATACTAAGAATCAATCTTTCTGTTTACATCCCCTTGGTGTTTACCCACCTTGCGGCCTGCCAACAGAGGCGGTGGTGGTAATCACACCCCGCCTCGTTTTATTTCAATGATTTTATAATTTCTTCGACTACATTAAATAACCCCGATAAACAACATTCATATTTTGATCTCTAAAATATGTAACTATAAAAGCACTATTCGCAAAAAGTTTAATCCCTATTCCGCCAACATGTGTACTAGAGAATTTGAATAGATATTGTATGTCGCTTCCATTATAATGAGCAATTCCATCGTTCATTCCAAGGAATATGTCTTTTATACTTCTTGCTTCAACTACACTACCAAATAATGCACTTTGAATGGTAGTAATATCTTGCTCTTGAGTTCCATTGAAAAGAACTAAACGTCTCCCTTTCGAGACAATTATTCCATCGGTAACTCTTGCAATGTCCGCTAAACCATCTTGGTTATCCTGAGCAGAATATATTTCATTTAGATTTGATCCATCAAATGAGAATATTTTACTTGAATCCGGCGAAGAGCCATCTGGCAAATGCTTCAAGCCGATTACAAGTGATTTTCTAGGAGCGTAGAATCTTATTTTAAATATTGTACAAAATGGAACATCTTGTATGTTGATTTGTGACCAAGAATTTCCAGAAAGATGGTAAATCAGTGGATGTAAATCTGAACCCGAGTATGAAAGATTTCCAACAGTATATAAATCAGTAGAGGAATTACCATCGACATCTTCTAAAGTGTAATAATTTGTATTTGGCGGTGGTATTTTTGTATGCTGACTCCATGAAGTGCCATTATAGTGCCAAATATCACCTTGGAGTCCGACACTCCAAACATCGTTGGAGGTGAATGCACGCACTGAAAATGGTGATATTGATCTATTGATGCTATCTGTTGACCATTTAGCTCCATTAAAATGATAAAACGTTTGAGAAAAATCTCCAGGAATACTTACTGCCCAGACATCTGTCGGCGATGCACCATCAATGCCGTTGATAATATTTCCACCTGCATAGATCGTTTCTACGAACCATGTGTAATCACGGCGACCTGGTGTATCCTGAATGGGTGAAATGCCGTTGTCTTTGCAACACAAACCAAGGAACATACATATAACAGTAAGAGTTAGTACTATGTATTGTGTCATTTTGTTTCCTCTAAAATGTTTCTTCAGGTTCAAAGACGGGGACCTCCTTTCGTTTGCTGTTCAGAGGCGTGGCGCCGAAATCACCACGCCTTTTTTATTTCTATTGTTAATATTTTGCTATTTTAAATAACCTCGGAATATTATATTGATATGCTTGCTGTTATTGTAGGTATTGATGAAAAGGCTATTTGGAAAGACCTTAATAAAATCTCCGCGAATATTTGGATCAGAAAAATTATAGAGATATTCAATATCACTTCCATTATAGTGTGCTATTCCATCAAGCATTCCCAAAAACACATCTTTTATGCTTCTTCCTTCTACACTATAGCCGAATTCTGAATTTTGAACAGTTATAAGTTCTTGCTGGTTAATCCCATCAAAGAAGAGTAACTCTCTCCCTTTTAACATTAAGATCCCTCCGGGAATTTGTGCGATATCAGCGATTGCTCCAGATCCATTCACTCCCGAATAAATCTCTTGTAAATTATTACCATTAAATAAGAATATCTTGTTCGTATCTGTGGAAGTGCTACTATTCTGATTCTTTAGCCCTAGTACGAGCGCTTTATCTGGACTGAAGAATCTGATTTTATAGAGAGTACAAACCACATCTTGAATGTTAATTCTTAACCAATTATTGCCATCAAAATGATAAACTAGCGGATGTAAATCTATATCTGATCCTTGATAAGAATGGAGTCCAACTGCATACATATTTGTCGATGAGTAGCCACCTATATCTTCAAGACTATAAAAGTTGGAACTATCGGCAGTCAATATTGAATGAAAATTCCATGCATTTCCATCATAATGCCAAATATTGCCACCAATTCCTACGGTCCATATATCATTTGAACTAAATGCATAAATAGCTTCCGGTGCTATTTCACGATTCATACCATCTGTTGACCATCGTGTGCCATCGAAATGGTAAAACGTTTGAGAAAAATCTCCTGGAGTACTTATTGCCCAGACATCACTAGGCGATACTCCATCAATGGCACGGATAATATTTCCACCTGCATAGATCGTATCTATGAACCATGTGTAATCACGGCGACCTGGTGTCGCATCTGGTGGTGTTATGGGATTGTCTTTTTTGCACTTGAGATTTAAAAGCATTGCACTCAAGAAAATAGCAAGGAAAACGATTTGAGAATGTTTCTTCATAGTAATGCCTCAAGAGTCACGACGGTTTGGTGAACGCGAGCAATATAGGTTTTGTTTTCATTCCACCTCATCCTTCTTCTATCCACATAAGAGTAGAATAGAGTAGAATAGAGTAGAATAGAGTAGAATAGAGTAGAATAGAATATGACGGCTTTTTGTATCAGCAAAGGAAAATAATACTACCCCACACACCTCTGCTCTCAATGAAAGGTTAGAGAAATCTTGCCGTTTTGTCAAGTTATTCCTTGTAGTATTTTAACAAGTTGGCTGTAACGATTTCGTTATAGACAATGTACCTCTAAATCTCACGAATCGAGGGTTGTTTAAAAAGAAAAGAAAAAGTCGTTGCGAAGAATAAGGAGAATCACCCCTCACTCCCAAGCTCCGCTTGGGAGTGCAACTTGAAAGCTCTGCTTTCTTTGTTCACTATTCCATTTCTACGTTCACCAACCCTTGCTTACCCTCATAATTTTGCGCACTCGAATAACGCCAAGAACTCGATTCTTCAACATACTCGCGTCGAACAGGATTGGTATGTACATATTCTATAGACTCATCGCTTGTTTCTTCAAGAAACAACGAGGAATCTCTGCCTGAAATGAGAATGGATTTACTGAGAGGTATATCTCTTGCGTCGGTTTCTGATGTAGTCGACGAAAATAAAATCGCCCAGGTTATCAAAAGATGTGTAGTACGCTCTCCCTCGATTGACCTTAGTAAGTTCCTCAACAAACTCAACCAATGACGGATCTTGTGCAATCATAAAAGTACTAATCGTGATCATTTCACGCCTGCACTGTACAGCTTCGTCAAGAGTCTTATTCACTATGCGCGGATCAAGACCATAAGGATTTTTGTAGAGACGTCCGGCGTCATCGAAAATTGCAGATGGTTTTCCATCGGTTACCATAAAAATTTGTTTATTCACATTTCCCGATCGCCGCAACAAATTGCGGGCGAGTTGTAATGCGGCTCGTGTGTTCGTATGAAATGGCCCGACAGTCAAAAAGGGGAGTTCACTGATGCTTACAAGCCGGGCTTCATCGCCAAACGCTACAAGCGCAAGATAATCCTTTGGAAATTTTGTTTGTATCAATTCTGCGAGCGCGAGTGTGACCTGTTTGGCAGGTGTAATCCTGTCTTCACCATACAGAACCATACTATGGCTGATATCGAGAAGCAAGACCGTGGCGCAACCGGTGATGTGCTCTGTCTCGTACACTTCGAGATCCTCCTCCTGCAATCGAAAATCGTCAATACCGTCACGGCGAAACGCATTCGTGAGTGTGTTGGTAAGATCGATATTTGTCGGCTGGTCGCCGAATGTCCAATGCTTCGTGTCATTTAAGCGGTCGACGCCCTGTCCCGTATAGGGCGATTCGTGATTACCTCTTGGGGCTTTTTTGAGTGAAGAAAATATTTGCAGCAATGCATCTTGTCTTATCTTTCTGATCCCGCGAGGAGTAAGGTTCGGAACACCTTCTATTTCCTCGATGATTCCCATCTCCTTCAGCTTTTCGATGAGGTCTTGGAATGTGAGGCCTTGGCCAAAGATTCCATAACGCTCCGCCAATTCTCGCAACCACTCAAGCGCTTCCTGAACGTCGCCGTTTGTCTTGAGCATAAGAAAACTAAAAGCCCTCATGAGTTCCTGAAGACGTTGTTCGTCTGTTCTCGATCTTTCTGTCCATTGACTATAACGAAGCCGCACGGTTAAGGTTCCTCTTCAAAAGTCTCTTCTTGTCGTTGAAAGATACTGCCGATGAGATCCTTATAGACGGTTGTACTGTCAACATCATCCTTGGCAATTTTAGAATATTGATGCAGTGCATCAAGGACAAATTCCATCGCCGTCGCCAATTCGAACGAACTATCTTTCACGTGAGGCAAATATTTCACGGTTACTTCACGTAATCCTTTGACTTTGCCAAGTTCATTGCGATAATTGTCAAACGGCATGTTGTCTGCAATTTCAATTTTATTTCCTGAAGCAAACCAACTGAGGATCGGATTATAATCAGATTTTTCTTCTTCGAGTCCGCCGGTTTGTTTGTTGGATTTTTGTTTCCGTTGTAAAGGATTTGGAAAATATTTCTCGAAGATACAACGCACTGCTTTTCCGATTAATGCCTTCCCTATTTTGACAGAACCCTCTTGCTCGCCTTCAAAGACAAGTTCAACTTTTCCTGTTATTGCAGGCAGTGTCGAAGGCAGGTCGCAAAAACGAGGAACAATAGTCGATTCACTTAAAAGGATCGCTCGCCGTTCAGCATTGCTTATTAAATTCTCTATCGCAGAAATTGTTAGACGGGCACTGACACCTGACTTTTGATCTACAAACTCGCTCATCCGTGCTTCGAAGCCAATCTGTTCTATAATCTCATTGAAGTAGAGAGGCATCTTGATATCTCGGCCATTACGATGTATCCATGCCTCCTGTTTCGTAATCGCAACAGCGTCTTCAAGACTCTTAGGGTAGTGTGTGATGATCTGGGAATCAATCCGATCCTTTAATGGAGTAATAAGATTTCCACGATTTGTGTAGTCTTCAGGATTGGCTGTAAAGACGATCAACAGGTCTAAAGGAATTCGAATATTGAAACCGCGAATCTGAATATCTTTCTCTTCCATAATATTGAATAGCCCGACCTGGATTCGAGGTTGGAGATCGGGAAGTTCGTTAATTGCAAAAATGCCGCGATTCGTGCGAGGAATAATTCCATAGTGAATCGCTTCTTCGTGCGCATAGTGAAGCCGCTGTGTTGCTGCTTTGATCGGGTCGATATCGCCGATCAAATCAGCGATTGTAACATCGGGTGTGGCAAGTTTTTCGGAAAAGCGAAGATCTCTTCCCAACCATTCGATTTCGACGTTATCTCCATTCTGCTGTACAAGATCTCTGCAGTGTTTGCATACGGGTCGAAACGGATTATCATTGATTTCACATCCCTTGATAACAGGAATGAATTCATCTAACAGCGATGGCAAGGCTCGTACCAATCGTGATTTTGCCTGACCCCGTAATCCCAATAAAAGAATGTCATGCTTTGCAAGGATGGCATTGACGATGGAGGGAATCACGGTCTTTTCATAACCAATAATTCCCGGGAACAACTCTTCCTTCTGCTGAAGTTTGTGGATGAGGTTGTTTCGTATTTCGTCCTTCACCGGAACCACCTTATATCCTGATGATTTCAGCTCTGCTATGGTTTTTGCGTATTTCATAGTTTCCCTAATATAAAATCACCTCGTTTATTGCGATAATTGCACCTGCATAAAATTCCACGTACTTTGCTCATCATATGATTATACCAAATAAAACACTCGTAATCCGATTTAGTTCCATCGGAGATGTCGTTCTCGCTTCGCCGCTCATCCGAGTTCTACATAAGCGGTTCCCCTCTTCGCAAATTGATTTCATGGTTCGGAAGGAATATAGCGAACTCATTCGTTATAATCCAAATCTTAATCGTACCTTTGAATTTGATACACAAGAAGGATTTCAAGAATTACGACGACTCAAAGAGATAATACGACACGAGAAGTACGATCTGATTATCGATATTCACAATAGTCTGCGAAGTCGATACATTCGTTCTTCCAACGGAGCAAAAAAAGTTGTCGTGATTAACAAGCGAATATTTGAACGGACGATGTTGGTGAGATTGAAGAAAAACTATTACAGGGATATTGTATCTGTCGCCGACCGATATATTGAACCGGTGGGAATCTATGGAATAGAAAACGATGCTCAAGGGTTGGAGATCTTTATTCCCGATGAAACAATGTGTAAAGTTTCAGGACAAATGTCGTCTCTCAAGCTTCACCAATTTNNAGAGTTGTTGGATTCTGCCCATCGGCAAAACATGCGACAAAACGCTGGCCGGAAGAACGTTTTATCGAAGCCGGTATTCGATTAGCACGTGAACTGAAAGCGAAAATAATTTTGTTCGGAGGAAAGAGCGATACCGTATTGTGTACGACAATTGCAAATGGAATAAATAAAAAATCCGAAGGAGAATGTGCAATTGAATACAGTGATCAATTCTCTCTGTTAGAAACAGCCGCCGCTATGCAGTTTTGTGATGTCATAGTGACGAATGACTCAGGATTGATGCATATTGCCGCTGCGATGAAAAAGAAGCTCGTAGCGATCTTTGGTTCAACGGTGCGTGAGTTCGGTTTCTTTCCGGTTGGCACAGAAAATATTGTCATAGAGCGAAAAGGACTGTATTGCAGACCGTGTTCCCATATTGGTCGCAGCAATTGTCCTGAGGGACACTTTCGCTGTATGAATGAGATTCAAGTCGACGATGTTGTTGGTTCAATAAAGGCAATCGATGGAGGAATGAAAACGTGATAAAAAGTATTCAGTGCTTATTACTAATGTCCGATGTTCATAGAGGGAAATGAGATGAAGAATATTATCGAGGATAATGAACTGCTGAACTCCAGCAATATTCAGGAGTATGCCGAAAAACAGGTTATTGCCAGCGAAGGGGATAAAGAAGTTGGGTGGTACGTTTTGTTGAAAGGGAGGGTTGGTGTTTTCAAACATGATAGAAATGTGGCAGAGTTTAGCCAGCGTGGAGTTGTCTTCGGTGAACTGAGCGGAATTCTCAATACTCCCCGAACCGCTACGTTGATTGCACTTGAACCGACGCAAGTTATACATTTCAAGACGTCTCTTGATAATATCATCGAGCATTATCCTAAAATGACAAAGCAAATTATAATCAATCTTGCTGAGCGTTTGGCAAAAACTACGGATAATTTGATAACTGTTGTTGAAAAAGATATCGAGATTAAACCGGAATCTTAATTCTACCGTTTACCACCACTAGGACTTAAGCGCTTCTCAAGCGAAGATCTGTTAGGATGTGCGCTCGAAGAACTCGCTCGGTGACGTTCTATTCTTTTTTGTGGTGCTACATGTGTCGTGGGCGGCGAAGGATTCTGTTTACGCTCATATCGTTGAATAAGCTCATGTCGCATTTCTTTTCTATCATGTTGCGGTTTCTGCTCTTGCACTCGCGGGGTGTACTCACGCGGTCGCTTTTCGCGCTGTGTCTCGCGTGCACGTCGCTGTTCTTGTTGTTGGGCTTCGCGTTGAATGCTGCGCTCAGGTTGTTGTTCCTCTGTCCTTACCGGATCACGGCGGGAACGTTCATCGGAAGGTGCGCGAGATTCGACACGTAGCCGTTCAATCTTTTTTATATCGATTGAAAGAGCCTGGTCGCCGCGCCGTGTTTCGATGCGTTCTCTGCCGCGCTGCATTTCATCTCTCGTGGGACGATAGATTTCAATACGTTCCGTACGGCGATTGCCATCGGATCGTATCATCCGCTCTCCAGATTGTTCATGCACATCCCGTACTTCTGTTCTTGAAATTCGCAGATTGCCGTGCCGCTCAATGAGCGCTCGGTCAACGCCACGATTGATGATGCGGTCATGATTTACTTCATACTGCGAACCGTTTCGTGTTGTGCGAATGAGACGTCTCGTATGTTCCATCGATGCGAGATCTCTATAGCGAATGACGGCTCCAAAGCGATAATACCGAACAAAGTTCCAGTAATGCACGGGAGCTGACCAATGTGTTGTAAATCTCATTCCGGATGAAATATTGAATTTTGCATACGGCGACAGCGGTGCCCAGCCAATGTAGTCGTCATCATATCGCCATTCGACCCATGCAGGTCCCCAGACATCATCCGGTATCCACACCCAGCCATAGTAGTCATCATTATACCAACGACCATAGTGATACGTGATCCAACCAAACGGTTCATTCGACATCCAGTACCATCCGTAATCCGTCCAAGCCCATTGACCCAGGAGATACGGCCGCCATTGATGAGGAATATGGAATGGACGCCAGACCCGGAATCCTGAATCTACTTCAATCCACTCGCCGTGAGAGGAGAGGGAAGAATAGAATAATCCAAACTGCGTTCCAAAATCAGGAAGATTCGGATTTGGCGCTGCCCAAGATTTTTGATTGAGTATGTTGCCGACACTAAGAATAAAGAGAAGAATAAGTATTCGTTTTATAATGCACATCGTATCATACTTTCACTTGTATAGGAATAAACGCAAGCAACGTGCCAGGAGAAGTACCCATTTATGGTTGAATTGTTGGATTTTTATCATCCGATTGTCTACAACACCATCCATATTGTATGTTTCTTGATACATTGCCTTTCCGGAAAAAAAGCGGCGGGATCGTAATGACAAGGGAAAAATGAAGAAGAGATAAAGATTGTTGAGGAAAAATCCTCGTAGGGATTTGATTTATCAAATCTCTGCGTAAGAGGACGTGATTCATTACGTCCCTACAAAAGCAAAAGCATTTACACCATATTATGAAAGACCGACTGCACATCGTCGTCTTCTTCGATTTTATCCAGCAGTTCCTTCACTTCCTTCGCTTGGTCTTCGGATAATTCTTTAGTTGTTGAGGGAAGATATTGAAGCTCAGAGTTGATAACCTCAATTCCTTTTTCATCAAAATATTTCAACATTTTGCCGTAATCCTGGAAAGAAGTATAGATCAGTAATTCCTGTTCATGGTGAACAAGATCGTCTAATCCATGATCAATTAATTCAAGCTCGAACTCATCAATATCTGATATTTTTGAAGCACCAATCCGAATGAGTCCTTTGCGTTCAAACATAAACATGAGAGAACCAGATGAGCCAAGTGATCCGCCGCCTTTCGAAAAGTAATGCCTGATGTTTGCGACAGTGCGTGTCGGGTTGTCGGTTGCACACTCAACAACGACAGCGATACCATGCGGTGCATATCCTTCATATATAATTTCCTCGTAACCCGTAGTATCTTTTTGCGAGGCGCGTTTGATAGCGGCTTCAACGCGATCCTTCGGCATGTTGACACTTTTTGCATTCTGTATTGCGATGCGAAGGCGTGAATTGGCTTTTGGATCTGGTCCGCCTGATTTCACGGCAACATAAATATCGCGTCCGATTCTGTTAAATGCTTTTGACATCCGCGCAAAGCGCGCAAACATCACATACTTTCGTGTTTCATATATCCTGCCCATACTTTAATCTCAGATTGGCTGAATGGAATAGACTTTCATTAAAATAAGATACGAATCAAATGGCATAGATGGAAGAAAGTGTCTTAAAAAAAGCTGTACAGAACTAATACTTTTAGATAAAAATCTTAATACCGAAGATCGAACTTTAAAACAGATATAAAGCGAATTTTTCCCAATCTAAAGAAGTGTTTTTACAAGTGCCCATTATTGAAAGATGCATTGAATGAACTGTGCCTCATGGATATGATATTGCCATCCTTCACAATATATTCCTTTCCTTCAAGTCTCCATTGTCCGGACTCTTTTGTCGTGGCGAATGATCCACCCGCTGTGATGAAGTGGTCGTAATGAACTACTTCTGCGCGGATAAACTTGGCAAAAAAAAATCAGAATGGATCACGCCAGCTGCTTCTTGTGCCGTCATCCCGTTCTTGATCGCCCATGCTCTACATTCGTCCTCACCAACGGTGAAGAAGGAATGAAGTCCGAGTAAGGCGTACGCCGTGGCACCGATCCAATACAAATTGCAAGCGTGAAAGAATTTTTGTACTGGAAGGAGCGACATATTTTTAAAAATATTGATTGTTCCTCAGCCCGATCAGTAAGCGGTTGATTGGGCTTTTTCTTTTGTATATGAAGTTCCTTTTGATTAGATTTTCTCATGATGAAAAATAGACGGTAAGGACTTCGTCCTGACAGAGGGTAGGATGTGCATCAGGAAGTGACTCTCGAAAGGAATCCTTTGGAATCAAAGCAACGGATAATCTAAACTCAATTCAATTGGAGATCGTATGAAAAAATTCATGATAGCATCCGTCTTGATGGCGCTTGTCTGCATATCTTTTTTTTCTATGCCTGCCAATGCACAGCTTGCTACAAAGAAAGTGCTGACGCTCGATGCGGCAAAGAAACTTGCCTCGGCGGCGGAAGCTGAAGCACTGAAGAATAAATGGACGATGGTCGTAGCCATTGTAGATGATGGCGGCAATTTGATGTATCTAGAAAAAATTGATAATACCCAAATTGGCAGCATCGAAGTTGCAATTCAAAAAGCGAAGACGGCAATTTTGTTTAAACGGCCAACAAAAGTTTTTGAAGACAAGGTTATAAAGGAAGGGAGAACTGCCATTCTAAGTTTACCGAATGCAATAGCGATCGAAGGAGGATTACCAATCGTGGTTGATGGACAGTATATTGGAGCGATTGGAATAAGTGGCGGCTCTTCCGATCAAGACGGAGTTGTTGCAAAAGCAGCCGTTGATAAATTCTCTGCCCAATGATGATCGCTGTTACAGGTGCTCATAATTTTATTTGAATTCTGAAGATTGGATAACCCCATGAATCGTTTTAGTTTGCATAATAGATTCTCGAAAATCATTTTGATTGCTTTCTCGCTTCATTTCTGTATCTGGTCTTTGCTTCCGGCTTCGCCTGCATCTAAGAAGCAAGAGCCAGGACTTCTATTCTATCTTTCTGGAGACCAAGGGTTCAAAGCCGACTTTGCCGCGAATGGAATGCCGGAGCCGAATTATTTGGCAAACGTGAAACTTATTCCCGATGGTGCAAAAGGACCGGGATTTGAATGTGGCGATGACCAGTTAATGTCATACTGGGCGCCGGGAAATATTTATGCAGAGCGAGGCACACTGAGTTTCTTTTGGCGATCACGAGAACCGGTTGGCAAAACAGAATTCCCAATCTTCCGCGTGGGTTTTGCCGATCATTCCAGCTGGGACATGGTGTGGCTTCGCATCGATTACAATGGAAAGGGCTTTGATGCATTTGTTACAGATGCGAATCTGGCGCGAGTGAGGGTCTCTTATACATTGTCTCCGTTTCCAAAACCGAATCAATGGATACACCTTGCATTGTCATGGGATGAAACAAGTGGAATCCGTTTTTACGTCAACGGAAAATTAGCCGCGAAGAAAGACAGCGTTGTAGTTCTCTATACGGGCCTTGATCAGTTTGGGCCGCATTCGCGCATTATCAGCCCGATGCAAGTGCAGAGCGCGTATAACTTTCAGCGTGGCGGTGATATTGATGAAATTCGAATTTACGACCGTATGCTTTCCAATGGAAACATAGCTCGCTTAGCAAAAGGAGAGCCGGCGGGTGAAGTTCCAAAACTTATGCGCACACTCCATAATTCTAAGTGGCAGGCAGAATGGCGGTTACGTTATGGATGGAACCGAGAAGGCGATGTTCCGGTTTATCTGGAACAGCCGGCAACACGGGTAAGAAAAGTGGAAATCGGAGATGTATATGATCTGAAACGTTGGTGGTGGAAGAGCACGGATGGAATTAGGGAAACAACTTGGCCCGGGGTGTACAACCGATCTCGGTTGCCCGGACGCAATGATTATTTCCAGTTGCCTGATTGGGATTGTTATTCTCTATCCGGGAAGTCCGTGACGTTTTTCATGCCGGATGAAACTTGGAATCATCTGGAAATTTCTGGTGCGGCGTATGGAAAGATGTCTCTGGTGACAACAGATAAAAGTGGAAACATACTGCATGAAAAAGAACTGTTCCAACGCCCCCAAGGACAAGAAAAAACTTTTCATACTGTGGAACCAATACGCGGACAGGAAATCCGGTTTGATAATGTTGAACAGGAGATGCCCATAGGCGAATTGTCCGCCTACAATGTTGAAGCCGGTAAAGAACCTTCAGGTATTTGCACGCTGAGCTATTCTCTCACAAGCAATGCAAGTACTGGAGATGTGCAATTCCAGCCTTTACTAAAATTTATTAACGGACGTTACATGCCGGATGAGAGATCGGTAATGGTCGCGATGCCGAATGGTATTTCTCAATCAACAAAGGGGAATGGATTCATCACGTCGTTACCGTTAGTGCATGTACTTATTCCACACGATGCTCGGAGTGAATTTGGTGCTGCGAGCGATCTTGATTCTGCCTACACATGGGATAAAATTAACGGCGGCTTAGACGGTATTGCAATCGATCTGCCGGCTCTAAAATTGAAACCAGCAAATGGAAACTTAATTCCCATCAACATACAAATCAAAGATCCAATCTGGCCAATGCGCAATATGCTGGATTTCTCGTTCTCGGTGAAACCGAACGAATCACGCACACTTTGGTTGGATACACGAGATCGTATTTTGCCCAGCGGAAAAAGTTTGTATTTGACCATCGCCAGTGCGGAAAAAGATTTTAGTGTGAAGACTTTGGAAGGTGCGCGCATTCGTCTTATTTTCAAACCGTGGAAAGAGGCATATCGTGAGCATGTGCAGGATCGTTTTACACAAGTTCGCGATAATATTGCGCATATAATTGAAGAACACCCGAATGACACAAGGTTGAACCTCTATAACCGTTTGGTGGTGGACATTACAGATTTGTTGCGAATCGATCCAAAGCACTATCCCGGACAGAATTATGCTTACGAGTATGGCCTTGATTCTACAAAGCCGCCATTTATCCAACCGATATGTCCGGAAGGTGTTCCACTCTGGGCATTTCGGCAAATTGAAGACTTGCGTTACTTTAAGCGTTTTGTGTTGTGGTGGATAGATAATCGCCAAATTTCAAATGGAGAGTTAGGCGGCGGGCTTTCGGACGATGACGATCAAACAAATTGTTGGCCCGGTGCAGCCCTGATGGGTTGTGAACCCAAAAAGATTGGCGGTGCAATTCTTCGCATGCTGGATGCTATATACGAGCAAGGCATGTTTACAAACGGACTTGCAACTATTCAAACTGACGGCTTGCATGCTCATGAAGATGGCATTGAAGCTCAGACGCAAGCAATGTTAGTGGATTATGGAAGTCCCAAGCAGCTCGAGCGCATCATGGAGACAGTTCGTGCTTTGGATGAAAGAATAATGCTGAAAAATAAAGCGGGACATCGCCATTTCCGCTCCAGTTATTTTAGCGGGACAAAAATTGCAGACGAGAGTGTATGGGAATGGGCACTGCAACCGCAACAATTTCTGCTTCTAGAACCGGTGCTAACATTAGCAACATATAATGGTAATCTTCGTGCACGCCAATTAGCAATAGATATGGCTGATGGATTATTGGCACATGCGCGGAAAGATGAAAAGGGGAAGATTGTTTTTGATACGGAAATTAATTTCTCAAGCGATTCCGCGCGCCCATCACCGCTTGGATCAAAAGGAATGCTTGCCGCAAGCATGGGGAACGGCGCTACATTCAGCACGTCTTCTGCCGGATTGCAATTACTGTGGGCTGTCTATCGGTTGACGGGTGATCAGAAATATATTCAACCATTGTTGGGTTTCGGAGAAGAAATTCTTGGAACAATCAGCAATAATGCTCTCGATATTCTCAATGTGCGGAGTACATTTGGCAAAAAGATTTTGGCGAAAACCACACCGATAAATAGGAATGATTTTTTTAGACATGTTGCTTGGCAGATGACAGGGGATAAAACGTATTTAGAAAATTATTATGCCGATCAAATTGAATCATCGGTTCTGCGGGAATATATAAATACAGAAGGATCGCTTTGGACCGATCGTGTTTTTGCTGCAAACCGTGAACTCCAGCGTTCGCGGTTGGGCGGTATTGCATTAGTGCGTGGTATGATATATCCTGGTCAAGTGGTAAGTTGGAAATTCAATGCTCCGGCGACCGAAGAAAGCGCTGCAATTCTCATTCCCGAATCAACACCATCTGCAATCAAGATTGTAGCATATGCAATAGACAATAAACCGGTGGAAACGACTATGACGGCTTGGGATGTTGAACCGGGGAAATGGGAAGTGACCCAGGGTTTTGACATAAACGGCGACGAAAAAGCCGACACAATTTTTTCAACTCAAGTTGTCGATCTAGAACGGAGCAAAAATATACAATTAACATTTGCACCGCATAAAACAACGATTATCATGTTAAAACTTCAATCCAAATCAGTCCCGTACTGGCAACGTCCGGATTTAGGTATCGGAAAAGAAGACATCACCGTTCAAGGAAACACAATCAAAGTGAAAGTGCATAATCTTGGCTCGGTTGATGCTCCGGCAGTAATGTTGGCAGTCATGCAAAATGATAAGTCCATTTCAGCTGTACAAATACCTGCAATTCAGGCTCCGGTAGATCTTTTGCCGAAGTATGCTGAAGTGCTTCTCACGATACCGCCAACAACCGATCTGCACAAGTGCAGCATCCAGATTGACCCGGAAAAAAAATTGAACGAAATAACACTGATGAATAATCGAATAGATCTAAACGAAAGCGTGTTTATGGTAAATTCAACGAATCAGAAATCAAAAGATCAAATTGTTCTATTGAAACAGAAACCGCGCCTGGAGTATATTGCTTTTAACGTGACAGATCCGGCAGCCATCGCTCAATGGTACTGTGATCATTTGGGAATGAAAATCGTGCGCAAGAGTCTGCCGCCGGCAAATACGCATTTCATAGGTGATACTGCAGGCAATATGACGTTCGAATTATACAACAATCCAAGCGTTCCAGTTCCAGAGTATAGAAAGTTAAGCCATCTTGCATTGCATTTAGCATTCATGGTGGATGATGTAAAATCCATGCGCGATTCGATTCTTGCCGCAGGTGCGACTTTAGTGGAAGATGTTGTTACCACACCAGCCGGCGACCAAGTATTGATGATGCGCGATCCGTGGGGACTTGCTATGCAATTTGTAAAACGTAAATCACCGATGCTTACTCCCGCCGGCATACGCCCGGAACACTTTGCGCTCAATGTTACGGATCCACAAAGTATGACGAACTGGTATTTCGAAAATCTTGGAATGAAGGTAATGCGCAAAGGCACTCCACCAACGTATACAAACTTTTTTGCAGATGCCGGCAGCAATATGATGATGGAAGTTTTCAACAACAGCGAATATCCTGTGCTCGACATGTGGAAGATGAACCATCTTTCCATACATATCGCCTTTATGGTGGACGATATTCGAGCAATTCGCAACGGACTCATTGCGGCGGGCGCAACATTAGTGGAAGATGTTAAAGTGAGCAGTGGTGGCGATCAGATTCTCATGCTACGGAATCCATGGGGCGTGCCTATCCAATTTATCCAACGCGGTGAACCAGTATTACAGTAACATGGTAAGCTGTCGAAAAAATGAACGCCAGATCTTGCAAAATATCTGGCGTTCTTGTTCTAGAAAAACGATGAGAAATAATTTATTCGGTTTCTTCTATCACCTCGAAGTATGATTCCGGATGTTCGCATGCAGGACATTTTGCAGGAGGTGTTTTTCCTTCGTGAATGTACCCGCAGTTCCGACACTTCCAGCGAACGACCTTTTCTTTCTTAAATACAGTTCCTTCTTCAACCTGTTTGTACAATTTGCGGTATCGTGCTTCATGATGTTTTTCCACAAGTGCGATAGTGCGGAAAGCTATAGCTATTTCGGCAAACCCTTCCTGTTTCGCAACCTCAGCAAAATGTGGATATAACTTTGTGTGCTCTTCCTGTTCGCCATCTGCCGCTGCTTTCAAATTATCTTTTGTTGTGCCAATAACGCCCGCCGGAAATGATGCAGTGATTTCAACTTCTCCGCCTTCAAGAAACTTGAAAAAACGCTTGGCATGTTCTTTCTCATTGTCGGCAGTTTCTAAAAATATTGCGGCAATGTGTTCGTACCCCTCTTTCTTTGCTTTGGAAGCGAAAAAGGTGTAGCGATTTCTTGCCTGTGATTCTCCGGCGAACGCCGCTAATAGATTCTTTTCTGTTTGCGTGCCTCGTAGGCTTTCCATTATGTAACTCCTCATACTTTAGGATCTTAATAAATTATCAAATGTAAATTGAATAAACAGACTTTAGCTGTGTCTGATGGAAATAATATCGCCATCCTTCACACTATATTCCTTTCCTTCAAGTCTCCATTGTCCGGACTCTTTTGTCGTGGCGAATGATCCACCCGCTGTGATGAAGTGGTC